>JBIOYB010000265.1:0-21002 GCA_044869915.1 Allorhizocola sp.
CTGGAAGGGATATGTGGGCAGTGCGGCGGCACGATGCCACGGCCCACGGTTGACCACGCCCCAGTCCACCGCCGGGCCGCGCACGTGCAGCCGCGCCAGGGCTTCCAGCACCGACTCGACTTCGCCCCGGCCCTGCGCCAGCAGCGGGATGGCCGCACTGTCCACTCCGGACTCTCCCAGGCAGTCCAGCGTCATCCCCGACAGCACGCCGCCCGGCCCGACCTCGAGGAAGTTGGTCACGCCCTGCTCCCGCAACCAGCCGATGCTCCGGGCGAACTGCACCGGCTCGCGCGCGTGGCGGACCCAGTAGCCCGGCTCGATCGTGGTCATCGGCAGCGCGGTCACGTTGGACACCACCGGGATGGCCGACTCGCGCGCGGACGTGTCGCGCTCCACCGCGCTCAGCTCGGCAAGCATCGGCTCCATCAGCGGGGAGTGGAACGCGTGGCTCACCCGCAGCCTGGTCGTGCGCCGGCCCTGTTCGGCGAAGGCCGCCGCGAGGCGATCGGTCGCCTCGCGCGTCCCCGAAACGACAACCGAGCGCGGCCCGTTGACCGCGGCCAGCGCCACGTCGCCGTCCAGCAGCGGGGACACCTCGTCGGGTGTCGCCTGGATCGCCACCATGGCGCCGATCGGCGGCAGGGCTTGCATCAGCCCTCCGCGCGCGGCGACCAGCCGACAGGCGTCCACTAACGACAGCGCGCCGCCCGCGTATGCGGCGGTGAGCTCGCCGATGGAGTGGCCCAGCAGGAAGCCCGGCTTCACCCCCCACGCCTGGATCAGCCGGAACAGTGCGGCCTCGATCGCGAACATCGCCGGTTGGGTGTATCCGGTCTGCTCCAACAGATCCGCGTCGCCGTCGATGATGCTCCTCATTGGACGGTCGAGGTGCCGGTCCAGCTCCGCACAGATCTCGTCCATCGCGGCGGCGAACTCGGGCACGGCCTTGGCCAGCTCGCGGCCCATGCCGACCCGCTGCGCGCCCTGGCCGGGGAACAGCAACGCGAGCCTGCCCTCGCTTGCGGTCCCGGTGATGACGGCCGGCGTGGGCGTCCCCTCGGCAAGCGCGCCGAGACCGGCCGGGTCGAACACCACCGCACGCCGCTCGAAGGACGTGCGCCGCACGGCCGCCGCGGCGACCTCGTCGGGCCACAGCCCGGGGTGCTGTGCGAGATGGTCGGCCCAGCGCCGCGCCTGTGCGCGCAGTGCGGTCTCGGTGCGTGCGGACAGCGGCAGCGGCGTGACGCCCCGCCCCGTGGGGCGCGCGGGCGGCCCCGCCGGGGGTGCCTCTTCGAGGATGACGTGCGCGTTGGTGCCGCTGATCCCGAAGGACGACACCGCGGCCCGGCGTGGCTCATCGGCCGCCGGCCAGGCCCGCGCCGAGGTGAGCAGCTCAAGCCGGCCCAAGGACCAATCGACGAACGGGGTCGGCTCGTCCACGTGAAGCGTGCGCGGCAATTGTCCATTGTGGAGTGACAACACCAGCTTGATGACGCCTGCCACTCCCGCGGCGGCCTGGGCGTGGCCGATGTTGGACTTCACCGATCCCACCCACAGCGGGCGCTCCCGCCCGTGCCCGTAGACCGCTTGCAACGCCTGGGCTTCGATCGGATCACCCAGCCGCGTGCCGGTGCCGTGCGCCTCGATCGCGTCCACATCGGACGGTCTTAGGCCGGCATCGCCCAATGCCAGCCGGATGAGCCGCTGCTGTGCCGGGCCGTTGGGCGCGGTCAGCCCGTTGGAGGCGCCGTCGGAGTTGACCGCGCTGCCCCGGATCAGTGCGAGCACCGGGTGCCCATGCCGGCGCGCGTCGGACAGCCGCTCCAGCAACAGGACACCGGCTCCCTCCGCCCAACCCGTGCCATCCGCGGCCGCGGCGAACGACTTGCACCGCCCATCGGGCGCCAGCCCACGCTGCCTGCTGAACTCGGTGAACACCAGTGGAGAGCCCAGCACCGTGACACCGCCGGCAAGCGCGAGCGAGCACTCCCCCGCGCGCAGCGCGCGCACTGCCAGATGCAACGCCACCAACGACGACGAACACGCCGTGTCGACCGACAGCGCCGGACCCTCCAGCCCGAGCGTGTAGGCCACCCGTCCGGAAACGACGCTGGGCGCGTTGCCCACGAGCACGAACCCGTCCGTCTCGGCGGGCAGGTCGGCAATCCTTGTGGCGTAATCGCTCGCGATGACCCCGGTGAACACGCCCGTGTCGCTGCCGCGCAGGTTGTGCGGGGTGATCCCGGCCCGCTCCAGCGCCTCCCACGACAGCTCCAGCATCAACCGCTGCTGCGGATCGGTGGCCAGCGCGTCCCGGGGCGAAAGCCCGAAGAACGAGGTGTCGAAATCGCCCGCACCATCAAGAAAACCGCCGTGTCGCACATATGATGATCCGGGGCGATCCCCGTCGGGATCGTAGATACCGGTATCCCAACCGCGATCGTCGGGAAACGGGCCGATCGCGTCGCGCCCGGCCGACAGCAGCTCCCAAAACTCCTCGGGCGTGGCGACGCCGCCCGGGTACCGACAAGACATAGAAACAATGGCAATCGGTTCCTCATGGAAACGGTCGGCTTTCTCCGCAATCTGCTCGGGCTTTTCCATTCCTATGAGGTACGCTGCGAGCGCGGCCGGAGTCGGATAGTCGAAGGCCAGCGTGCCCGGCAGCGCAGCACCGGTCGCCGCGGTGAGCCGATCGGCCAGCTCCAGCGCGGTGAGCGAGTCAAAACCGAGGTCGGCAAACGGCCGATCCGCCGGCACATCCTCGATCGGGCAGCCGAGCACCGCTGCGGCCTCGGACCGGACCAACTCAAGCATCTGTTCGCCGGGTTCATACACGTCGGACCGGACCAACTCAAGCATCTGTTCGCCGGGTTCATACACGACCGACACCACCTCACCATCGATCTGCCTAAATCGGACAGTCGCTCGCCACCACCGAGGCATATAAATATTCTTGGCGCCAACGCTATAACACCGACCCGGGTAGGCAGCAGATGAGCCGATTTATGGACAGCGTCATAGCCACCGCCGCACGCTCGCCGCGCGGGATGGTGACCGGAGAGCCGAATAGGCCCGTTTCGCGGACCTGGGGGCAGGTGCACCAACAGGCCAGGAGCCTCGCCCGCGGCATGATGGAGGCAGGATTGTTGCCGGGGCAGGCCGTCGCGATCCTTGCCGGGCAACCCGCCGAGGTCGCGCCGGCGGCGCAGGCCGTCTGGCTGGCCGGTGGCAGCGTCACGATGCTGCACCAGCCGACGCCGCGCACCGACCTGGAGGTCTGGCTCGCCGACACGCTCCGCGCGCTGCACATGATCGATGCGCGCATGGTGCTCGTGGGTGAGCCGTTCGCACCGATGCTGCCCGTGCTGGCGGGACACGGCATCGCCCACCACATGATCGCGGAGCTGCACAGAAACAGCGGCGCCGCCGCGATCGCCGAGACCGGTCTCGCTGGGACGGACTCCGCTGGCACCGACTTCGGTGAGACCGACTCCGCAGCGACCGCTTCCGCAGAGATAGGCCCCGCAAAGCTAGGCGCCGCAGAGATAGGCGCCGCTGGGACGGGCTCCACTGCGACCGGCTCCACTGCGACCGGCTTCGCTGCGACCGACTCCCTTCAGACCGTTTTCGGAGAGATTGGTGCCGTTGGGGCTGGCTTCGCAGAGACCGGTTTCGTTGAGGCGACCGAGGAAAGCGTGGCGCTGCTCCAGCTGACCAGCGGCTCGACCGCCGACCCACGCGCGGTGCGGATCACGCACGGCAACCTGTATGCGAACCTCACCGACACGATCGCCCACCTCGAGTACGACGAAAACCGGGACGTCATGGTGTCCTGGCTGCCGCTGTTTCATGACATGGGCATGGTGGGCTGCCTGCTCTCGCCGATGTTCAGCGGCATCGGGCAGGTCAGCGTGGCGCCCACCGACTTTCTCTCCCGCCCGCTGCTGTGGGCCGAGCTGCTCAGCAAGTATGGCGGCACTATCACGTCGGCGCCGAACTTCGCCTGGGCGATCCTCACCCGGCACCTCGCGGCGGCCAACCCGGGCTCCCTGGACCTGTCCCGATTACGAGTCGCGGCCAACGGCGCCGAGCCGATCGACCCCGCGACGATGGACGGGTTTACGGCCGCCGCGGCGCGCTTCGGGTTCAAGCCGCACGCCGTGAACTGTTGCTACGGCGCGGCGGAGAGCACACTGGTCATCTCGCTGTCCGAACTGGCCGACCCGCTCGTGGCAGACGTGGTGGACGCCGTCGAGCTCGAACGCAACCGTCGCGCGGTGCCGGTCGACGCGGCCGGCTCGGCCGGTGCCACCCGTGCGGCCCGCGCCGCCGATGCCGCCCACGCCGCCCACGCGACCGAAACGGCCCATGCCACCGATGCCGCCCATGCGGCCCGTGCGACCGGTGCCACCGATGCCGCCCACGCGACCGAAACGGCCCGCGCCGCCGATGCGGCCGGTGCGGCCGATGCGGCCGGTGCGGCCGGTGCGACTGATGCGGCCGAAGGCGCGGTGCGGCGTCTGCCGCTGCTCGGGGCACCGCTGCCCGGGGTCGAAGTGCGCGTGGTTGACGACGGGGGCCGTGCGCTGGGCGACCGCGAGGTGGGCCGGCTGCAGTTGCGCGGCCCCGCGGTGACCGACGGATACCTTACCGAGCAGGGCTTCGTGCCGGCACGCGACGACGACGGCTGGCTGGACATCGGCGACGAAGGGTATCTTTGCGGCGGCCAGATCGTGGTCTGCGGCCGCCGCAAAGACACCATCATCATGGCCGGCCGCAACATCTACCCGACCGACATCGAGCGCGCCGCGGCTGCCGTGCCCGGGGTGCGCGACGGCAACGTCGCGGCCGTGCGGCTGCTGGCCGGCGATGGTGTGGCGCGCGAATCGTTCGCCGTGCTTGTCGAGTCCCGCAGCGCTGGCGATCCGCTTGCGGTGCAAGCGATCCGGGAGGCGGTCATCAACCGGATCACGGCCGAGATCGACGTGCGGCCCGCGGTCGTCACGGTGCTGCCGCCGGGCACCCTGCCCAAGACCCCGTCGGGCAAGCTGCGCCGCAGCGCGGCCCGTGCCCTCGTCAATCCCCGAGCGAACACCTGAGCGGCGCTGGAGGCCCGACCAATGCGATCACTCGACCAGGCCCGTGAGGCCTGCGAAACCTACCTCCCCGGCCTGATCGACGGGCTGGCGAAGATACCGTTCTCTGAGCGGGAGTCATCGGGCGCAGAAACAATGCCCGTGTTCCGGGCCAGCCGGGGGCCTGCGCTGGTCATCCCGCGCGACTACGGCGGGCTCGGCGCGAGCCCGCTGGAAGCGGTCCGCGTGATGCGGGCGGTCGGCTCGTATGCACCGTCTCTGGCCGTGGCCACGACGATGCACCACTTCTCGGTGGCGACGCTGTTCACGTTCGCCGAAAGCATCCAGCGGTCCGGGATGGAATGGGCCCTGCTCGAGGCCATCACCGGCAACAACCTTCTGGTCGCCTCCGGATTCGCCGAGGGGCGCCCGGATCAGGGCATACTCTCGCCGACCATGACCGCTGCGCGGGCTGAGGGAGGGTACCGCATAAATGGCTCAAAAAAGCCCTGCAGCCTGTCACGCTCGATGGATCTGCTCACCGCGAGCATCGCCCTGCCGACGCCTGATGGACCGCCAGAGACCGCTTTCCTGCTGATTCCCTCGACCCTGGCCGGCATCAGCCGCCACCCGTTCTGGGCCAGTAGCATCCTGGCCGGAGCGGAAAGCGACGAGGTGCGCCTGACCGATGTGCTCGTTGAGGAAGAATTGGTGGTACGCACCGACAGCACCCCCGATGGCGCCTTGGACGATCTGCAGACAACCGGTTTCATCTGGTTCGAACTGCTCATCTCGGCGTCCTATCTTGGCATGGCCAGCGCGCTCGTGGAGCGCACGCTCGCGGGCTCGCGCGGCTCGGCCAGCGACCGGGCGGCGCTCAGCGGACGGCTGGAAACGGGCACACTGCTGCTGGAGGGCGCGGCCAGGGCCATGATGGCCGGCGAGACCGACAACGATGCACTGGCCGCTGTGCTCATGGCCCGCTTCGGCGCGCAGGACGCCATCGGCGACGCCGCCCGGCGAGCCGTGGAACTCTTGGGTGGCATGGCCTTCATCGGTTCCAACGACGTCGCCTACCTGTCCGCCGCCACCCAATGTCTTGCCTTCCACCCGCCGTCGCGGACCAGCCTCACACAGTCCTTAGTAGACTATTTGGACGGTACCGGCCCGCTGACAATGGCCGAGCAACGCCAACCCGTCTCGCCGCCGCCGTCCCCAGCCACAACCACATCGGCCGCGCTTGCACTGGCCACCCCGGCGCAAGCCATTCCGACGCCGTCGGCAGTAGCATCGGCCACGCCCGGACCGGCCGGATCCGCACCGGCCGCATCAGCCACGCCAGCGCCCGCCGGACCCGCCGCCGCACCGGCCACGCCCGCGCCCGCCGGACCCGCCGCCGCACCGGCCACGCCAGCGCCCGCCGCAACCACTTCCGCCACAGCCACATCGGCGGTGGCCGCATCAGCCACGCCCGCATCAGTCGCAACCGCGTCGGCCGTAACCACACCGGCGGCAGCATCAGCCAATCCGGCCACGCCGGCCAATCCGGCCACGCCAGCGGCAGCGGCAATGGCACCGGCCGCATCGGCCGAGCCGGAGACGCCAGCGCAGGCCACTTCAACGCCGTCCGCGACCGCATCGGTCACGATTGCACCGGTCGCGCCGGCCGCTCCCACCCCGGCCGTAATGGCACGGCGGCCCTCACCGGTGACAGCGGCCGTCGCCAGGCCTGCCGCTGCCGGTCACGCCACTGCAAACATGGGCAGGGACACCGCCGCAAACGTGGGCAAAGACACCGCCGCAAACGTAGGCAGGGACGCCGCCGCCGATTGGGATGCGGCGCCAACGCTTTTCGACGGCGCGGGCACTCTCCGGCTCACCGCGCGCGAATGCGACCTGCTGTACTGGTTTACCAATGTGCCCCAGCGGACATTGCGGGGCAACGTGGTCGGCTACGGCCCGGAAGTGTCCACACCGGACTTTATCCGCGCACCCGGCCCGCTCTACGAAGCGCTCCTGGCGGAGGTGGCCTTCCGTGCACTGGCGGAGGAGCGGGCGGCGCGCGCCCTGGGATATTTGATGGCCTGCGCACCCGACTCGACGACCATGGAGTTCTACGCCACCCAACTGGTCGACGAGACCCGGCACGCGATGATTTTCCGCAACCACATGACCAACCTCGGCATCAGTGAAACCGATATCCCCGATGTCATAGAACGCTTGGCGGGCGAGGACCGGCAGACCATTCTCCAGCCGATCGAGGATTTCGGCCTGCCCATCGTTCGCGACAACGACGACTTCTACGGCGGCGTCGTGCTGCTGACCGTGCTGGTCGAGGGCTTCCTCGCACCGTCGTTTGAGTTGAGCGAGCGCAAATGGCGACCGCTCGACCCGGTGATGGCCGACCTGGAAAAGGGCGCCGCGATCGACGAGGTGCGGCACCTCGCGGTCGGCACCTCGATCATCCGCGAATACCTGGAGAGCCACCCGCAGGAGAAGCGGCGCCTGCTCGACGTCGTCGCGCGCGGCATGGCGATGTGGACCGAACTGCCCGTCTACGACCAGCTTCGGCGGTGGGAGGCGCCATTCCAGGCCGGAATGCGGCAGCACGCCGACCACATCGGAGACTACGAGATCTGGCCGGGCCGCAGGCTCATCGACACCACACCGGAGGAACGGATCCAGAAAGCTATGGAGCTGACCGGAAGCGTCCACTCGACTCGGCTGATGGAAATGGGTCTGCGCTGACCGCGCCACCCGGCAGCCACCCTGATTATCGTTGTCACGCCACAAGTTCGGAGAACGGCGCCCGTGGCGTGACTACGATCAGGCCGACACTCCCCAGCGGGCGTAAAGTCTGCGCAGCGGGCCCGGCGCCCACCAGTTGATCCGGCCAAACAGGCGCATGCTCGCGGGCACCAGCAGCGCCCGGACGATGGTGGCGTCGACCAGGATGGCGATCGCCAACCCGATGCCGATGATTTTGACGACGAGCACGCCCGAGGTCGCAAAGGACACGATCACGACCACGAGCAGCAGCGCGGCACCGGTGATGATGCGGCCGGTCCGTTCGAGGCCCGCCGCCACGGCTTCGGTGTTGTCGCCGGACAGGTCATATTGTTCCCTGATCCGCGACAGCAGGAAGACCTCATAGTCCATCGACAGTCCAAACGCGATGGCCAGGATCAGGATAGGTTGTACGACATCGATGTTGCCGGTGGAGGTGTAGTCCAGGATGCCGGTCAGCCGCCCGTCCTGGAAGATCCACACGATTGCACCGAAGGCCGCCGAGAGGCTCAGGACGTTCATCACGATGGCCTTGATCGGCAGGATCAGCGAGCCGAACGCGAAGAACAGCAACACAAACGTGGTGAGCCCGATGAGCAGCATCATCCACGGCAACCGCTGCCGCAGCATGTCCATCAGGTCGGCAAACCCCGCGGCGTCGCCACCCACGAGCACCTCGCCGCCCGGCGGTGGTGAGACCGCGCGGATGGCGTCGACCTGGCGGCGCCCCTCCTCAGAAATCGGTTCCACATCGCTGCGCACGGTGATGCGTGCCGTGTTCCCCGCCGCACCCGTGATCAAAACATCGTCCACTCCGGACAGTGCCGCGATCCGATCGCGGTAGGCGGCCAGTTCCTGCGTGCTCGCGGGATCCGACACCGGCCGGGGCAGCGTGACGATCGCCTCGACCGGCTGGGTCACGCTCGCCGGGAAGGAGTCCACAATGGACTCCTGCACCTGCCGGCTCTCGGCCGACTCCGGCAGGACACGCGTGTCCAGCCAACCGTAGGAGATGCGCAGGAACGGCAGGCCCATCACCACGAGCACGGCCACGACTCCCACACCGACCAGGATCGGCCGGCGCATCACGGCGCGCGCGATCCGCGCCCACGTGCCACCGCCCGTCCCAGCCTTGGCCCCGCGCGCCCGCAACCGTTGCCCGAGCACGGCGAGCAGGGCCGCCATCGCCGTCAACGCGAACGTCGCCGCCAGCAGCACGGCCGCGATCCCGCCGAACGCGATGGACCGCAGGAACACCTGCGGGAAGACCAACAGGCTGGCCAGGGCGAGCGCGACGGTGACAGCCGAGACGGCGATCGTGCGCCCGGCGGTGACCATCGTGCGCCGCAACGCCTCCGGGACCGGATAACCCTGCCCGAGCTCCTCCCGGAACCGGCCCACCATAAACAGGCTGTAGTCGATGGCAAGGCCGAGCCCGAGCAGGGTCACCACGTTGACCGAGAAGATCGAGACCTCGGTGGCCAGGCTCAGCAGGCGCAGCGCCGCCAACGATCCGACGATCGCCAACAGTCCGATGAGGACGGGCAACAGCGCGGCGAGCAGGCTGCGAAACATGAAGACCAGCAGCACGAAGAGCACCGGCAGCGCCAGCGCCTCGGCGCGGGTGAGGTCGGCCTTGCTCTGCACGTTCACATCGTCAAACATGGCCAGCGGCCCGCCGGCGGTGACCTCCAGGTCGGGGCTCGCCAGCAACCCTTTGATGGCCTGATAGTTGGTGAGCCTGGTGTTCTCGTCCGCCCCGGCGATCTGCACCGCGGCAAAGGTCGACCGCCGGTCGGTGCTCACCATGGCCGGCGACCCGGTCACCCAATAGTCGGTGACGCCCTCGATCCGCTCGTCGGGCAGCGTGTCGAGCAACTTCGTCGCGGCGTCACGGAACGAGGGATCGTCGACGCTCCAGCGGTCGCTGCGGAAAAGCACGACGACGTCGGCGTCGTTGCGGCCCAGGCTCTCGCGCTCCACGTCGGCCGAGCGTGAGCTCTCGCTCGCCGCATAGGTGAAGCCGCCGCCCACCAGGTCGTCGAATGCGCCGCTACCCCATGCGCCGGCCGCGGCGAGAAACACCGCGGCCGTCACAATCATCCACCGGCGGGCGCTATATGCCGCCCGCCCGAGAAAATCCAGCACGGCGGATCAGGTCCAGCGGCCGATGCCGATGGCCTGGGAACCGCTGAACAACTGCTCGCGCAGGTGCACCCGGCGGATCTTCCACGTGCCGGTGCGCGGGAACTCGTCCCACCGGATCTGGATCGGCTCCGCCATCGGGGACAGATCCGCGACCGCCGCGGCCCAGTCCTGCTTGTCGAGGGGGATATCGTTTTCTGTGCTGACGACCGGTACCGGCAAATCTCCGGCAACGGGCAAAACGATCACCTCGGTGGTGTATGGAATGCGATCCAGGATCAGATCCTCGAACTCGATCGCGCTGCCGCCGGGGATCTGGTCGATCTCCCGGTCCACGATCCGCACCGCGCCCCACCGGTTGAACACGCCGAGGTCTCCCGTGTTCCACCACCATTCGTTGCACTTGAGGTCGTGGCGGTCCTGCTCGCCGACGTAGGCGAGGCACCGCCCGGGCTGGTCGATCTCGACCAGGCCGACCGTGCCGCGCGGCACCTCCTTGCCCGTGTCCGGGTCAACTGCGCGCAGCTTGGCGTGGAACGGGATCGGCCACCCGATCAGTTGAGTCGGCGGCGGCCGGTGGCCTCGACGCCGTACCACAAAACGGAAAAAGGGCCGAATGCACAGGGCGCCGTTTTCGCTCTGGCTCCAGGATTGCACCCAGATCGGGAAACGCCGCTTGGTCGCCGCCATGAACGTCCGGATGGTCCGGGTGTGTATGGCGTCGAACGAATTCACATATTCGCGCACATTGCTGAAGTAGCCCGCGGGCTCACGGGTCAACGGCTCCCACACGAGGTAGATGTTGGGCAGGGCCTCCACGAGCGTGGGCTTGTGCTCGGTGAGCAGCTCCCGCAGCCTCGGCGAGAAGGGGTCGGACATGAACACGACCCTCGGCCCGACCCGGGCCATCGCGAGCTGCATCGTGGTAAGCCGCTCGTGCGTGTAGGGGTCGCAGAAGAACACGGTATCGCTGCGGCGCAGCCCAAATCGTGGCCAGCGCTCGGTTTCGACGATCGCCATCGCGTAGATGGACTCCGCGGAGTGCATGACCAGCTTGGGAATGCCGGTCGTGCCCGAGGTGTGCGTGATGACCACCGGCTCCTTGAGCTCGCGCATATTGGGCTCGACCGGCGGCGCGTCCTTGAACTCGTCGAGCACCGCGACGTCCGGCCGGTCCGGCACCGCGTCGCAGCTGATCGTGCGCACGGTCAGCCGGGACACCACGTCCTCGGTGATGCCGCACTTTTCGATGTTGTGCCGGTCGGTGAGCACGAACGCGCCCTCGAGCCGCTCCAGCATCGGGATGAACGCCTCGGGCCCATAGGAGCCGGAAAACATGCACGGAATCGCGCCGATCCGGGCGATTGCGCAACCAAGGATGACAATATCGAGATGGTTCGTCTTGATGATGGCGACCCTGTCCCACGGCCTGACCCCGGCCTGGTGCAACCATGCCGCGCTCTGGTCGACGAGCTCGGCCCACTGCGTGTAGGTGCGCGAGGTCGGGCCGTCCGGGTCGATGTCCGGCGCCCGGTCCACGATCACCAGCTCGTCGGGCGCGGTGCGCGCCGCGACGTGCCAGGTCTCGCCCATTTTGGAGTGTGCCGGCGTCCGGGACAACGGACCGAACAGACGGCGACGCCAGCGGGTCGGCGTGTATTCGGTCAGGAATCGCGGGATGGGACGTTGCGGCTCTGTGCCATCGACCGCCGCCGTTTCAATAGGGGAAACCACGAGCTGTCCTCCGTTCCGGATCCGGGACATACGGCCAGGTACGCCGATCGAGAATTGGAAACTCACTGATCACCATAGCCAACCGGAAGCTGGCGGTATACGGCGATGACCGACCGGACGGAAGCTCGGGCCCGAAGAGCCGATACCGCGGGCAGCCGCGGTATCAGTCCGGCGGGATGTGGGCTCCGGTTTCGGCGTCGAGCCCGATCGCCTTGGCCAGGTCGTCCGCCGTCATCCGCTGCATCGGCGCAGCTCGCCCGTTGGCGTCGAAGGCCACGCCCTCGGCTTCGAGCACCTTGCGCGGGTCGTCCGTGCGCTGCGGGTCCGTCCAGCGGAACTCGGGGGAGATCGAACCGTTCAGCTTGAGCACCCGATGCGCGTTGGGCACCGACACGTTGGCCAGCCGCACGCCGACCGGCACCTGATGCGACCCGATCACGGTCGCCACATCGCTGTAACTGGTCCATCGGCCCGCCGGGATCGACGCCAGCACGGTCGTCATCAGCGCCCACTGCGGCTTCAACGGCTCCGTCATGGCACTGCGGTCAGGCCCCGGCCAGATCTTGATGATCTTCTCCGCCATCGCGCGCCCGCGCTTGTGGATTTCGGTGCGCGCCCACTGCCGCGCCTCCGCGATCTCCCGGTTCATGGCCAGCCCGCTGTCGGCAAGGATCTTCTTCTTGAGGTCGAACGTGTCGTTGGCGAGCTTTCCGTTGTACGCGGTCAGGCTGAGGTTGCCGAGGGTGTGCACCAGCGAGCTGTGCAGCTCATCGGGCGACTCACCGGGCGCGTCGGCGGCCAGCATGCCGAGCGACTCCGCGGTGGGTGACTGCGGCAGCACCATGCTCGATCGCCAGCCTGGACCTGGCGAAGTCGAGCGGCTCACCGTGCTCGTATGCCTCCTCGACGCACCGCAACACATAGGTCCGCTGCGGGCCGCGCCCGTTCCAGTAAAACGGGTTGGCAAGGACGGCCTCCCGGATGAGCTGGTCGGTGGGAAAGCGCCGTCGTGGGCCCGACAGCAGCCGGGTGATCTCCGCCGCGGTCGGCGCGGCATCCCCCAACTCCTTGACCACCGACATGAGCAGCCGATTGTTGTTGTTGGTCGGAATGCCCGCGATCATCCGCCGGACCAGATAGCTCTCCACGACCCGCAGCGACTCGGCCGCGTCCGCGTATGTCAGCCGGCCATCCTCCCGCGCCAACAAGACGAGCAGGGCAATCGGCTCCACGACCGCGGCACCCCAGCGCTTGAGCCGGTCCAAGGCGTGACGCAGCACCTGATCCGGCTCACTGTCGGGCCGCAGGATCCGGTCGTAAAGGCGAGCCCGGCGGTGCAGCTCGGCGATCCACGCCTCAATGCCCGCTTCGTCGGCGATCCTCGCCAGGCGCTGCTGCTGAGTTTGATACGTGGACTCCTGCGTCGCCCGGTCGTCGCCGCGCAGCACCAGGTCGAGCCACACCAGTTGGGTCAGCTCGTCGTCGGCCATCAGTTCCTGTAGCGGCAGCCACTGAAACTCGTAGACATGCTCGGCCCGGGTGGGCAGCCGCATGAACAGGTAGTTGCGCAGCAGGTCCGCCTGGGTGAGTCGCTGCCCGGTGTGGTTGAGGACTCGAAGATGCGGTACACGTTGTCGTCCGCGTGGGCCGCGATCTCGACGATGCTGAGGCGGGCCACGATGATCTGCTCCAGCTGCTCGAGATCGAACGGCCGGCCGTCCTCGGCGCCGACCGCGAGGACCCCAAGGAAGTAGTTGTAGGCGATGCCAATGGGGTCTTCGCCGCCGGCGTCGGGCGTCCGCTCCACCAGGGAGATCCACGATTTGCGGTCGGCCTGGGTCGGCAGCACCGTATATCGCGACAATCCCTTCGCCCACTTGTTGAGCAGATAGAGATCGTCGATTCGGGTCGCGCCCTCGGCATCGGTGTTGCGGAGGTGATCCCTGATCGCGCACAGCAGGATGCTCAGCGACGTCAGCCGCTGCTGACCGTCCACAACCAGCCAGCTCTGGACCCGGCGGGCGTGTTGGCCGGGTTGGGTGCCAGCACCACCGAGCCGAGAAAGTGTGTCATGGACAGGTCGGTGTCGATCAGGCCGAGGACGTCGTTCCACATCTGCTCCAGATGACTGCGCTTCCAGCTGTAGCGACGCTGGTAAAGCGGTATCAGGTACTGCCGCTCCCCTTGCAGTAGTCCCTTGAGCGTTGTTTCGCTCGCCTTCACCGCGCCTCCCCGAAGTCGTGGAAGCAGTGATTTTCTCACCGGCGGACAAGACGGACGCTGCCGGGTCGCGAAGGGGACTCCTCAATGGAGCTTTCGAAAAAGGATCAGTCGATGTCGGTGCAGACGTTGTGTGTCGTCCCGTGCACCATCGTGATGGTCTTGTGGATCAGATCCGGGGAGAACTCGACGGTGAAGACTCCATCGACGATCCATATCCCGCGCGGGAGGCTTCCGGCGTTTTCGCGGAAGCCGAGCATCACCGGGCCGACGACGAACCAGGTCTGCGATCCGTCCGCGGCATGCTCGACAAGGGCGCTGCCGCTCGCGTCGGCCAGCGTCGACGCGCCCGTCTCGGTGTTGGTCACCTCCATGATCAGGTCTCCGACGTACAGCTCACGCTTTGGCGTACCGTCCGGATAGGACGATATGACGAGCTTGCGGACCTCGTCGACGACGGGCTCGCCGTGGACCGCGAAGTCGCATCGGGCGCCCGCCGGAAGGTCGAAAGGGCTCTGCGGCGCGGGCACGAAGCCGCCGCCGGTGGTGGTGGTGGTGGTGGACGCGGCCTGAGCCGGAGCCGGGGCCAGGACCAGCATCGCGGCCATCGCCAGGGCCGAAACAAACAATCTACGCATGGCCCAAAGCATCGTCATGCGTTCTGACCATCGGCTCACCATCCGGCTCATCGTCGCGGGTCGACAACCGACCGCACGGGCCAGCCCGTCCTGACAAAGTGGAGTTCCGGTTGCTCGGTCCGTTCGAGGCGCGCCATGATGGCAACCCGGTCGAGATCGGCGGCCGCCGCCAGGAGCGCTGCCTGCTGGCCGTCCTGCTCCTCGACGCGGGTCGTCTGGTCCCGACCGGCCGCCTCATCGACCTGCTTTGGCCGGAGCGCCCACCGGGCACCGCCCGCGGCACCATCCACACCTACATCGGGAGGCTGAGGACGGCCCTGGCGCAGTATGCGGTGCGCATCACCACTCGCGCCGACGGTTACGTCGTCGAGCCGGACGATCACGTGATCGACAGCGACGAGTTCGTCCGCGCCGTGCACCAGGCGATCGACACCGACCAGGCCGAACAGCGAGGGAAGCTCCTCGACGCCGCGCTCGGCCTGTGGCGTGGCCCGTTGCTGGCCGATGTGGCCGGCGAACCACTACGGCAACGGCTGCACGGGCCGCTGGAGGAGCTGCGGCTGGTCGCCATCGAATTGCGCGCCGAGGCACGCCTTCAGCTGGGGCAGCACACCCTCGTGGCAAGCGAGCTCGTCGCCATTGCCCGCGCCCACCCCACCCGCGAACGGCTCGTGGGCCACCTGATGACCGCCCTGTACCGGGGTGGCCGCCAGGCCGACGCGCTCAGGCTCTACGGGACGACCAGACAGTCGCTTGTGGACGATCTCGGGGTCGAGCCGGGACCCGAGCTGCGGCAGCTGCATCAGCGCATCCAGCACAAGGACCACCGGCTCGACCAGCCACGCCCCGCCGTGTACGAGATACGGATCGGCGACGTGTCCCTGCCGTGGAACGTCGCCGGGCATCCGGCGCTCGAATTCTGCAACACCTACGCCGGATGGCGCTCCGCCAATCCGCTGCCGAGCGCCGAGTGGCTGCGCGGCTACAACACGCTCGCGATCTGGACGGGATATGTGGGCCTGGGCGACGAGGCTACGGTGAGCCGCCTGCTGGATTTGGCCCGGCGCGACCCGGCCGGCGCGGAGTCGGCGCTGGCCGACGCGCGCCGATTGCGTACCAACCTATATCAATGTTTTGTCGATCCTGACGACCGGCGTTCCTTCGACGCGGTGGCCCGGCATGCGCAAGCCGCGGCGAAGACGCTCGTCTTCGGACGGTCCGACAACGGCCGCGGGCGCTGGCAGGTCGCGCTCACCCACGGGCTCCGGCTGCCGCTGCACGCCGTCGCCTGGAGCGCGGCGCAGCTGCTCACCGATCCGCGCCGGCTCACCATCCACGCCTGTCCACACGAGCGCTGCGGCTGGCTCTTCCTTGACCACACCGGAATGCGCCGCTGGTGCAGCCTGGCCACGTGCGGCCCCGACCGCTAGTCGGGACGCGCCTGCTCCCAGGCGAACCCAGTGCGCCACTGCGACTCGCCCGTCAGATACGACTGGAACGCCTGCCGCACCTGCTCCAGCGTGACCTGTCCCTCGGCGCGAAACTGTTGCCCGCCCTCGCGATATTCCAGCACCCACGGGTCAGAACCGTGGGTCTGCAGGAAGGCCGCGCACGCCGCGCCCGGCTCCCATGCGTTGCCGGCCTGGATGAACTCCTCATCGGACCCGCTGAGGATCGCGAACTTGCCGAACGCGTCCGAGGCGAGCAGCTCGTCCAGTGCCGCCGCGTCCATCTCTCCCACGTCGCCCAGATCCTCGGTGGTCAGTGTCATCGGCACGAAAGACTCCTGTCGTCGAATGCTCAGAAGATGGGTGCGGGGGTGCCGTCCGGCAGCAGGGTCGGGGGCACGGGCGCAAACTCGTAGCGCAGCAACGGTTGACCGGCGACCAGGGACCAGGTCGTGCCGGTGTCGTCGAGCGCGGCCACCGTTACCATCGCGTCAGCGACCTGCTCGGGGCTCAGCAGCGGGAAGCCGTTGGCCAGAGCCCGATCGCGGCTGGCGCCCATCATGGGTGTGTCCACGGAGCTGGGGCACAGCGCGTGGATGGCGATCCCTTGCTCGGCCAGCAGCCGTGCCATGGCGCGGACATAGCCCAGCGCACCGGTTTTGGTCAGTGTGTAGACCGGATTGGACACCTCGGGCCACAGGCCGGACAGCGAACAGGTCATCACGATGACGCCTTTGCCGTTGCCCGCCATGGCGGGGGCGACCGCGTCGATGCCGAACACGACGCTGTCCAGGTTGACCGCGACACACCTGTGATACCGCGCCGGGTCGAGCGGCAACGCGCCACGCTGGCCCGAGTTGATGCCCACGTTGAGCACGGCCAGATCCAACCGCCCATATCGGTCGGTCAGCTCGGTGACGACACGATGATTGTCGGTGTAGTCGGACGCGTCGAGCCTCACCGCATCACCGTCGACGTCCCCGGCGACGCGGGCCGCGGCGTCCGAATCGATGTCGGCCACGACTACCCGGTATCCGTCGGCGGCCAAGCGACGGGACACGGCCGACCCGATGCCACCCGCGCCACCGGTAACCAGGGCTATACGCATCCGCAAAGCATAGATCCACAAGGGACGGTGCGGCGACAGCGGGTCCGTTGAGTCGGCTGCCCGACTACTGCGTTCCGATCGCCATGCCCGCCCGACAGAGTATGCAGATATATACACTAATCACTGGGAGGTATGATGCGCATTCTCGCCAGGGTTTCCACGACCGTCACTGCCATGGTGCTGGTGACCACGGGCACTGTTGCCCCGGCTGACGCCGCGCCGGCAATAGACGCGGCGGCAACGGTAGGGGTCGCGTCAGCGCAGACGCCGGCGCAGATCAACGCGTACTGGACCGAACAGCGCATGGCACAGGCCAAACCGTCCGTGCCCGCCAAACCGGCCGGGCAGCAGCCACGCCGCACGGTCGCCGCCCCGCCGATCCGCCCGGCCGAGGCCGCCGGCGGCGCCCGCCCGCAGATGTCCACGCGGATGTCGTTGACCGGAAATACCGTGCCGCCACCGAGCACGCAGTCGGCGACCGCCGCGCTGTGGGGCCAGGGCACCTCGATGCCCGCGCTCACGATTGCAAACTGTTCTTCACCAGGGACGACGGGACCGACGGATTCTGCACCGCCAGTGTGATCAACGCGGACAACTTCAGCAGCATCTGGACCGCGGGCCACTGCGTGCACGGCGGGCAGGGCGGCACTTGGTTCAGCAACTTCCTCTTCCGGCCCGCCTACCCCTACCCCAGCCCCTTCATCTTCCCGTTCTTGGCCTGGAGCTGGAAATACGTCGCGACCACCCTCGGCTGGGCGCTCGACGGCGACTGGGCATACGACATCGCCGCGATCGCCCTGTGGCCCAACAGTCTCGGCCGCATCGCCGACAGGGTCGGCTACCAGGGGTACAAATTCAACTGGGGTGTCTACGCCTGGAACATCCACAGTTTCGGCTATCCGCAAAACGCCGTGCCCGATCGGCCCGAGATGGACGGCCAGCGGCTTTACTACTGCACCGGCACCACCTGGGCGGTGAGCAGCCTGCAACTCGGCTTCAATTGCGACATGTTCCACGGCGCCAGCGGCGGACCCTGGCTCGACGATCTGCAAACCGCGCGCGGCTGGGGCTACATCATCAGCGTCAACAGTTGGCACAGTTTCACCACCGACGAGTGGAACAGCGCCTACCACGGCGACGCCGCCATCAACGTGCGCAACCTGATCAAAATCCAATAACAGTCTTCTATTTGGTACCGAGCTTGAGCATGCCTGGCGTGGCCGTGACACGGCCAGGCCCGCCATCGCACAGGCCCTGTGTGACAAAAGCGTCCGGCAGCGCGCTCTAACATGTACATCCATGCTCGTCCTGTGGGAGGCTCAGAAATATGGCGCCGGATGCTCCGCGACTGCGGGCGCGACTTGCCGATCAGCTTGGTTCCCTGCGGCAGCTTGAGGTCGTCGAGTCCGCCGAACGGTTGGTGCGAAGATATCGACGACAGCTGCTGTCAAACGAGCTGGGCGACCTTCGTGGCCGGCTGACTCAGGCACAGCGGCACCTGGCCGCGGCCCGCAACGGAAGTAATCCGACCATCATCGCTCTCGCCGAGGAGCGGGTCTGCGCGCTGCTGCGAGAGACGATCGCCATCCAGCGTCACGTGGACGAGGAAGATCGGGCCTTCAGGCGTGCTCAATGCACGTTTCTGGCTGATCGCGCCGAGCTTGTCGAGCAGATCGACCGGTTGCAACGCCTCCTTGCCTAGCCGGCCGCCGGAACGCCTGCGGTGTCAGCGGCAGGACCGATGGCCCGGCCGGCTCGGCTAGGCGCGGGTAGAACAGGCCGATCCCGGCGAGGCTCAGCGCAGGACCATGGTGGTCAGCGACCGGGCAGGCAACCGCACGGACAGCCGGCGCACGGCCGGCAGCCGGGTGTCGGACACCTGCTCGATCGAGTGGGCCTCATCGGTCAGATAGGTCGTGGCCCGGTGGATGCGCGTGTCGGTGGTGAAGCTGGTGCCGATGTCCGCCGCGCCGGTGTTGAGCAACTCGACGACCATCGAGCCACCGTGCTGACGAAACGCTGTCACCTTGACGTTGGGGTCGGCGAATTGGACCGGCACACGGGACGCGCCGGGCCGGATGAAGCGCGAGTAGGCGGCGAACGCCCAGAACCGCTTCGACACGCGATACTGGTCGCTGCCGTCCGCGATCTGGATGAACCCGCGGGTGGCGCCCAGTGACGTGCCCACCCAGTAGACATAGGCGTTGGCATTCGCCTCGGCGAAGGTCTGGTGGATGCTTTCGGCCACGACAATGCCGGACCAGCCGCTGCCGTCGTCCCATGCCTCGTTCCACGTGTTGCCGCTGGGGTTCCACTCGGTCATCCACCGTGGATTGTCGGTGGGCAGCGGCACGTCGGGCCGGCTGGCATACATGTGTCCGGTGTGGATGCTCACGTATCGGTCGGCGTCCGGATCGGCCTCGATCGCCGCGCTGTACGGCTGCTGGTGGTGCCAGCCGAAGGAGTCGCAGCAGACCAGGCGCGTGCCCAGTCCGCTGCGCCGCAGGGTCGGGCCGAGCACCTTGACCAGATCGACGGCCTGTTCCGGGGTGAACCGCATCGAGGCGTAGGACGCGGTGAAGTCCGGCTCGTTGGTGAAGCCGAGGTCGGTGATCCTGATCCCCTCCTGCCGGTAGAACCGCAGGAACTGCACGAGATAGTTGGCGTAGGCCTGGCGCCAGTCCCCGCTTGCGCAGGCCGTCCCCGGCACGCCGCACAGCTGCCCGCCGCTGGTGTCCGTGCCGTTGGTCTTCATGAACCCGGGCGCGCTCCAGGCGTTGGCGAGGATCCGGTCGACGCCATATCGCTTCGCCTGCTTGAGAAACCAGACCTGGCCGCCGTCGTCGCCGTCCCAGACATATGCCGGCTCGGCGTCCGGACCGCCCGGGTCGACGGGCTCGATGGTCTTCATGTGGTCGTAGACGCCATCCACCGATGAACCGATGCCGATGCGCACGATCGACGCGCCGGCTCCACTGTTGCGGTTGAACAACAGGTCGATGATCGCCTGCGTGCTCGCCGGGGAGAGTCCTCGATCGCCGCGCACGAGGGTGGCGCGCTGGAACGGCTCGGCGAAGCCGAGTCCGTCTATCGACTGCAGCCGCTGCCGGAAGCTGATGGTGTTGCCAGTTGGCCCGTTTGCCGCGCCGGCTGCCGTCGGGGCGAAAGCCAGCACCGTGATCGAGGCGACGACACAGGCCATCAGTTCGCGTGCCTTCATGACGCTCCCATGCTCGAAAAGATCGTGGCCGATATAGCCTATTGACGATCTTGTACCGTCCGCAACCGAGGACACGCATGATGAGAGGTAGGGCTGGCGGTACCACGAATCCGGGGGGACACGGGATCGTTTCCGGCCCTCGCGCGGGGCGAAACTATCGATCATGACAACGGTCCTCACGCCAGTAGCCGAAACGCGCCCCACTGTGGGCGACGCCGGCGTCATAAACCGGATCCGCGTGCTGGACGGCTTGCGCGCCTTGGCAATCCTCGGTGTCGTTTTTGGACACTGGCTGACCGGGGCGCTGGTGGCCGGAGCCGACGGCGCGCTGAGCATCCACAGCCCACTGTCCACGCTGCCCTGGCTGCGCCCGTCGTCCTGGTTCTTCCAGATGCTCGGGCTGTTTTTCCTCGTCGGCGGATACTCGGCCGCACTGAGCCTCGGCCGGTCGCGGCGGCGCGGCATCCCGGACGCCCAGTGGATACGGGCCCGCTTCGCCCGGCTGACCCGGCCGGTGCTTGCCGGGGCCGCCATCCTGGCCGTCGCGCTGCCGTTCGCCACGGTGGCCGGGATCCCGGCGGGCACCCTGCGCGGCTGGGTCATCCTGTTCCTGCAGCCGCTGTG
>JBIOYB010000266.1:0-11273 GCA_044869915.1 Allorhizocola sp.
TGTTCTGGCGCATCTATCTGCCGCTGGCCATGCCCGCGCTGGGTGCGGTGTTCATCCTCGAGTTCACGTTCATCTGGAACGACCTGCTGTTTGGCCTGACGCTGTCGCAAAGCCCCACGGTCAGGCCCATCATGACGGCGGTGTCGTCGCTGAACTCGGCCTACTCGGGCACGCGGGTGCCGGTCATCCTCGCCGCGGGGATCCTGGTGTCGCTGCCCACCGTCGCACTGTTCCTGTTCACGCAACGCATCTTCGCCCGTGGGCTCGCGCTCGGGCAGTTCTAGGAGTTGTTGGCAAATGACCACTCGGTTGTTGCGGACGAGCCTCGGCTCACCGGGCTACGACGACATGCGGGCCACGCTGCGCCCGACCAACCTGGCGCCGCTGCGCACCGATCGCGGAGTCGAGGTGCACGCCCAGGTGCTGCCGCTGTTTCGCGACGGCAAGCAGGCGGTGCGGGTCGGTGACGTCGATCATTGGGTACCGGAGGTCGCCGAGCCGACGCGGGTGACGCTCGCGCTCGCGGAGGGCAACCTCGAGGTGCTCGTGACGCCACAGCGCAAGTGGACCGTGTATGTGGTGCATCATTCGCATTTGGACATCGGGTACACCGACCGTCAGGGTGTGGTGCTGCGCAATCATTTGGAGTACCTGGACTCCGCGCTGGAGTTGGCCGGGGCCACCGACGACTGGCCCGACGACGCGCGCTTCCGGTGGAACGTGGAGTCGGCGCTGCCCGTGCGGACCTGGCTCGGCGCCCGGGCGTCCTCGACCGTCGACCGTTTCGTGCAGCTCGTGCGGCAGGGGCGGATCGAGGTCACGGCCATGCCGTATCAGCTGCACACCGAGGCGTGCTCGGTGGAGGAGCTGCAC
Source organism: Allorhizocola sp. (assembly GCA_044869915.1). Lineage (GTDB taxonomy): Bacteria > Actinomycetota > Actinomycetes > Mycobacteriales > Micromonosporaceae > Allorhizocola. Next base: position 874 of record JBIOYB010000266.1, read on the forward strand.
CGGCTGCTGCGGTTCACCGCCTCACTTGGGGAGCGATTCGGCATCCCCATCACGAGCGCGATGCACACGGACGTGCCGGGCGCGGTGGTCGGTTTCGTCGACGCGCTCGCGAGCGCCGGCGTGCGGTATCTGTCGGCGGCGCACAACTGGGCCGGGCGGTCGGTGCCGTTCCTGCACGGCGGGCTGGAGCTGGCCCGGCCGTTCTGGTGGCGGTCGGCGTCGGGCAACCGGTTGCTGGTGTGGTTCACCGACACCCCGCACGGCATGGCCTACATGGAGGGCAACATCATCGGGCTCAACGAGAGCTTCGGGCTGACGCGGGAGCTGCTGCCTGGTTACCTGGACGCGCTGGCCAACCGGCCGGTGCCCTACCAGAAGGAGGCTTTTGGCTGGTCGGGTTTGGACAGTGTGGACCGGCCCGGATACCCGCACGACATCCTGCACCTGCGGGTGCAGGGCGGGCACGCCGACAACGCCACCCCGTCGATAGTGCCGCCCACGGTGGTGCGCGAGTGGAACGCGACATATGACTGGCCGCGCCTGAAGATGGCGACCAACACGGCGTTCTTCGAGGAGGCCGAACGGCGGCTGGGTGAGCGGATCCCTTCGTTTGAGGGCGACTGGACCGACTGGTGGGCCGACGGGCTCGGGTCGGGCGCGCGGCCGCTTGGCTACGCCCGGCGGGCGCAACACGCCATCCGGCACGCCGAAACGCTGCACACCTTGGCCGGAAGCCACGTCGACGTGGACGTGGTCTACGACAAACTGGGCCTGTTCGACGAGCACACGTGGGGCGCGGCCAACCCTTGGCACGACCACGAGGACGGGTTCGACTCGGGCGGGCTGCAGTGGGCGCGCAAGTGCGAGCTGGCCTACTCGGCGTCCGACGACGCGGAGGATCTGCGGCATGCGGGCGCGCGGCGGTTGGGTGCGCGGTTCGGTGCCGGCAACGGGGCGCTGGCTTCGTACCTCATATTCAATCCCGGTAGAAAACGGTCGGACGCGGTGTCGGCCTTCCTGCCGTCCAGCACGGTCGAGCTCGGGGTTGGACTGTCGCTTGTGGATGCGCGAAGCGGGCGGGTGATCCCGCACCACGAGGAGGTCGAGGACTGGGCGGCCCGGCCGCATGGGCGCAGGCTCACCTTCACGGTCGCCGACGTGCCCGCCTTCGGCGCGGTGCGCGTCGACGTCGTGCCGGGCTCCTGGTCGGCGCCGTCGGAGGGCCTTGACTCGACCTATGTAGAAAACGAGTTCTACCGCGTCGAGTTTGATCTCCGTGCGGGGGTCATTTCGTCCGTCTTCGACAAGCGCAGTGGGCGGGAGTTGGTCAACGCGGATGCATACGCGGGCATGAACCAGTACGTGTACGACCGCTACTCGACGACCGGGCATGTGAACCACCTGTCCGGCCACATCGAGGCGGCCGGCACGCATCACCTGTCCCTCCTGTCCGGACGGACGCTGGGCCGGCGTGCCTCGATCGTGCGGGCCCAGCGCACCGCGGCCGGGGAGACGCTCGAGGTGGAGCTGTCCGGCGACGGGGTGGACTGGCTGCGCACGACCATCACGCTGGCGGCCGGGGTGGCGCGGGTGGACATCACCAACCGCATCCTCAAGCAGGGCGCGCCGGTCAAGGAAAGCGTTTTCTTCGCGTTTCCGTTCGCGGCGGCCGCGCCCACCGCTTGGGAGCTGACGGGCGGGGTCGGGAGTCCGGACGCGCCAACCGTCCCGGGGGCGGCGAGCCACATGACGCCCATCCGGCACTGGGTGTCCTTTGCCGGCGGTGTGGGGTGGGCAACGCTGGAGGCGCCGCTGCTGATGTTCGGCGACCTGTACCTGCCGTATTCACCCTTCCCGCCAACGGTTTCGCCATCGCCCGCCGAGCCGGGGACGGTCTACTCGTGGGCGCTGAACAACATCTGGGACACCAACTTCCCGGCGCAGCAGCAGGGGGAGACGACCTTCCGCTATGCGATCGCCGAGGACGGGCCGACCGCGGCCGCGGGCCTGACGGATCCATTGCTGGCGATCCCGCTGACCGGGCAAGCGCGCACGCCCGAAGAGCTTTACCTTACTCAAGTAAAGGATCCGCGCGTCGAGGTGTCGTCGATCGGCCGGTCGAGGCGCGGGCACGATCTGGTGGTGTATCTGAGGTCGACCGAGGCGGTCACGACCGAGATCCGGCTGCCTTATCCGGTGCGGGCGGCCTACCTGGGCACGAGCCTCGAGCGTGACCTGCGGCCGGTCGACCTCGCCGCGGTGCCCGTGCCGGCCAGCGGCCTGGCCGCGCTCGCCATCGACCTCGCCGGCGCGGCCGACCCGGCGTCGACCGACATCGCGCGAGTTGTCGGGCAATCATCCGGTCAGGACAGCGCCACCGGCGCGGCGTCTGCCGGGCAAGTCGCGCCTTCGTCGGCCATGGATGCTGCGGATGCCGTGCCCGGCGCGAGCGGTGGGCCTGCGGGCGGGGCGGTTGCGGTGGGCGAGCCGGGTGGCGCGGCCGGTGGCGCAGTCATCAGGGCGGATCTGGACGGGGCGGGGGAGCGGTGAAGATTGTCGACATCCGGGCGACCACGGTGACGGTGCCGTTGGAGGCGCCGCTGCGCCATTCCAACGGCGCGCACTGGGGCAGGTTTGTGCGCACGATCGTCGAGGTCGAGACCGACAACGGGCTGATCGGCCTGGGCGAGCTGGGCGGCGGCGGCGAGAGCGCGGAGGCGGCCGTGCGCGGGCTGCTGTCCTATCTGCGCGGGCACGACCCGTTTCAGCTTGAGGCGATGCGCTTTGCCATCACCAACCCGACCGCGAGCCTCTACAACAATCGCACCCAGTTGCACGCGGCGCTCGAGTTCGCCTGCCTCGACATTATCGGCCAGCATCTCGGCGTGCCGGTGTATGACCTGCTCGGCGGGCGGCTCAGGGACGCCGTGCCCTTCGCCTCCTACCTATTTTTCAGGTATCCCAACGATCTGGGGGAGGGCGAGGTCCGCACGCCCGATCAGCTGGCCGAGCACGCCCTCGAGCTCAAGCGCCGGCACGGCTTCACGGTGCACAAGCTCAAGGGCGGCGTGTTCCCACCCGAATACGAGCTCGACTGCTACCGCGCGCTCGCCCAGGCCATGCCCGGCGACCGCCTCCGGCACGACCCCAACGGGGCGCTGTCGGTCGGCGAGGCCCGCCACTTCGCACGGGCCGTCACCGACCTGCCCAACGACTACCTCGAAGACCCGACATGGGGCCTCAACGGCCTGCGCCAGCTGCGCGACATCGGCATCCCGCTCGCGACCAACACCGTGGTCGTCAACTTCGAGCAGCTCGCCACCAACGTGCGCGACCCGGCCGTCGACGTCATCCTGCTCGACACCACCTTCTGGGGCGGGATCCGCCCATGCGTGAAGGCGGCGGCGGTGTGCGAGACCTTCCAGCTCGGCGTGGCCGTGCACTCCTCGGGCGAACTGGGCATCCAGCTGGCCACGATGCTGCACCTGGGCGCGGTGCTGCCCAATCTCACCTACGCCGCCGACGCCCACTACCATCACCTCACCGACGACGTGGTCACCGGCGGCAAGCTGTCCTACGTGGACGGTAGGATCGCCGTGCCGCACGGACCAGGCCTCGGCGTGACGCTCGACCGCGAGCGCCTGGCCAAATATGCGGCGCTGTATCAAGAGCTGGGCGGGTATCCCTATGACCGCGACCCGGGCAGGCCCGGCTGGTATCCACTGATCCCCAACGATCGATGGGCGCAGCCATGAAGACACACATCCTCGAAAATGGACACCTGCGCGTCGAACTGTTACCCGACAAGGGTACCGACGTGGTGTCGTTCTATGACAAACGGCGCGATCTGGAGCTGGCCTGGACCGCGCCGGCCAGACCCCAAGCCACCGGCGGCTTCCTGGACACCTATCCGGGTGGCTGGCAGGAGGTGCTGCCCAACGGCGGCGCGCCGGCCGTGCACCGCGGCGCGTCGTTCGACCAGCACGGCTCGGTCGCGACGATCCCGTGGGAGGTGCTGGGCGACAACGTCTTCACCGCCGCCACGCCACGCTACCCGCTACGCGTCACCAAGCAGTTCCGGCTGGCCGACCTCTCGCTGCACATCTCCGAGACGCTCACCAACGAGGCGCCCGTGCCGGTGGAGGCGATGTGGGGGCATCACCTCACGTTCGGCCGGCCGTTCCTCAACCCGGGTTGCCGTGTCCGGCTGCCCGAGGACGTCACCGTCATCCCGCATCCCCAGCCGATCGACCGTTTCCAGCGGCGGCGCAACCCGGACCTGTCGGTCGTGCCGGTGCCCGGCGACCCGAGCGACATCTGCTACGTGGCGGGCACGAACTGGTACGAGGTGCTTGACGAGTCCGACTCCGGCGTGCGCGTCGAGTGGGACTCCCGGACCATGCCCTACCTGTGGGTGTGGCAGGAGTGCGGCGCGACCGTCGACTACCCGTGGTGGGGCCGGGCCTATGTGCTCGGGCTGGAGCCGTTTTCGAGCTATCCGACCAACGGGCTGCCGGGCGCGATCGCCAACGGCTCCGCGCTGACTTTGGCGCCGGGCGAGACGAAGACCTTCTGGCTAACGGCGTCTTTGGTTTAGGGGGCCGCATGGAATTCGAGGGCAAGGTGGCCGTGGTGACCGGCGGCTCGCTGGGCATCGGCGCGGCCGTGGTCACGCACCTGGCCGGCCACGGCGCGGCGGTTGTCTACTGTGGACACGAGACCACCGTGCAGGCGGAAAACATCGTGGGCGTGGTGGCCGACGTCCGGTCCGGATCGGACATGGCCCGGCTCGTCGACCGGGCCGTCGCCGACTTCGGCGGCGTCGACATCCTCGTCACGAGCGCGGGCATCCAGCGCTACGGCACCGTCGTGGACACGCCGCGCGACCTGTGGGACGACGTGCTCGCGGTCAACCTGACCGGCGTCTACACGGCGTGCCAGGCCGCGATCCCCGTCATGCGAGAGCGGGGTGGGGGGTCGATCGTGGCGGTTTCTTCGGTACAGGCGTTCGCCACCCAGCAGCGCGTGGCGGCCTACACGGCCAGCAAGGCGGGCATCAACGCGCTCGTGCGGTCGATCGCGGTCGACTTCGCGCCCGACCGCATCCGGGCCAACGCGGTCTGCCCCGGCTCGGTGGACACGCCCATGCTGCGCTGGGCCGCCGACCTGTTCAAGGGAGACTCCACTGTGGAGGAGACCGTGGCCAAGTGGGGCAGCACCCACCCGCTGGGCCGGGTGGCCACGCCGGAGGAGGTCGCCGAGGTGGTCGCGTTCCTCGCCAGCGACCGAGCCTCGTTCGTCACCGGCGCCGAATACAAGGTGGACGGTGGCCTGCTCGCGGTCAACCCGGCGGCACTGCCATGAAGACAGGCTCCATGAAGATCTTTTACGACGGCTTCCTGGGCGACCCGCGGCTCGACCATCCCGAGGGCGTGTCGGTTCACCCCGGCGACGGGAGCGTGTGGTGCGGCGGCGAGCAGGGCCAGCTCTACCGGATCGCGCCCGACGGTTCGTCGGCGCGAGTCGTTGCCAGCACGGAAGGCTTCCTGCTGGGCGTGACCGTGTCGCCGACGGGCGACTGCGTCTACGCCGCGGACATCGCCCACCGGGCCGTGTTCCGCTATGACATCGCGACGGGTGCGCTGTCGACCTTCGCCGACGGCTTGCGCAACCCCAACTCCATTGCTTGTTCGCACGCGTGGGTCTACGTCTCGGACAGCCACCCGCCGGGCGTGCCCGGGCCCTCCGTGTATCGCTTCGACGCGCAGGGAAACGGCGGCGTGTTCGTCGCCGAGCCGAGCGCGTTTGCCAACGGGCTGGCGCTCTCGCCCGACGGGGAATGGCTGTATCTCGCCGAATCGTTCCTGCCCGGCGTGAGCCGGCTGCGGCTGTCCACAAGGGAGCGCGAGCTCGTGGTCGAGCTGCCCGGCACCGTGCCCGACGGGCTCGCGTTCGGGCCCGACGGGCTGCTCTACATCGCCTGCTATGAGCCGAGCCAGATCCTGCGGGTGGGCACCGACGGGGCGGTGGAGGTCGTGGCGCACGATCCCACCGCGCACGACCTGTGCCACCCCACCAACATCGCCTTCATCGGGACCACGATCATCGCCGCGAATCTCGGGCGATGGCACCTCACATCGGTACAGCCAAATGGCATTGTTTGATTTTCCCCTGGCCGAGCTCGAGGTGTACCGGCCGGAGTGCGACGAGCCGGACGACTTCGACGCGTTCTGGGCGGACACGCTGGCCGGTGACTTCGGCCCGCCGGTCTTCGAGCCACACCACAGTGGACTGTCCACCGTGGACGTATGGGACGTGACATTCCCCGGCTTCGCGGGCGATCCGATCCGTGGCTGGCTGATCCGCCCGCGCAATGTGGCCGGTCCGCTGCCCGCCCTGGTGACCTACATCGGCTACGCGGGCGGGCGCGGGCTGCCGCACGATTGGCTGCTGCCGAGCGCCGCCGGATATCTCAATCTGGTGATGGACAACCGCGGACAAGGGGCGATGTGGGTGCCGGGTGACACCCCGGACGCGTCGGCCGGCCCCCAGGAGCCGCAGTTTCCCGGGTTCCTCACCCGCGGGGTGCGTGACCCGTCGACCTACTACTACCGGCGCCTGATCGCCGACGCCGTGCGGGCCGTCGATGCGCTGCGCGCGGCGCCGGGCGTCGACCCGGACCGGATCGCGGTGGCGGGCGGGAGCCAGGGCGGCGGCCTCGCGCTCGCCGCGGCCGGCCTCAGCCCGCACGTCAAGGCGGCGCTGATCGACGTGCCGTTCCTGTGCCACTGGCGGCGGGCGATGGAGGTCGCGACCGACGGCCCGTATCCGGAGCTGGTGTCCTACTGCGGAATCCAGCGACACTCCGTCCAAGAGGTGCTCCGCACACTGTCCTACGTGGACGGCATGAGCTTCGCCGCGCGGGCCCATGCGCCGGCGCTGTTTTCGGTCGGGCTCATGGATCCGGTCTGCCCACCGTCCACTGTGTACGCCGCCTACAACCACTACGCCGGGCGCAAGCGCATGAACGTGTGGCCCTACAACGGGCACGAGGGCGGGCAGACCCATCAGATCGCCGACCAGCTGGCCTTCCTGCGCGACGTCATGGCGTGACCGCGGGATCCTTCGCCAGCGCGGTCCAGCGTGCCGCCCACCGGTCGCGCACGGCCGCGTAGGCGCCGTCGTCGAGCCCGTAGGTGGTGACCTGCACCGAGATCGGGCCGGCGGCGTCACTGTCCAAGGACGACTGTGCCAGCACGCCGACGAGATGATCCTCGGGCGTCGTGAGCATCAGCTGACACCTGCTTCGGTGCCAGACCTCTTGCCCGCCAAGCGAATGCGCGAGATCGATCGCCTCCGCCGGTGTGGCCGTGCCGGACAGGTAGACCGTGCGGCGACCGGAACCGTTGCGCGCGAACATGAACCGCATCTGCTCGAAGAACGTGCGCCAGCCCTCCTCGATGCCGTCGAAGATGTCCTCCCAGCCGGCCTCGTCGAGCGAACCGGGCAGCACGGCCCGCACGGCGCTCACGGCACGCACGACGGTGCGCGGCCCATCGGCCTCCAGCTGCAGCTCCTGGAACCTGCCGACGATGCGGTCGGGCGGCCGGCGCTCGGAGTGGTCCACGAAGATGAACTGGATCTCGCCCTCCAGCCCGTCGTAATCCCACCCGAACCACTCGCGGATGACGGCCGGTGTGGTCATGGCGCGCCAGACGGCTTCGCGCGGCGCGTCGATGGTCGTCTCCACGTGGAAGGGCTTCATCTTCTCTTCGTCCATGGATGTCACTCGCTTTCGTTTGGCGTGCTGGGATGCCCGCCGGCCACGATGCGGTAGCGCCGCGGGGCTTGGGGTGAGTCGAACTCGGCGACCAGCTCGGCCAGGGCCTCGCCCAGCCGGGTCGCGAACCGCTCGATGTCGGCCGGGCGGGCGAACCCGACGTCGGCCTCGAGCGTGAACGTGATCAGGCGTTTGCCCGCGGTGTCGGCGCGCTCACGCATCTGGGCCACGTCGCGCAGCGTGCGCGCGGTGATGGCCAGCAGCGAGTCGGTGGCGAACCGGTCCTGCGTCTCGGCGGACAGGTCGCCCACGACGGCCGGGGCGGCGACCACCGTGCCGCGCGGCGCATCCGCACCCGCGTGGTGATGCTGCGCCGGGTCACCATCGCCGCCGTCGTGATCGTCGCGGTTGGACTGATCCTCATGACGTTCCCGCAGGTGAAGGTCGTCGGGGCCAGCCTGCTCGCGTCGGCCGGGCTCATCGGCATCGTCGTCGCGGTCGCCGCGCAGAGCGTGCTGGGCAACGTCATCGCGGGGCTGCAGCTGGCGTTCAGCGACGCGATCCGCATCGACGACGTGGTCGTGGTGGAAAGAGAGTGGGCGCGCATCGAGGAGATCACGCTGACCCATGTGGTGCTGCACATCTGGGACGACCGGCGGCTGATCCTGCCGACGTCGTACTTCGCCACGAAGCCGTACGAGAACTGGACCCGCACCAAGTCGGAGGTCCTCGGCACGGTCGAGCTGGACGTCGACTGGGACACGCCCGTGCACGAGCTGCGCGACGAGTTACGCCGGTTCGTCGAGGCCAACGACCTGTGGGACGGGCGGGTCTGCGTGCTCCAGGTGACCGACGCGGTCGGCGGCATGATCCGGCTGCGGGCGCTCGTCAGCGGCGGCGACGCGCCCTCGCTGTGGGACCTGCGGTGCCTGGTGCGCGAGCACATGGTCGGGTGGGTGCGCGACAAGCGGCCCGCCGCCCTGCCGCGCACGCGCGTCGAAATGGCGGAGATGGGCACGCGCGTCAAACCGCGGCCGGCCCCCGTCATCGAGGACACCGAAGGCGCCCGGGTGTTCAGCGGCAGCCAGGAGGGCGCCGCCCGCGGCGAGGCGTTCACCGGCCCGGAACGCCCACTGCACGAGACCGTACTGTCCGAACAGGACAGTCTCGACGAGCCCTGACAGCCCTCACCCGCGGGGGCGCAACCTCCCCGATGGGCGTCCCGTGTTCCGATTGTGACCATCCCTGACTTCGAGACCTTCTACGCGGGCACGTCGCGCCGGCTGCTCCGGTACGCGTATGGCCTGACGGGGGATCTCGCCGAGGCGCATGACCTGACCCAGGAGGCGTATGCACGCGCCTGGGAGCGCTGGCGGCGTCTGCGCACCTACGACAACCCGGAGGGCTGGTTGCGCCTGGTCGTGACGCGCTTGGCCGCGGACCGCCGGCGGTGGCTGAGCGTGCGCGTGCGCCGTGGGGAGCCGCCGCCCGGCATCGTCGCACCACCGGGCGAGGAGCACATCATGGTCGTCAACGCCCTGCGCGGGTTGCCCATCGACCAGCGGCGGGCCCTGGCGCTGCACTACCTGCTGGACCGGCCGATCTGCATGCACGGCGACGGTCCGGGGAAGCTGGACGGCTGCTCGTACAACCGGCAGGTGTTCGTCTGCCCGACCGATACGGGTATCTACATCTGGCGGTACGTGAAATAACCGGCACCGGTGCGCAACCTTGCCGGGGGTCGTCCCGTGTACCAGGGCGTGACCAACCCTGACTTCGAGTCCTTCTACGCGGGCACGTCGCGCCGGCTGCTCAGGTACGCATACGGCCTGACGGGCGACCTCGCCGAGGCGCAGGACCTGACCCAGGAGGCGTATGCGCGTGCCTGGCGGCGGTGGCGGCGGGTGCACGCCTACGACAACCCGGAGGGATGGTTGCGTCTCGTGGTGACCCGGCTGGCCACCGACCGGTGGCGCTGGCTCGGCGTGCGCATGCGCCGGACAGCGCCGCCGGGCCCGGTGGAGCCGCCGGGCGAGGACCACATCGTGCTCGTCAACGCCCTGCGCGAGTTGCCCATCGACCAGCGGCGGGCGGTGGTGCTGCACTACCTGCTCGACCGCCCGATCGCGGAGATCGCGGCCGAGACCGGCGCCAACGTCAACACGGTCAAGTCCTGGCTCTCCCGCGGGCGGGCCAGTCTGGCCGCCGCACTGGGCTACGCGGGCATGTCGGGATCGATGTCGGGAAGGGGTGAGTAGCGATGCCGGCAGATCTGGAGCAGATGTTCGAACGGCTCGCCGAGCGGGCCGATGCCGCGAGCCTGCCCGGCCTCGACGACGTGCGCGCCCGCGCCCGCGACGGTCGGTATAGGACGATCATCTCGGCGGCCGTCGCCGTCCTCGTGGTCGTGGCCGTGATGGTGCCGTTGCTCACGAGGCAGGCGCCGTCGCCGCCGGTGATCCGGCCCGATGTGCCGCCGCCGATCCGGTTCCTCCCGTTCGAGCCGGACGCCAAGCCCGTGGTCCCGTTCGACCAGCCGGCGCGGATCGGGCTGTCGTTCACCGGCGACACGCGCTCGTACGTGATGTGGATGGGCGAGGACGACTCGGAAAACGTCGCG
>JBIOYB010000267.1:0-27861 GCA_044869915.1 Allorhizocola sp.
ACGCGGCTCGGACACCCGCGGGCTGCAGAGCTACGACGCGATCTACGCCGACACCCGGCTGTGGGTGACCAAGGGCTGGCTCGATTACATCGTGCCGCAGCTCTACTGGCACATCGGCTTTGACGTGGCCGACTATGCCGTGCTCCTGCCGTGGTGGTCGAAGCTCATCTCCGGCACCGATGTGCAGCTCTACATAGGACAGGCCGACTACCGGATCGGCCAGAAGGGCGTCTGGAGCGACCCGGCCGAGCTCGACCGCCAGCTCGCGCTCAACAGCAAGCATCCGGTCGGCGGCAGCATCCACTTCAGCGCCCGGCAGGTGCGCGACGACAACCTCGGCGCCGTCGGCCGCTATCGCGAGGCGCACTATGGGGCACCGGCGCTCGTGCCCACCATGACGCACCTGCCGGGCGTCCGGCCGCGACCACCGATCATCGCCGGGGCCAAGCGGGGCGAGGGCGGCGCGGTCACGCTCACCTGGCGGGCCGACGACGACCTGGCCGAGACCCGCCACGCGGTCTATCGGGTGGACATGTCCGGCCAAGACCCCGCGCAGTTGGTCGCCAGCGTGGCGGGTGGCACCGGCACACGCAAATGGGTCGACGCCACCGCCGCGCCCGGCCGGGCATACGCTTATTGCGTCACCACGCTCGACCGGCTGTGGAACGAGAGCCCGGCCAGCGTCGAACAGGTCGTGCAGTAGCGCGTCCGTCCAGGTCTGTCCAGTCGTGTACAAGGTTCGCCGCCCTCCGGGCCGATCTGTGCGACCCTGCTAAGTGCTTGCGCAGGGGGGACAAGGGGGGATGGGCCCGGCCGGATATGCGGTCCGGCCGGGCCGTAAATGGTTCACCAGGGCGTCGCCTACGACCTGGAGGTGGACACCACGCACACCGAGGCGCTGGCGTGTGCGCGGAGCATCGCCGACGCGCTCGGATGATCTGCGCGGCGGCCTCACATAAATAGCTTTTCGCGTACCAAATCGGCATCTGGATGTTCGAGGTCTTCGAGTATGGTCAGTGCTTGTCGCCAAACCTGTTGCGCCGCTTCATGTTTGCCCGCCGCATGGCGGGTGTCGCCCAGGCGGGTCAGCGTCTCGGCCTGGCTGTATCGGTCGCCGAGGTCCTCGAAAAGGTCGACCGCGCGCTGGTAGCAGGCGACGGCGCGATCGTGGTGGCCGAGGTTGTGGTGGGCGTAGCCGAGGCTGTCCCACGTGGTGGCCTCGATGATGCTCGGGCCGCCGAGTCGTTCCTGCAGGGCGAGGGCCTGCTCGCAGTAGGCGATGGTGCGATCGTAGTTGCCGAGCAGAGCGTGATACCAACCGACGGAGTTGAGTGCATCGGCCTGACCCTGCGGGTGGCCGGCGTCCACGTAGTGATCCAGCGCGCTCTGAGCGTGCTCGAGCGCCTCGGCGTTGTCGCCCTGCCGGGCCGCGATGTCACTGAGCAGGAGATGGATGTGTCCCTGCTTGGCCGGCTCGCCATGCAGGCTTGTCAGGTCCAGTGCGTGCTGGAGATGTGTTTTGGCGTCCCCGAGACGATTGAGGTTGGTGCCGGCGCGGGCCAGGTGGCGATGCGCCGTCGCCTGAGCCGCCGTGTCGCCCGCGCGCTGGGCCGCGGCCAGCGCCACCTGCCCGATGGCGATCCAGTCGGCCCAGAGTCCACGCCGGTCGAGATAGATGGCGTGGGCCCCGGCCAGTCGCCAGCTGTAGGACTCGAACCCGGTGGCGGACCGGCCGATCGCGGCGAGCAGCACGGGGTGCTCGGCGCCGAACCAAGCCAGGGCCTCGGCCTGATCGGAGGGGCGTTGCGGGCCGGCACCGGGTGCGGGCGCGTCGAGCCGGATCGGATCGCCGTGCGCGTTGAGCAGCCGCTCGGCCGCAAACGCCGAGTGCAGGTAGTGGTCGAGCATGCGCAGGGTCGCCGCGTCCCGCTCCGGATCGGCGTCCACCTCCTCCGCCGCAAACGCGCGCAACAAATCGTGCAACCGATAACGCCGACCCGACTGCTCCACCACCAAATGCGCACCCACCAACTCGCCCAGCAGCGGGCGCACATCTGGCGTGCCCGCGATGCCGGCCGCCGCCGCCACACCGAAATCCGGGCCCGGATGCACACCCAGCAACCGAAACAGACGTGCCGCGTCCGGGCTCAACGCCCGATACGACCACGAAAACACCGCCCGCACGTCCGTGGCCGGATCATCGCCACGCAGCGCCGCCCACCGCCGACGGCTGTCCCCCAACTCCGCCGCGATCACCGACAACCCCAGACGCGGGCTCGCCGCCGCCCGCGCCGCCACAATCGCCAACGCCAACGGCAACCCCGCACAAAGCCCAATAATCTCCTGAACCGTCTCCAGCTCCGCGGCCACTCGTTCGTGACCCAACCGCCGCGCCAAAAACTCGCCGGCCTCGTCCTCGGTCAGCAGATCGAGCGTGATCGGGTGCGCGCCCTCGGAGGCGATCAGCCCGGACAGCTGATTGCGGCTGGTCACCAGCACCAGACAGCCCGGCGTGCCCGGCAGCAGCGGCCGGACCTGGCCGGTGTCCCGCGCGTTGTCCAGCACGATCAGCATCCGCCGGCCGGCCAGCACGCTGCGAAACATCGCCGCGCGTCCGTCCAATGTGGACGGAATCCGCCGCGGCGTCACATGCAGGGCTTCGAGGAAGTAGCGCAACGCCTCACCCGGCGCCACCACCTGCTCGACCGGATCAAACCCGCGCAGGTTCACATACAACTGCCCGTCCGGGAAACGATCGGCCACCCGGTGCGCCCAATACACCGCCAGCGCGGTCTTGCCCACCCCCGCCGTCCCACCGATCGCCGAAATCAGCACCGTAGCCCCCGCCACCGACTCCGCCTGCAAAAGCTCAGCCAACGTCCGCAACTCCACATGCCGGCCCGTGAAAAACCGAGTCGGCGCGGGCAAAGTGTGCGGCACCATCATGCCGCCCGCACCGTGGACGGGACCGCCGTGGCGGCCCTCCTCGACCCGGTCCCGCGCGGTGGCCAGCAGACCCTGCTCGGCCGGGTTGGCGCCCAGCAATTGAATGAGCACATCGAACCGGTCCGTGGGCGCCAAGGCCTGGCCGCTGAGGTAGAGGCCGATCGCCGAGTGCGACCAACCGGTCTTGGCCGCCAGATCCCGGTAGCTCAGCTGGGAGTCGTTGCGCCGCCTCGCCTCCCGCCGCCGCAACTGGCGCAGCAGGCCGGCCAGGTCGACCGCCGATTGGACCGCGGCCGTGTCCGCACCCGTGATCTCCGCGTCCGCATCCGCCTTGCCGACCATGATTCCTCCGGTCTTCCACCCATCCCACGACACATCATGCGGGGAATCGGTGGAACGGCAAGTCCTAGATAGGCCCGGCCAGGATGAGATATGCGCTGGCGGTCCAGGTGTACGCGCGGTCGCGCAGCCCCTGCCCGGTGAGGGCATCGAAATTTTCGGCGAACCCCGACTTCTCGCACAGCGCCAGGAAGCGCGCCCTGATGTCGTCGGCGAGCGTCGTGTACCCGGCGCGGCGCAACCCGTCCTCGATCAGCACTGTCGCCGGCGCCCAGATGGGCCCGCGCCAGTAGCCGTCGCTGCGGTAGTGCGGCGACGCGGCAAGCTCGGTGGCCAGCCCGTGCTCGGTCAGATGGTCCCGGACACGGCCGGCGAGAGTGTCGCGGATCTGTTGCGGCAGTTCGGTCGCGGCCACGATGGGCACCAGGTCCAGCAGGCTGTCCGAGGTCCAGGCGTGACCGGTCTCGGCGTCGCGGGCGGTGAAGCGGGCACCGTCCCACAGCCCGATCATCGCGTCGCGGATCTCACCCGCGGTGGCGCTCCAGCCGGCCGCCGCGTCGTGCTCGCCGAGTTCGGTTGCCAGCACGGCCAGTTCGCGGGTCTGCAGCAGCAGGAAGGCGGCCAGGTCGGCGGTCTGGCTGACCCGGGCACGGTCGAAGGTGGTGGCGTTGTCCCATCCGCTGTCGTTGCCGTGCTGATAGTGCGCCAGCGTCTGGCCGGGGGCACGGCGCTGCGTGAGCCAAAACCGGGTCCAGGCGGCCATCCGTCCGTAGATGACCGCCAGCTCGGCGCGCTCGATCGGGCCCAGCAGCCGGCGCAGCCGCCCCATCGCCCAACCGTGGATCGGTGGTTTCACGAAGTTGTACAGGATCTCGGAGTGCGTGATCGAGTCCGGCAGGGCGCCACCGGAGTCCTGGTGGTCGAACGGCAGGTGGAACTGGTCCAGCGCTAGGCGTGGCGCCCCGGCGGCCAGGGCGATGGCGTTGAAGCAGTGGTCCCAGCTCCACACCTTGTCCATCCAGTGTTTGGACATCAGCACGGCGGGCCGGCCGAGGAATCCGGCCGGGCGCACGGTGGCCGACCACAGCACATAGGCGGCCAGCTCGGCGGCTTCGCCTCGGGATGAGCCCCGCGCCCGGCCGGCACGGCGGCCCGCCGCGCTTGCCCGGCGTCGGCCGACGGCGCACCCGGCGACCTGGCGCGCGAATTGCGCGAACCGTTCGTGCGCGGCCTCGACGGCGCCCGCGAACGTGACCTGCGAGGCGTAGGCGACGCGCGCGCTGTCGAACTCCTCCACCGAGATCTCCCAGGGATCGGCCGCATCCATGTGCAGCCCCCGCGAAGCGGTGCCCAACGCCTGCACCCCGAGGGTTTCGACGGTCTGTCCGGATAGGACAGTGACGCGGTAACGGCGGCCGGTCTCGTAGGTGGTGAACACGTGCGCGCCGGTGGCGGGGTCGCGGAAGAAATAGGCGCCGCTGAACGGGGTCAGGCTGTCGCGTGCGGCCAGCACCCGCAAGCCGAGGCCCTCGCCGCGGATCCGGATCGTGGTGGCGTCCTCGAATGCCGCGTCGATGCGGCCGCGCGGGTGTTGCCAGGTCAGCCGGGCGGGGGTGGCGGTGACGGTGGTCGCGACGCGGGCGTGCCCGTCGGTGGGGACCAGTCGCAGGACGGGATGCAGCCCCGTCTGGTGCGACACCAGGTGCAGGTCTTCCGCGTAGGTCCGCTCCGCGATCACGGGCGAGATATTCAGCCACGATCCGAAGAAGCTGAACGGAATCTGGGCAATGTCAAACATCTATTGTCAATCCTTGATTTATGTTGATCCTCGACCTTTGTCAATCCTTGATCGCGCCTGAGGTGACGCCCGCGGCGATATAACGCTGGGCGATCACCAGCAGCACGGTGGCCGGGATCGACGCGACGACCGCGGTCGCCATGATGGCGTTCCACTGCTGGTTGTTGTGCCCGATGTAGTGGTAGATGCCCAGGGTGATCGGACGTAGTTCACCGCCACTGTCCAATGTAGAGGCGAACACGAAGTCGGACCACGCCCACAGAAACGCGAACAGCGCCACGGTGACGACCGCGTTGCGGCTCACCGGCAGGACCACCGACCAGAAGGTCCGCCACACCCCTGCGCCATCGGTCTTCGCGGCTTGCAGCAACTCGTCGGGGATGCCGTTCATGAACGCGGTGAAGACCAGCACGGCGAACGGGACCGCGAGCGTGGAGTCGGCCACGATCAGGCCCGGCACCGTGTTGAGGACACCAAAGTTCAGATAGATGGCGTAGAAACCCATTGCCATGATGATTCCCGGTACCATCTGGGCGATCAGCAACACGAAGCCGAGCAGCCCGGCGCCGCGCGGGCGCAGCTTGGCCAGGGCGTAGCCGGCCGGAGCGGCCACGGCCACGGTGAGCGCGACCGTGCCGAGCCCGACGATCAGGCTCGTGCCCAGATACGGCAGTTGCTGGCCAAACACGGCCCGGTATCCGTCCAATGTGGCGTCGGCCGGATACCAGTCGGGCGGGGTCTTGCGCATGCTGCGGTCGCGGGTCAGCGACACGTTAATCATCCAATAGACCGGAAACAGCATGAGCGCGGTCAACACCAACCCGGTCGCCGTCTTCCACCATCGTCGTGTCATGACAGGCCCTGCCTTCGCTGCACGCGGATGTACACCAATCCGGCCGTCCTCTTCCACCATCGTCGTGTCACGACAGGCCCTGCCTTCGCTGCGCGCGGATGTACACCAATCCAGCCAGCATCGCGATGACGATCAGCAGGTTGCCGGCGGCGGCGCCCGGGCCGAAGGCGGGCAGCAGGTTGCCGAAGCTGAGCCGGTAGGACCAGGTCGCCAGCGTCGTCGAGGCGTCACTCGGCCCGCCCCTTGTCATGATCCAGATGATGTCGAACACCTTGAGCGTGTAGACCAGCCCCAGCAGCAGGGTGATGGCCGAGACCGGGCGCAGCAGCGGGAAGGTGATGCGCCGGAACTGCTGCCATGCGGTCGCACCGTCGGGCGCGGCGGCCTCATACAGCTGCGGCGGGATGGCCTGCAAGCCGCTGTAGAGCACCACAAGGTTGAACGGGATCCCGATCCACACATTGGCGATGATCACCGAGGCGAGGGACCAGTCCGGCGACGTCAGCCAGTGCACCGGGCCCACGCCGAAGGCGCCCAGGGCCGCGTTGACGATGCCCGAATCGCTGTTGAACATCCAGGACCAGGTCGACGCCGACACGATCAGCGGCAGCAGCCACGGCACCAGAAACAGCGCCCGCAGCGTGGCCGACAGGCGGAAGTGACGCGAGAAGAACACCGCCAGCGCCAGGCCCACCGTGAACTGGAGGGCCAGCGACACCACCGTGAACACGACCGTGTGGGTCAGCGCGGGCACGAACGTCGGATCGGCGAACAGCTTGCCGTAGTTGGCCAGCCCAGTAAACTTGGCGCCGCCGTGCACAAACGAGCGCACCGTGTAGTCGCGCAGGCTCAAATCCACGTTGCGGTACAACGGGTACGCGAAAAATGCGACCAGATAGGCGGTCACCGGGGCGAGGAAAAGCCACGCCGCCCACTGCTGCGAGCGGCGTGCGCCTTTGTTCGGCTCAATCATCGTGGTCGTTTCACTTGGTGGCGGCGGCAGCGGCGGTTTGTGCCGTGACAAGTGCCGCCTGCGGCGTGGCCGACGCGGATAGGGCCGCCTGCATCGCGGTCCACAGCGACTGGGAGATCTTCGGATACTTGGTGCCCAGGTCGTCGCCGGTGCGGCCCTTGGCGGCCTTGACCGCGTCCACCCACACCTTCAGCTCCGGGTTGGCCGCGACCTGCTTTGCCTGTACCGTCGCGGTCGGTGCGATGTAGGACAGCGTGGTCGTGGTGGCCAGCGAGTTGTCGGTGTCGGTCAGGCAGGCCACTAGCTTCTGCGAGACGCTGTATCGGCTGGTGGTCTTCTGCGCCGGGACCGTCACAAACTCGCCGCCGGTCGGCGCGGCCGCGGTGCCACCGTTGATGCCGGGGATCGCGATGATGCCGTACTCGAAACCGGCCTTCTTCGCGTTGGCCCGCTGCCAGGTGCCGTTTTCGGCGAACGCGTACTGCCCGGTGGCAAACTCCTGCCAGCTGGTGGTCTGCGTGTTGCCGATGACCGAGTTGGGCGCGTATCCCCTCTTGAGCCAGTCGGTCCACAGTGTCAGCGCCGACACGGCCTCGGGCGAGTCCAATTTGGTCAGTCGCGCTCCCGATCCCCAGAACCAAGGAAGAAATTGAAAACTTCCTTCTTCTGTACCGATCGCGGAGAACGTGATCCCCTTCTTGCCGGCGGCGGTCACCTTGGCCAGCGCGGCCGTCAGCGACGCCCAGTCTTTCACCGACGCGATGTCGACGCCCGCGGCCTGCAGGACGGCCTTGTTGTAGTAGAGCGCGAGCGTGTTGGCGCCGATCGGGATGCCATAGGTCTTGCCGCCGGACTGGCCCGCGCCCAGCAGGTTCGGGTCGATCGCGGACGTGTCCAGCTTGATCTCCTCGCTGGTGGTCAGCACCCCGGCCTCGGCGAGCGTGGACACGACCGGGTTGTCCACGATCAGGACGTCGGGCGCGTTGCCCTGCTGCGCGGCCAGCAGCGTCTTGCTGGTCAGATCGCTGGTGTCGAAGGCGGTCCGCTTGACGGTCACGCCCGCCCGGGTGCCGCAGTCGGACAGCAGCTTCACCCAGTTTGAGCCGTCATCAAATTGTGGGTATGGATCCCAGATCGTGTATGTGCCCCCGGCCGAGTCGCCGGTGCTGTCGGGCGACGATGTGCAGGCCGCCAGCCCGCCGGCCGCCACGACGGCGGCCACGGCCAACGCCATGGCACCCGTGGCACGCCTCCGCCTTGCCGCTGTGTTCACAGTCAATCCTTCCTGAACGAAATCGTCTTGTCGAATCGATTCGCCGAATCGGTTCGACAGAACATAGGCGTGATCCGGCCCGCCGTCAATGGGGCCGACCAAGCCACCGACAGGCTGCTGCGCCGGGGGACTTGGGCGCCGGGCGTGGGCGCTTGCGGGCCGGCGCCAGTCACCAGGCGGGCCGGTCCCGATCGCCAACGACCAAGCCGGTTTGGGCGGCGGGCCGCGCATCCGGGCCCGGCCAGCCGCTCGACGGGACAACCCCTCGGCCACGCTGGGCCGCGCGGCCGCCGCGCCACGGATAGCCGCGCCGGGCCCCGCGATCGCACCAAGCCCCGTGCGACGTCCTGCGACCACCGCGCCGTGCGACCGCGCCAAGCCTGTGCAGCCACGCCAGGCTCCGCGACCGCCGCCCCTCATGATCGTGGTAAGAAAAGGGGCGTCAGGGCACCGCTTTTCTTACCACGATCATGAGGGGCGGCACCTGTGCGCGGGCCGCAGGCGGGCGGGGCGCATGTAAGCTGATCGGGCTGAGCCGCGGTCGGCGGATTTTGCGAATCGATTCGACTACGTGGGGGACCGGATGAACATCGGGGACATCGCCCGCCGGGCGGGAGTGTCACGCAGCACCGTGTCCTACGCCCTGTCCGGCAAACGCACCGTGTCCGAGGCGACCCGCCAGCGCATCCAGGCAGTCATCGATGAGCTGGACTACCGGCCCAACGCTGCCGCGCGGGCGCTGAAGGAGGGGCGCACGCGCACGCTCGGACTCGTGATCCCGCCCGCAAGCCGCCGCCTGACCGACATGCAGCTCGACTTCGTCGCCGCCGTCGTGGACGCCGCCGCCCGTGCCGACCTCGACGTGCTCCTGTCGCCGTCGGGCGGCGAGCACGACCGCTCGTTCGAACGGGTCATCACCGGCCGCCGCGTCGACGGCGTGATCCTGATGGAGATCCGGCTGGAAGACGCCCGGGTCACCCGGCTGCGCCAGGCCGGACTTCCGTTCGTCGGCATCGGGCGCACATCACGGGCCGACGACATGTGGTGGGTCGACGTCGATTACGCCGCGCTGATCGCCAAGTGCGTGCACCACCTGGCCGACCTCGGCCACCGCCACGTCGCGCTGATCAACCGCTCCGCCGAGCTCGTCGCCTCCGGCTATGGCCCCGGTCACCGCGCGATGGCCGGATTCACGCAGGCCGTCAGCGAGCGCGGTATCACCGGCGCCGATTATTGCTGCGCCGACGAAGCGGCCGCCGGGGAGGCCTGCGTGGGCGTGATACTGCGCGAGCGCCCCGAGATTACCGCGATCGCCACGATCAACGAGGCGGCGCTGCCCGGCATCCAGCGCGCCCTGGAAACGGCCGGGCTCGGTGTGCCGCGAGACTTTTCCGTCACCGGCGTCGCCGCCGCGCACTGGGCCGAAAACTTCCGCCCCCAGCTGACCGCCGCCGACGTGCCCGCGATCGAGATGGGAGCCGACGCCGTGCGGCTGCTGTCCGAGTGCATCGCCAACCCGGACGCGCCGCCGCGCCACCTGCTGCTCACCCCGGCCATTTCGCTGCGGGCCAGCACCGGCCCGGTCAGTCGTTGACGCCGTCTAGAAACGCGCCGTGAAGCTCGCGGGCCAAGCACCCGCCCGGCCGGCGGCCGACCGCAACGCGCCGTCGAACTCGCGAGCCGGCACTGCCCGCCCCAGCGAGGCGGCCGACCACAACGCGCCGTGAAGCTCGCGAGCCAAGCACCCGGCCCGGCCGGCGGCCGACCGCAACGCGCAGCAAGGGCTGATCGAAACCTGCCGTTGACACGTTCGCAACGTCTCCCTACGCTCGTGGCGAATCGATTCGACAACTAGCCCGAGAAGCAGGGCTCTAGCCCGTACCCACAAAAAAGAAACCTCATCGAATCGATTCTTCATCTCGGAAGGGAGCCGCTCGTGAAAATCGCACGCGTCCTGGCCGTCGCCGCCCTGGCCACCACGGCCGTCATCAGCCCGCAACCCGCAGCCGCCGCCGATGAGACCATCACCGTCAACTTTGCCGTGGCCGGCGGCTCGCCCACCTACCGCGCCTCCGGGTGGATCTACGGCATGACCGAAAACGCCTCCGGACCCGCGGATCACTTCTACACCGACGTGAAGTTCCGCTACATGCGCGCCGGCGGCGCCCAGCTCGACCAGCCAGGCGGCTGGGTCTCCGGGCTCTACCAGCGCCGGTGGAACGCCACCCTCGCCCAGGCACGGCGCACCATCGCCCTGGGCGGGCAGTTCGTCATCCTCCCGCACGACCTGTGGGGCGCCGACGGCTATCCGATCTCCCGCTTCCCCGGCGACAACGGCAACTGGACCGACTACGACAACTTCCTCACCCGGCTGATCGGTGACGTGCGCGCCGCCGGGATCACCGTGCAGTGGGACATCTGGAATGAGCCCAACCTGTCGCTCTTCTGGAACCGGTCTCAGGCGCAATACTTCGAACTGTGGCGGCGCACCTATCAACGGCTGCGCGCCGAACTGCCCGGGACCCTGATCGTCGGCCCGAGCCACGCCGGCGTCCCCACGACCTCCACCGGCTGGTGGACCCAATATCTGGACTTCATCCGGGCCAACAACGCGATCCCCGACATTGTCAGCTGGCACAGCCTGCCCAGTGACCCCGTGGCAAACGTCAACGCCGCCAACGCCTCGCTCAACTCACGGGGAATCCCTCACTCCCGCCCGTACCAAATAAATGAATATGGCTCCGGAAGTGAGCAGAACCCGGGCGACGGCTCCTGGTATATCGCCCGCCTCGAACGGGCCGGCGCCGACGGGCTGCGCGCCAACTGGGCCAGCACCAACAATCTGCACAACGACCTGGGCAACCTGCTCACGCGCAACGCCGCGGGGCAGCACCTGCCCAAGGGTGAATGGTGGGTCTACCGCTTCTACGGCTCGCAGACCGGGCTGATCTCGTCGGTCACGCCGAGCGCCTCCTATGATGCCTTTGCCACCAAGGATTCCGGCATCGCGAAGATCCTCGTGGGCGGCGGCGGCACCACCGGCAACATCGCCGTGCAGATCCAACGGCTGGACACCACGAGCGGCATCGTGCAGAACAACCAGGTCCGCGTCCTCGCCCAGCGCATCCCCTACAACAACGGTCGACGTCAGCAACATCTCGACCTCCGCGGGCGCGCTCGTCCACCAATGGACCTGCAACCCGGCCGGCCAGGGTAGCCCGCTCAACCAGACCTGGCGGCTCTGGGGCCGGTAAGCGTGCGTCCTGTGAGGACACGCGCCACCGGCCACACCTGCGTCACCGTTCGGCGGCGCTCCACCGATAGAACTGTTTGGCCACCGCGTCCTGCGGCGTGCGCCAGCGCTGCTCGTCGTAGGGCTTGATGTAGGGCCTCAGGTCCGCGCTGATCTGCTGGAAGCCGGGCAGCTTCTGCGCCCGGCGCAGCACCTCGCCCGGTGGGTCCTTGAGGTCGATCACGTGGAGATAGATGTCCTGCAGCGAGTACAGCTCTCGCTGCAGGACACCGATCTCATGCGGCAGCGAGGTCGCGTCCGACGCGGCGAAGACGTCGGCGACCGCGCCTTCGGTCTCGGGCTCGATGCGGGCGACGATGATCGTTCTGTGCATGGTTGTTTCCTTCCCCCGTCAGGGTGTACCGGTTTCTCCTCGAACCTAGCGGCAGACGTTCGGCGTGTCCGTTGACTTAGCAAATAACGGCCATCATGCTGACAGAACATTCTTTGACGCGGGGGCGATCGGATTGGCGAAGCTCGCACTCATCGGTGGCGGCATTGGTGGGCTGGCCGCCGCCCTCTTCCTTGGCCGCCGAGGCCACACGGTAACCGTTTTCGAGGCGGAAAACCGCTGGCCCACAGGCGATCTCGACGAAGACTTCTTCGACTGGCCGCGGCCTCGCATCCCGCAGGCCATCCAGCCGCACGCCTTCATGGCACCGGTGCGCACCGTCCTTCGCGCCGAAGCGCCCGACGTTTACGCCACGATGCTGCGGCTCGGCGCGCACGAATACCACGAGTTCGACTGGTTCGGCACGCATCCGCCGGCCCGGCCGGGCGACGAGGATCTGGTCACCACCAGGACCCGGCGCATCCTCCTCGAAACCGCGCTGTACCAAGCGGTCTCACGCGAGCCCTCGGTGCGGCTGCGCGACGGGGCGACGGTCGACGGCCTGGAGTTTGACCTCTCCGGCGCGATCCCGAGGGTGACCGGCGTGCGCTGCGGCCCCGATCCGCATCCCGCCGATCTCGTGCTGGACGCCGCCGGGCGCCGCTCGCCGGTGGGCAGCTGGCTGGCCAAGGCCGGATGCCGCCCGCCCGCTGTGGAAAACCACAACATCGGCATCGCCTACTTCTCGCGCTGGTATCGGCTGAAGTCCGAAGCCGCGCACCCGCCCTGCCGGGTGCCCGACGTGTCGGTCACCCCGTTCGCCATCGGCCTGGTTTTCCCGTCGGACAACGACATCTTCGGTGTCACGCTGGCCGTCTCCGTCGCCGATCCCACCCGGACCGCGCTGCGCGACCCGGTGGTCTTCGATTCGCTGGCCGCCCTCTTCCCCGGCCCCGCAGCGTGGCTCGCGCTCGACGCCAAGAGCATCGGCGACGTGCGCATCATGGCGGGATTGGACAATCGCTGGACGGCGCTGGTGGACCAGCACGGCCCGGTGGTGACCGGGCTGCTGGGCATCGGCGACACGATCACGCACACCAACCCGACGCTCGGGCAGGGCGTGGCGATGACCCTGCTCGCCGCGCAGCGGGTGGCGTCCACTGTGGACGATCTGCGGGACCCGGCGGACTTCGCGATGGATTACCACGACTGGGCGTTGCGCACGCTCAAGCCCTGGTTTGACCACCAGGTTGCCGTGGACCGCAGGGACGAGGCGTTCCTGTCCGGGTCGGGCATGCCCGCCTTCGACGCCGCGATGCGCGCACGGCTCGCGTTGAACCCGTGCGCGCTGGAGGATCCGGTCGTGATGCGGGCCAAGGCCAAGGTGCGCCATCTGGCGCTCGCGCCGGAGCTGGCCTATGGCACCGACGAGGTGCGCGCCCACATCATCGGCTGGCTCGAGCGGCATCCGGAGTTTCCGTCCATGCCGCCCGGGCCGTCCCGTGAAGACTGGTTGGCCATCACGGGACAGCCCGCGCCGACGGTCAGATAGCGAACACCTTGAACAGGTATTCGTCGATTGCCGCGGCGGAGACCGGCGCGCACCGGAAGCCCACGTGCCCGTCCGGGCGGATGACATACGCGCTGGTGCCCCGGATGCCATAGGCGTCGCGGAAGCGGTCCGCGGTGTCCCGCAGCACCGGCAGCTCGAGCTGCGGCGGCACCGTGGCGTCCGGGTGGACGATGACATAGGCGTTGACCAGACCCGAGCCCTGGCCGCGTACCTTGGCGGCCAGCTTCTCGAACCCGATGAACTCGTGCTCCTGTGCCGAAGCGTCGGCATAGGCCAGCAGCGTGTGCGCGGTGCCCCGGGTCAGGTCGAACAGCCGCAGCGGATGGCTCACCCCGAAGCGGCGCAGGTCCCCCGCGTCGGGTGCCCGGTCGCCCGGCGCCGGCCCGCCCGTGAAGGTCCCCGCGTCCTCCACGAGCTCGCCCACCAGCGGGCTGCCGGCGTAGGTGAGTGTCATCTGCATGTCGGTGAGGAACTGCTGCTTCTCGTCCTCCATGTCCATCTCGTCGGTGAACGCCACCCGCACCGCCCTGTCCACAATGGACTTCCCGGCCGGGCGCCGCTCGGCCTGATAGCTGTCCAGCAGCCCTGGAGCGGCGACGCCGCGCACCGCGTGGGCGAGCTTCCAGCCGAGATTCCACGAGTCCTGGATGCCGGTGTTCATCCCCTGGCCGCCCGCCGGCGGGTGCAGGTGCGCGGCATCCCCGGCCAGGAACACCCGGCCGTCGCGATACCGGTCGACGATCCCGTGCTTGATCCGGAAGATGGACGACCACCGCAGGTTGCTCGCCGTCGTGCCGGCCGGTGCCAGCTCGTCGACCACCGCCTGGATGTCGGCCAGGGTCGGCGGCGTGTACTCCTGCGAGAAGCCCGGCGGTATCGGCCCCGAGCCGACCTCGGCCTGCATCCGCGGCGGTGCCAGCGTGGCCACCCGATAGCGGCCGGGGCCGCGCAGCGGTACACAAATCAGCATGCCCTTCATCTCTTCGTCCTCGACGTGGATGAAGCGCAGCAGGTGACCCTCCGGCATCGTCCAATCCAGATCGACGTCACCGAGCATGAACAGCTGCGGGAACATGCCCATGCCGCCCTCGAACGCGGCGCCGATGCTCGCCCGCACCGTGCTGTGCGCGCCGTCGCAGCCGGCCAGATAGCGGGCCCGCACTCGCTGGGTCCGGCCACCGGCCTCCTTGAGCTGTGCGGTGACGCCGGTGGCGTCCTGCGCGAAGCTCGTCAGCTCCAGGCCCCGCTCGACCCGCCCGCCGTGCCGCGCGAAGCAGCCGCCGAGGATCCGCTCGGTGTCGTACTGCGGCAGGGCGAGATGGGCGAAGGGGACCTCGGGCAGATCCCAGTCGACCTGATGCGTCTGGCGCCCGTTGACGAACACGGTCTGGCCGTGCAGCCAGGCCCCGGCGTCCATCGCCTCCTGCACGATGCCGATGTTTTCCCAGATCTCCATGGTGCGGCACTGGATGCCGATGGCCTTGTCGGCCTGGTGGGACGGATCGGGACGCTTCTCGATGAGCCGGCAGTCGACGCCGCGCCGGGCGAGCTCGACGGCGAGCGTGAGCCCCGCCGGGCCCGCACCGACCACGAGCACGTCGGTGTCGTATTCCTCCCCCGACCCGTTGCGCGAAACGGCGGGGGACGGCATGGGTAGCTGGTCTGGCATGGTGACCTCCAATGTGGCCCGGGGCTGCGGCCTGACCGGCTTGACCGGCGTGTCCACTTTGGACACCTGGACCTCCGGCAGTATTTCCTCCGGGCGGGCAACGATTTCGAATGTCTTGCGCTCGAAGCTTTCGAGCAGATAGGGAAGCAGCGGGGCGGTCTGGTCCATGTGCGCGGGGTTGTCGGCCCAGGCGTTGAACGCGGCTTCGCTTTCCCACTCGGCGAACAGGTGATAGTTGGTGGTGCCGACCTCGCGCAGGAGCTCCTCACGGACGTGCCCCGACGTGCCGCGCATCCGCTCGGCGACCTTGCGATAGGCCCGCTCGTAGGCGCCCTCCTTGCCGTCCGGGACGACGACCTTCACCAGCACCCGGATCCTGGGCGCCTGCGCATCGACCACCCGCAGCACCTCCAGCGTGCTGCGGTCGGCCGACTCGCGAAGGTCGCGCAGCACCGAGGTGAGCCGCTCGCGGGCGGCGCTGCGGCCGAAAAAGTCCAGCGCCGACCGGTCGGCCCACTCGCTGGTGATGAAATAGTTTTGTGTGTCGGTGGTGTCGCGGCTCAGTTCCTGGCGCAGGTTGCCCGGCACGCGGCTGATCATCTCCGCCGCCTCGCCCCATGCGCTCTCAAACTCGGCCTCACACCCCTCGCGCACGCGCATCCTCAGCACCGCGCGCACGCGCTTGTCCTCGCTCTGGTTCACCGCCGTCCCTCTCTATAACGTTTAAGCACCATGCAACTGTTGAACCCACCGTGGCCGCGGGCGTTGACCAGCACCACATCCGCGGTCAGCTCCCGCGGTTGCCGCACGAAATCCAATCCGTACTCGGCGACAGGCCGGGTGAGGTTGCCCACCGCCGGCGCGACGCCGTCGCGCATCACCAGCAACGCGGTCGCCACGTTGAGCGCCGCGCCACCCGAACACAACCTGCCGATGAAACCCTGCGGCGCGCTGACGGGCACCGGGTGCCCGCCGAACACCGTGCGGATCGCCTCGGCCTCCAGCGCGTCCAGCACGGCCACCCCCGCACCGTCCGCGATCACCAGGTTGACCTGCTCCGGGGTCACCTGCGCCTCGGCGAGGGCCCGGCGCATGGCCCGCACGAGGTGCCGGCAGTCCGGTGCCGGATCCTCATGGTGGTACGCGTCATGCGTCGCCGCGTAGCCGCCGATCTCGCCGTAGATCTGCGGCGTCCCGCGCTCCAGAGCGGCCTGCTCGTTTTCGAGCACGAGCACCGCCCCGCCCTCGCCGGGCGCGTAGCCGTTGGCGTTGACGTCAAACGGTTGGTAGCCCGCCCGCGGATCCCGGCTGCGGGTCGTGCGGCCGCTGGATATCTGGCACACCAAGGCGTAGGGCGACAACGGCGCCTCGGTGCCACCGGCCAGCACGGTGGGCGTGCCACGCCGGATGATCCGGCGCGCCCCCTGCAGGCAGTCCAGCCCGCCCGCCCCCTCCGAGACCACCACGGAGGCGGGACCCTTGGTGCCGTGCAGGATCGACGTCTGCCCGGCGCTGGCCGCGTAGAACCAGGCGATCGACTGATAGGCGCTCACCGCGCTGGGCGCCTTGCCCCACAACGCTTGGATCTCGCGCTGCCCGAACTCGTTCCCGCCCGAACCGCTCGCGAGCACCACCGACGTCTGATAGGGATCGCGCGCCCCCGGGTCGTATTTGGCGTCGTCGAGGGCGAACTGCGCCGCGGCCAGTGACATCCATGTCCACCGGTCGGTTTGGACCACCAGACGGGCGTCGACGTGTTCCTCCACGACGAACCCGTCCACCTGCCCAGCAAGCGTGGTGGCGTATGTACTCGTGTCGAAGGCGTCGATCGGGCGCACCCGCAACTCGCCGGCGAGCGTAGAACGCCAATGCTCCTCGGCGCCGATGCCGCTCGGGGCCACCACGCCGATGCCGGTGACCACTGTTCTTGTCATTGTTTCCCCCATCCCGACTTGGTGAGCACGATCGCCGACTGGAACCCGCCGAACCCACTGCCCACCGACAGCGCCACGTCGACCCGTTGCTCACGCGCCTGCCGCGGCACGTAGTCGAGGTCGCACTCCGGATCCCGGTTTTCGTAGTTGGCCGTCGGCGGCACCACACCGTTGCGGATCGTCAGCACGCAGGCGGCCACCTCGATCGCGCCGATGGCGCCCAGCGAATGACCCACCATCGACTTGATGGAGCTGACCGGCACGTGATAGGCGTGATTGCCCAGGCTCCGCTTGAACGCGGCCGTCTCGTGCCGGTCGTTCTGGATCGTGCCCGACCCGTGCGCGTTGACGTAGGCGATCGCGGTCGGATCGATACGCGCCTCGGCCATCGCCGCGTCGATCGCCTCGGCCATCTCCACACCGTCGGGCCGCAGCCCGGTCATGTGATAGGCGTTGCACCGGTTGGCGAAGCCGCGGATCTCGCACAGCACGTCGGCGCCGCGGCGCCGGGCGTGCTCGGCCTCCTCCAGCACGAGCACCGCGGCCCCCTCGCCCATGACGAACCCGTCCCGGGTGGCGTCGAAGGGCCGTGAGGCATGCCCGGCGTCGTCGTTGCGCGCCGACGTCGCACGGATGGCGTCGAAGCACGCCATGGAGATCGGCGAGATCGGCGCGTCGGTCGCCCCCGCGATGACGACATCGGCGTCGCCGTCGGCGATGAGCTGATGGCCGTAACCGACCGCGTCCAGCCCGGAGGTGCATCCGGTGGAAATCACGGCGGCCGGGCCGTGCGCCTGGAAACGGCACGCCACCTCCGTGGCCAGGCTGCTGGGCACCAGCGCCTGGTAGAGGAACGAGCTGCCGTATCGCTGGTCCACCAACCAGTTCCGGCCGTGGTCGCTGACCACCGCGTATTCGTCCTCCAGCCGCGTGGTCGCGCCCACCGCGCTGCCCATGCTCACCGCGAGCATGTCGTGGTCGACCCCGGTGCCGGAGGCCAGATCCAGCCCGCTGTGCGCCACCGCCTCCTTCGCCGCCGCCAGCGCGAACTGGGCGAAGCGGTCGTTGCGGTAGATCTCCTGCAGTGTGAGCCCCGCCGCCACCGGGTCGAAGTCGCACTCGGCGGCGATCTGCGAACGGTATTCGGCCGGATCGAAAAACGTGATCCGCCGGGTCGCCGTCCGCCCGTCGGTCAGCAGCTTCCAAAACGACCTGCGGTCGGTGCCGCCGGGGGCGACCACGCCGACACCGGTGACGACGGTGCGGCGTGTGCCGCCGGTCATCGCGTGTCCTTGTGTATTTTTTCGTGCGCTACGTGGTGTGCCCCTTGCGGAAGCGCCTCGGTGTCGACATGGCCCAGGTGCGGCTCGGGCGCCAGCGGCCCCAGTTGGAAGACGAGGAACGCGCTCTCGGTGCCCTCGTTGACCAGCCGGTGCCGCACCCCGATCGGGATGTGCAGACCCTCGTCGGCCCGCAGCATGCCCTTCTCCCCGTTGAGTTGCACCGTGACCTCGCCCCGCACGCAGAACAGGAACTCCTCCGAATACGGGTGCCAGTGCTCGGTCACCACCTCACCGGGCTCAAGCCGAAGCGTGCCAAGGAAACCCGATGTCGAGCCGACCGTGGCCGGCGACAGGATCGTGCGGATGTCACCGCCTCGGCGCCGGTTGGGCGGCACGTCGTCGATCGACACCGTCTTGATTTGGTACGTGATGGGCTTTTCCAGTCCTGTGCTCATGATGGTTCGCCTGCCATCTGCTCGATCTTCCTGCGGATGATGTCCATCTGGATCACCGTGTTGGCGTTGATCCGGTCCGTCATGGCGGCCGTGTCTATCGGCGCATCCGGACGCATCCGGAAGTCCTGGATCCAGCGCATCCGGGTGCCGCCCTTCTCGACCGTGTAAATCCATTCGATGTCCATGAACTCGAACGGGCCCGGCTCGACCCGGCGGGCCACGACCCGCCGCCTGACCGGATCGGGTGTCCGCTCCGACACCCAGCTCCACACCTTGCCGTTCTCGTCCGGGTGCATCGCGAGGCGGAAGCGCACCGTGGCTCCCTGCCGTTCGATGATTTCGGCCGTCGCGTACTCGGTGAAAAGGTTCGGCCAGTTCTCGACGTCGTTGGTCACGTCCCAGACCACGTCGAGATCCGAATTGATGACCACGGAATTGTCGACATGTCCGATGGTGGGCGCGCTCATGCCACACTCCCCTGCTTCGACGGGACACGGCCGTTGACCTGATCCACGATCTGGCCGAACGTGTAGGACTGCGGCTCCGTCGGCAGCTCGACGCCGTAGGCGTTCTGCAGTTCGGCTTGCAACTGCAGGAATGCCAGGGAATCCAGCCCGATGTCGGCGAATGTCCGCTGTGGATTGTCGGTGCGAGCCTCCGTCGGCAGGCCGACCTTGGCGACGAGCAACGTCATGAGGTCGTCGATGGTGAACTTCTCGGTCTGCATGGTTCCTCTCTCTCATGGCAACGCCGGCGCCAGTTCGGCCACCAGCGATGTGTTGTGAGTTCCCGCGACAAACGGCGTCAGGTGCATCGCCTTGCGCAGGAAGTCCCGGTTGGTGCACACGCCCGGACCCGCGGCGTGGAACTCGTCGAGCGTGCGAAGCATCCTGGCCAACGCCTGCGGCCGATCCGGCCCCCACACGGAAATCTTGGCCAGCAGTGGGTCGTAGGCCGGCGAGATGCGGCCGCCGGGACGGGCATCGGTGTCCACCCGGACGAACTGCCCGGCGGGCAGGCGCAGCTCGGTCAGCTGGCCGGGGGTGGGCAGGAAGTCCCGCGCCGGATCCTCGGCGTTGACCCGGCATTCGATCGCTGCGCCGCGGGGTGTCAGCTCGCTTTGCCGCAGGCTCAACGGTTCCCCGGCGGCGATCAGCAGCTGTTCGCGCACCAGGTCGACGCCGTACACGAGCTCGGTCACCGGATGCTCGACCTGAATGCGGCAGTTGACTTCCATGAAGTACCACCGGTCGGAACCGTCGAGGAGGAACTCCACGGTGCCGGCGCCCACGTATCCCATGGCGCGCAACGCCCGCACGGCCGCCTCGCTGATGTTGTCGGCGAGCGTGGCCGACATGTTCGGCGCCGGCGTCTCCTCGATGATCTTCTGGCGGCGGCGCTGCACCGAGCAGTCCCGCAGTCCAAGGTGGACACCGCCGCCGTATTGGTCGCAGACCACCTGCACCTCGATGTGGCGCGCGGCGGGCAGGTAGCGCTCGATGTACACGCGGTCGTCGCCGAACAGCGCCTGTGCCGTGCAACGGATTTCGCGATACCGCTGCGGTAGCTCGTCGGCCTCGCTGACGACCCGCATGCCGCGCCCGCCCCCACCCGCGACGGCCTTGACGATGACCGGATAGCCGACATCGGCGGCGACCTTCGCCGCCATGTCCGCGTCCACGATCGGTTCGATGCTGCCGGGCAGCATGGGCAGGCCGACCTCGGCCATGGCCCGGCGGGCCTGCGACTTGTCCCCGAGCTGTTCCATCACGGCCGCGGGCGGGCCCACGAACGTCAGGCCGGAGGTCTCGCACGCCTCGGCGAAATCCGGTACCTCGGAAAGGAAACCGTATCCCGGATGCACCGCGTCGGCGCCGGTCGACGTCGCCGCCTCGATGATGGCCGCCATGTTGAGGTAGCTCAGCTTGGCCGGGCCGGGGCCGATGCACACAGCGTGGTCGGCCAGGCCCACCACCGCGGAGTCACGGTCCTCGGTGGAGTAGACCGCCACCACCCGCAGCCCCATTTCCCGGCAGGTACGAGCAACACGCAGCGCGATCTCACCGCGATTGGCGATGAGCACAGTCTTGAACACGGCCGCCCCCTCGCTATTGCCCGCTTGTCGTGGCGAAGGTGAAAAGCCGTTCGCCGTATTCGACCGCGCTCCCGTTGGCGGCGAGGACGGCCACGACCTGCCCGTCCCGTTCGGCCTCGATCGGGATCATCAGCTTCATCGCCTCGACGATGCCGACCTGCTGCCCCGCACGGACCAGATCGCCTTCGGCGACAAAGGGCGCCGCTCCCGGTTCGGGTGCCATGTAGAACGTGCCGACCGTGGGAGCGCACAGGTCGAACAGCCCGTCCGCGCTCGCCGGACACGGCGGACTCGCCTGCTCATGCGCCGTGAGTTCCTCGGCGTCCACCACGTCGGCCGGTATCACGCGGGTCTGCCCGTTGCCGTTGGGCGTCGGCCACTCCATCTCGACCTGCACCTGCCCGGCCCGGATGCGCAGCGTCTGCGGCCGGCTGTTGATGTCCGCCAGGAACCGCTGCGCGCTGCGGCTCACGTTGTTGAGCGCCTCCGTGAGCGAGCAGGCGTCGATGTCCGGCGCCACCCGCTCGGGTTTGATCACCTCAGTCACCAGATCCTCCTTCAGAAGCCGTCGCAGTGACTCCACTGGCGACGGCACGCCTTTGGCCGCGCCCGGTCGAGCCGTCAAAGTCTCGGTACCGGGCACGCCTTGCGGTTATCAGCGCGGCCGGGTCCAAGGCGGTGAGCTCGGCCAGTTCGTGGCGGATGGCGGCGCGAAGCGACGAGGCGGCCTCGGCCGGGTCGGCGCCGGTTCCACCGATGGGTTCCGGGATGACGCCGTCGGCCACCCCGAGTTCGAGCAGGGACCGCGCGTCGATGCGCAGTGCCTGCGCCGCCTCGGGTGCCGCGGAGCGTTCGCGCCAAAGGATCGCGGCGCATCCCTCCGGGCTGATGACGGTGTAGAAGCCGTTCTCCATCACCAGCAACCGGTCTGCCACGGCGATGGCCAAGGCGCCGCCGCTGCACCCTTCGCCGGTCACCACCGTGATGATGGGCACCGGCAGGGTGGACATCAGGCGCAGGTTCTCCGCGATCGCGCTCGCCTGCCCCTGCAGTTCGGCTTCCAGGCCCGGGTGTGCCCCGGGCGTGTCCACCAGCGTCACCACCGGCAGTCCCCATTTGGCGGCAAGGCGCATGAGCCGCCCCGCCTTGCGATAGCCCGCCGGTCCCGGCATGCCGTACCGGTGGGCGGTCAGGTCGCCGGGCGTGTGCCCTTTCTCATGCCCGACAATGACAATCGGGTCGCCGCCCAGCCGGCCGACGCCGCCGATGATGGCCGGGCAGTTGCCGCCGACCCGGTCCCCGCGCAGTTCCTCGAAGTCGTCGAGGATCATCCGCAGGTAGTCCGATGTGGTGGGCCGGGAGATGTCGCGTGCCCGACACACCGCCTCCCACGCCGGTCTTGGTTCGAGCGCGGCGGGGTCGCGGACGACGATCTGCGTCACCTCCTCGGCGGTTGTCGTGCCCCGGCGCCGGGTGGCCATCGACAGCAGCCTGCCCAACCGGTCGCGCAGCGCCGAGCGGGGGCACACCTGATCGATGAACCCGTGTTCCAGCAGGAACTCGGCGGTCTGGAAGCCGGTGGGCAGCTTTTCGCGGATGGTCTCCTGGATCACGCGCGGCCCGGCGAAGCCAAGCCGTGCACCGGGTTCGGCCATGATGACGTCGCCGAGAAGGGCGAAGGACGCCGCCACGCCGCCGTAGGTGGGGTCGGTGATCACGCAGACGGTGGCCAGTCCGGCCTCGTTGAGCTGTTGCAGCGCCTGCGCGGTCTTCACCATTTGCAGCAGGCCGACGATGCCCTCCTGCATTCTCACCCCGCCGGAGGCGGTCGCGATCACGAGCGGGCAGCGGTCGGCGAGCGCGGTCTCCGCGGCCAACGTGATCATTTCTCCGACCGCCGTGCCGAGGCTGCCGCCCATGAACCGGAAGTCCATCGCCGCGACGACCGCCGGGGTGTCGCCGATCCGCATCCGTGCGCAGAGGACCGCCTCGCGAAGCGCGGTCGCGCACCGGGCCTCGGTTATCCGGCTCGGATACGGCCGGGAGTCCACGAAGCCGAGCGGATCGTTGTCGGACAGGTCGAAGTCGAGCGGTGCCAACGTGTCCGGGTCGGCGAGCTGGGCGAGCCGCTCGGACGCGCTCAGCGCGTTGTAGCGGCCGCACTGTGGGCAGACGCCGCCGTCGCTGGCCATCCGCCGGCCGTAGACGACCGCATGGCAACCGGGGCACAGGACCCATTGGTGCCCAGAGGCCTTCGGCGTGTTCCGGTTTTGTGCTAGGCCCGCCATACCCGTGCCCCTTTCAAGCGCGAATGGTCTGATAGCGATGATTAGTAGCTTTCGCCCGCTAATGACTCTCCCAGGGCATCGCTTGACGATCGGTGGAGTTTCACTTGCCTCCGACCACAGGGGCGTGAGCTGCAGGATCAGGCAAAGATCAGCGAAAATTCCAACTAGATCCAGTAGGTTTATACCTGGAGTAACCTAAAGGTCTTCTTAGTACCTTTTGGGGTAGAGCGGCGCTCGGAGGGAAGCATGGACTGTCGCGTTCTCGGTCAGTTGGCCGTGCGCTCCGGCGACACTGTCGGATGCCTGACCGCGCCGAAGCCGCGCAAGGTGCTCGCGCTGCTCCTGGTGCGCGCCAACCTTGTCGTGCCGATCGAAACCCTCAGCCGCGAGCTGTGGGGCGACGATCCGCCCGCCAGCGCGCAGACGACCCTGCAGACCTACGTCCTGCAGGTGCGCCGGATGCTCACGCGCACCTTGGGCCTCAGCTCCGAGGAGGTGGCGCGCGACATCCTGGTCACCGCGGCGGACGGCTACCTGTTGCGTGCCAAACAAAACGAGCTCGATCTGCATGAGTATCAACGGCTTACGGCGCAAGGCCGGGCGGCCCTGGCGCAGCCGGACGACGCCCTCGGGTCCCGCCTGCTGGCCGAGGCGCTCAGCCTTTGGCAGGACGCCGCGCTGGTGGACGTGCGGCTCGGTCCGGTGCTGGCCGCGGAGGTCAGGCAGCTGGAGGAGAGCCGGCTGGCAACATGCCAGCTGCGCTTCGACGCCGAGCTTCGCCTCGACCGGCATCATTCGGTGCTCTGCGAGCTGAGCAGCCTGGCCGCGCAGCACCCGTTGCACGAGGACCTGCAGGCGCAATACATGGTGGCCCTTTATCGCGCGGGCCGCCGCACCGATGCGCTGAGCGCCTTTCACCGGCTTCGCACGACCCTGCTCGAGGATGTCGGGCTGGAGCCGTCGCGGCGGATCCACAGCCTGCAGCGCGCGATCCTCGCCGCCGATCCGGCCCTGGACGCCTTCGCGGTGTCCATCGCGGAGCTCCTGGCCTGATCCGGGCGTGTGGCTTCACGGAGAAAATTCGCCCAATATGGCACGATTAGGGCGTTTGCTGCGGACTCAGAGTGATGTTCAGCCCATATTCTTGACTCATTCCAGAAAACGGGCAAGACTACGGAACGTGGTCATGACCTTGGACTTCCGGCGCATGCTTCGCGGCGCCGCGCTGCGCGTGACCCGCCCTCGGGTGGCGGTGCTCGGCGCGGTGCACGCACAGCCGCACGCCGACACGGAGTCGGTCATCGGAGCCGTGCGCAGGAGTCATCCGGAGGTCTCCCACCAAGCGATCTACGACGTGCTTCGGGCGCTGACCGCCGCCGGGCTGGTCCGGCGCCTCCAGCCATCGGGCTCCGTCGCTCGCTATGAGTCACGAGTCGGGGACAACCACCACCACGTTGTGTGCCGATCATGCGGCCTCATCGCCGACGTCGACTGCGCCGTCGGCGAAGCGCCGTGCCTGACCGCGTCAGACGAAAACGGCTTCACGATCGACGAGGCCGAGGTCATCTACTGGGGCTTGTGCCCCGCCTGTTCCACAGAAAACAAGCCCTGATCGCTATTTGTCCAAGCCACGGAAGGAATCCGATGTCCGAGAACCACGATGCCGTCGTCCACGACGCTGACGCGGGCGCCGAGTCGCGCTGCCCGGTAGCGCATGGACGCGCACCACACCCGACACAGGGCGGTGGCAACCGCGGCTGGTGGCCGAACCAGCTCAACCTGAAGATTCTCGCCAAGAACCCGGCCGTGGCCAACCCGCTCGGTGAGCAGTTCAACTACGCCAAGGCGTTCCAGAGCCTCGACCTCCCGGCCGTCAAGCAGGACATCGCCGAGGTCCTGACCACCTCGCAGGAATGGTGGCCGGCCGACTACGGTCACTACGGCCCGTTCATGATCCGGATGGCGTGGCACAGCGCCGGCACCTACCGCATCAGCGACGGCCGGGGCGGCGGCGGTGCCGGGCAGCAGCGGTTCGCACCGCTGAACAGCTGGCCGGACAACGGCAACCTCGACAAGGCTCGCCGCCTGCTTTGGCCGGTCAAGAAGAAGTACGGCCAAAGCCTCTCCTGGGCCGACCTGATGATCCTCGCCGGCAACGTCGCGCTGGAGTCGATGGGCTTCAAGACGTTCGGCTTCGCCGGCGGCCGTCCCGACGTCTGGGAGCCCGACGAGGACGTCTATTGGGGTCCCGAGAGCACCTGGCTCGGCGACGCGCGCTACAGCGGCGAGCGTGAGCTCGAAAACCCGCTCGCCGCGGTCCAGATGGGCCTCATCTACGTCAACCCGGAAGGCCCCAACGGCAACCCGGACCCGATCGCCGCGGCCCGCGACATCCGCGAGACGTTCCACCGCATGGCGATGAACGACGAGGAGACGGTCGCGCTGATCGCCGGCGGTCACACGTTCGGCAAGACCCACGGCGCCGGCCCCGCCGACCACGTGGGCGCCGAGCCGGAGGCCGCATCGATCGAGGAGCAGGGTCTGGGCTGGAAGTCGACCTTCCGCAGTGGCAAAGGCCCGGACGCCATCACCAGCGGCCTGGAGGTCACCTGGACCACCACGCCGACCCAGTGGAGCAACAGCTTCTTTGAGATCCTTTTTGGGTACGAGTGGGAGCTCAGCCAGAGCCCGGCCGGTGCACACCAGTGGGTCGCCAAGGGTGCCGAGGCGATCATCCCGGACCCCTTTGACGGGTCGAAGAAGCGCCTGCCCACGATGCTGACCACCGACCTGTCGCTGCGGTTCGACCCGGTCTACGAGCCGATCTCGCGCCGGTTCCTGGCCAACCCGGACGAGTTCGCCGACGCCTTCGCTCGCGCGTGGTTCAAGCTGACCCACCGCGACATGGGCCCGATCGCCCGCTACCTGGGCCCGGAGGTCCCGGCCGAGAGGCTGCTGTGGCAGGACCCGATCCCGGCGGTGACGCACGAGCTGATCGGCGCGGCCGACCTCGCCGACCTCAAGGGCCGGATCCTCGCCTCGGGCCTGACAGTTTCCCAACTGGTCACGACCGCGTGGGCCTCGGCCTCGACGTTCCGCGGCAGCGACAAGCGGGGCGGCGCCAACGGTGCGCGCATCCGCCTCGAGCCGCAGAACGGCTGGGATGTCAACGAGCCCGACGAGCTGGCGGCCGTGCTGCGCACGCTCGAGGGCGTCCAGGCGGCCTTCAACGCCACCCAGAGCGGGGGCAAGCGGGTCTCGCTCGCCGACCTGATCGTGCTCGGTGGTTGCGCGGCCGTGGAGCAGGCGGCCAAGAGCGCCGGCTACGACGTCGCCGTGCGTTTCACTCCGGGCCGTGCCGACGCGTCGCAGGAGCAGACCGACGTGGAGTCCTTCGCCGCGCTCGAGCCGACCGTGGACGGGTTCCGCAACTACCTGGGCAAGGGCCACCGCCTGCCGGCCGAGTTCCTCCTCGTCGACAAGGCAAACCTGCTGACGCTGAGCGCGCCCGAGCTGACGGTCCTCGTCGGCGGTCTGCGGGTGCTCGGGGCAAACTTCAAGCAGTCACCCCTGGGCGTCCTGACCGACCGGCCGGGGTCGCTGACCAACGACTTCTTCGTGAACCTGCTCGACCTCGGCACCACCTGGCGGCCGACGTCGGGCGACGCGGAGACGTTCGAGGCCCACGACGACGCCACCGGCCAGGTCAAGTGGACCGGCAGCCGGGTCGACCTCGTCTTCGGCTCCAACTCGGAGCTGCGGGCGCTCGCCGAGGTCTACGCGAGCGACGACGCGCGGGAGAAGTTCGTCCGCGACTTCGTGGCGGCGTGGGCCAAGGTGATGGACCTCGACCGGTTCGACCTCGCCTGATCCCAAAATAATCCCATGGCTCCAAACGTCAGGCCGGCCCGCACGGGCCGGCCTGGCGCGTTTGGCGGGCGCCTCGCGGGGGAAAGATCCGGGTATGGCAACAGTGACCGCTGACGATGTGCGGGCCCTAGCGCGGGCCCGCGGCGAGGCCGGCGAGGAACAGGTGCTGACGCTCACCGGCGACAGAGTAAAGGTGGAGAGCACGAAGAAGTCCCGCGGCAGCAAGGTGATCTACACCCAGTCCGAGCTGCTGCGCCAGTTTGGCGAAGAGGTGACCGAGGCCGAGGCCATCACGCTGGCCGCGGCGCTGACCGCGCGGATCACGGAGGCTTAGACCGCCGCCAAAGCCCTGTTGATCATCTCGAATTCGGTGATCGTCGGGTCCGGCGGGTAGGCCATCGTCACACCGGTTTGCACGAATCCAAGCCGGCGGTAGAACGCCTCCGCCCGGCCGTTGGCCTGTGTGACGAACAAACGCATCTGGTGGGCGTGCGCTTCGTCGCGCGCCCATCGCATCACCGCCTTGACGAGGGCCTGTGACACACCGATGTCCGCGCCGCGATAGGCCGGCGTGACGTAGACGCCGACCAGGTGCACCGTGGGCTCGGCCACCTCGTCATCGATGAAACCGGTGGCCTTGCCCACCATCTGCCCGGCGTGGACCGCCACAAATGTCGCTGAGGTGGGATCGGTCGCCCCACGGCGCACCCGCGTCTGCCAGAAGTCGTCCGGCTCCGCCGCCGAGACGTCATGCTGCTCGACAAACGCCAGCGGCTCCGATCGCAGCGCCTCCAACCGCAGCCGGCGGAATTCTTGCCACTCGTCGGCGCCGATCCGTCTGACGTCAAAGTCCATGACGCCCATTCTGGCCCCAGCCGGGTGGTGGCCC
>JBIOYB010000268.1:0-10569 GCA_044869915.1 Allorhizocola sp.
TCTGGGTGCTGCTGTGGGCGATGGGGATCTCGGTCCAGGGCAGCGCGTCCAGGGCGTCGAAGAGGGCTTGGCGGTTTTCCTTGACCGGTAACACGAAATGGCCGCCGCGGGAACGGATCAGCTTGCACGGTGACCCGCAGATCCACGTCCGGCAGCACGTCGCGATAGGTCGCGGTCGCTCCGTCCAACACCGGCGCGGGCAGCACGCCCAGCCAGGACATCGAGAGCTCCGATCCACCCCGCGCCAGCGTGGCGAACGGGCCGCCCCCACCGGCCGAGAACCACATCGGCACCACCGTGTTGCCCGGCACCACCCGGTCACCGACCAGCCGTAGGGCGGTGTCCACATCGGCCCACGACCCGTCGGCCTTGCGTGCCCACCGTGGCGCCAGAAACTCCCGCGACTCCAGCAGACCATCCGGGCGCGCCACCACCTGTGAGTCTTCGCCGCGCCGCGACATCACCTCCACGGTGCGCCCGCACGAGGCCGACAGGACGAGCGCGGTGGCCTCCGAGCCGGCCGCATCGGCGCACTGCGGCGCCGTCCCAGCCATCGCCGGACCTCCGGCCCCGGGTAAGACGATCGCGGCGGACATCCACACGCCGGCGAGCACACTGAAGAAACGCCAATTTGACACCGCATCCCCCGTATCAGCAGCAAGTTCATTGACCCCGGCAGTCTTCACCATCCCGCTTGCGTTTTGACTGCTCCACGTCTATCGATGCATAAATACGCGCGATCAGGCCTGCCCCGGCAGCGGGGCGTATGGACCGGACAACGCACCAAACCTGGTCGACTAGTTTGCATGGATGCGGATGCCTCGATAGGGCACAGTTGTCGGACGGGGGCAGCCTCATCACTGAACCGTCGGCGGCTCGTGGCCGTGCCAACCACCGGGCTCTAGGCATATTGACCCATCCGGACGGCGGTTTGCGGCGAACTCCCTGTGACGCGGGAAAAGGGGGGCTCAGGTGGGCATCTGGCCGTTTGAGGGTCGCGAGGAGGAATTGGCGCTGATCCGCTCGAGGTTCATCGGCGGGCAGGTCGATGCGCTGTTGATTACGGCCGCGGCGGGGGTCGGCAAGACCCGGCTCGCCCGGCAGGTGATATCCACTTTGGATGGTGTGGCGACCGCGTGGGTCGGGGCCACGCGTGCCGCCGCGAGCGTGCCGTTCGGCGCGGTCGCGTCGCTGTTTCCCGACGACGCGCCGCCCGACGCGGGGCCGGTGGAGTTGATCCGGGCCACCGTGGCGCGGCTGAAGGCCAAGGGCGGCAGGAAGCGAGTGGTGATCGTCGTCGATGACGCGCACCTGCTCGACGACGCGTCCAGCACGATGATCGCCGATCTGGTCCGCAGGCGGGTCGCGTTTGTCATCATGACGGCCCGCTGCGGCGAGCCGCTCGCCGATGTGCTGCTGCGGCTGTGCAAGGATTCCGATGCGGTACGGGTCGATCTGACCCCGTTGCCCGACGCGGTCATCGACCGCCTGATCGACCACGGGCAGCCCGACGGGCTGGACCCGGTGCGGCGCCGGCAGCTGTGCCAGCGTGCCAAGGGCAACCCGCTCGCCCTGCGCGAACTGCTGCAGGGCGCGGAGCCGGGTGGCCTGACCGAGCTGGTGATGTCCAGATTGGACGATCTCGACCCGGAGACCAGGCAGGCCGTCGAGCTGATCGCGTGCGGCGAGCCGCTCGGGGTGTCCCTGATCGACCGGGTCAGCGGGCTGGGCCCGCTGACCCGCGCCGAGGACGCCGGCCTGATCGTGGTCGAGCGGCACGGCGAGCGCAGCCATGCCCGCCTGGACCATCCGCTCTACGGCGAGGCGCTGCGCGGGCGCATGCCGCTGTCGCGCTCGATCCACCTGCATCGCATGCTGGCCGAGGCGCTGCTCGAAACGCCGCTGCGCCGCCGCGAGGATCGGCTGCGGGCCGCGCTGTGGCAGGTCGAGGGCGGCGCGGTGACCCGGCCAGATGTGGTCCGGGCGGGCGCGTGGCTCGCGGTGGGCCACGCCGACCTGGGCCTTGCCGAGCGGCTCGCGCGCGTGGCGCGGGCCGCCGAGCCGGGCGACGAGGCCGACCGGCTGCTGGCCGAGATCCTCGCGTACCGCGGGCGCACGGCCGAGGCCAAACGGGTGCTCGCCACGCACCCGCCGGCCGTGCCGGACGATCGGGTGGCGTGGGCGGTGACCCGGGCCGAGACGCTGTACTGGGACGGCGGCGATCTCGCCGGCGCACAGTCCATTTACGACACCGTGCGCAACAATCCGGTCGCCGAGGGCTCGCGGTCGTGGATCCTGTTCTTCGACGGGCGGTGCGCCGACGCGCTGCGCGTGGCCAGGCGCGTGCTGGCCGAACGCGACGCGCAGCCGAAGGCCGTCGTGTGGGCAGCGGCCGCGGGCACCGCCGCCGCCGGATTCCTGGGCCATCTCGACGAGGCCCGGCGCATCCACCACCGCGGCATCGAGGTCGCCAAGGCCAACCTGGACGTGCTGCCGTGGGGCGCGTTCGAGGTGGACGTGGGGCTCTGTCTTGCCCACCTGGCATGCGGCGATCCGGCCACCGCGCAGTCGATCGCGCAGGCCGGATACGACAGCGCGCTGGAGGGCGGCGCCGCGATGATGCTCGTCGGGTGGGCGATGTATGGCGGGCTGGCCGCGGCGGCACGCGGGCATCTCGACGAGGCCCGGCGGCTGCTCAACGAGGCGGCGCACGGCTTCGAGATCAACGATACGTTCCGGCTCAGCAGATCGTGCCATGCCGCGCTCGCGGCGGCTTCGGGGCTGTGCGGCGACGCGCGGGCGCAGGGCTTCATGGAGCGGGCCGAAGCGCTGGCGCAGCCGTCCAACCGCATCTTCGATCCGTGGATCGAAGGCTGGCGCGCCTGGACCGCCTATGCCGCGGGCGACATGCCGACCGCGATCGCCGCCGCGCAGCGGGCCGCCGATCTGGCGCACGACGCCGGGATGCCCGCCGTCGAAGCGCTGGCGATCTATGATCTTGCCCGTTTGGGGGCGCGGTTGGACCCGTCACGCCTGGAGGCCATCGACAACGACCTGGCGCGACTGCTGGCCCGCACGGCCCGTGCACTGTCCACAAACGACGGTTCGCGCGCGCTGGAGGCGGCGGCCCGGCAGCTGGCCGAGCGCGGGTACGACCTGCACGCCGCCGAGGCGCACGCGGCCGCGGCCCGGCAGCACCGGCGGCACAGGCGGTTCGCGCAGGCCGACATAGCGGGCTCGGAGGGCGCCAGGCTGCGCGCGCCCGCACTCGGCGCGAGCACGCCACTGCTTCGGCTCGGGCACCTCAACAGCCTGCTCTCGCCGCGCGAAACCCAGGTGTTGCTGATGGCGGCCCGTTACACCAGCGCGCAGATCGCCGATCGGCTGCAGCTGGCCGTGTCCACCATCAACAACAACCTGGCGCGCGCCTACGCCAAACTGGGCATCACCGGCCGCTCGGAGCTGCGCGACCTGCTAGGGGGTGACGACGGTGAATAGGGCATCGTGGCTCATCTGGCGGGTCCCGGGCAGCAGGCGTTGCATAGTTCCCATGGAGGGGGACGGCTACGCCGGGCGGCACCGGCCGATCGTCGCGCCGCGCAGGAGCGGGAAGGGGGGCAGGGCAAGGAGGATAGGCGTCGCGGCCGTTGTGCTCATCGCCGGGACAGCCCTGGCGGCCGCGGGCATGCTCGCGCGGGAGTCGCTCAGCCACGGCGCCTGGCCGAAGCCCCCCGCCGGCCCGTCGCTGTCCATATCGGACGATCCGACCCCCGGCCTGGCCTCCGGACCGTCCTCCCCTGCCGGACCGTCCTCCCTTGCCGGCCCGGCCGGGACCCACACCGTCTCGGCCGGACCGGCGCCCCCGATCCGCATCACGTTCGACGTCGGCACGGGCCCGCTGACCCTGTGCGGCGGCACGACGTTGGGGCCGGGGCATGAGAGCAACGCGGGCCTGCGGCTCGAGCGCGCGAGCGGCTGCGCCTCGATGAGCTCACCGATCCGCACCGACGCCTCGTTCACCGTGGCCGCGTGGGTCAACCTCGATCCCGGTGCGGGCGCGTCCGTGGCGCTGGCGCAGGAGGGCACGGCCGCCAGCGGGTTCTACCTCATGTATGAGGCGGACGGCGGGCGGTGGTGCATGCGCATGCCCCGGGCCGATCTCGCCAAAACGGAGGTCGTCGAGGCGTGCGCGGCCGGGGCCACCCCGGGCCGCTGGACCCATCTGGTGGGCGTCTACGACGCGCCCGCCAAACAGGTGCGCCTGCACGTCGACGGCAGGCGCGCGGCGGTCGCCGCCCACCCGGGCCCGGCCTGGCGCGCGCTCGGCTACCTCGATCTGGGCCGCGCCCGCCACTCCGGCGGCCAGTTCTACCGGTGGGGCGGTTCCCTCGACGACGTCGTGCTCCACGACAACGCTTTGCCAGACAACGAAATCGGCCGCCTCTACCGCTTAATGTAGCTCCCGGTCGGCGCGCAGATAGGCCAGCACCGCCAGCACCCGCCGATGGTCGTCGGGCTCGGGCTGCAGGCCCAGCTTGGCCAGGATGTTGCGCACATGCGTCTCGACGGTCTTGCCCGTCATGCCGAGCCGCTCGCCGATCGCCTGGTTGGAGCGGCCCTCGGCCATGAGCGCGAGCACCTCCCGCTCCCGGTCGGTGAGTGTCGCGAGTGGATCGCCGGCCGGGATGTTGCGCAGCATCAGCGCCACGATCTTCGGGTCCACCACGCACCCGCCCGCGGCGATCTGGCGGATGGCCGCGATGAAGCCGCGCGCGCCG
This sequence comes from Allorhizocola sp., assembly GCA_044869915.1. Taxonomy (GTDB): domain Bacteria; phylum Actinomycetota; class Actinomycetes; order Mycobacteriales; family Micromonosporaceae; genus Allorhizocola. The sequence goes on from JBIOYB010000268.1 coordinate 4,779, forward strand.
GTCACACGCTCCTTGAGCAGATAGCCGACCTTGCGCGGATTGTTGGCCAGCAGGGCCGAACAGTAGCGCGTCGACAGGTACTGCGAAAGCAAAAGCAACCCGATGTCAGGGTGACGGCGACGGATTTCCATGGCTGCCTGCAGGCCCTCGTCTCCTCTGCCGGGCGGCAGCCTGATATCGATCAGCGCCACGTCGGGCCGGGCGGAAAACACGGCCCGCAGCAGGCTCACCGGATCGCCCACCTGGGCGACGACATCGATGCCGCCCGCGCGCAGCACCGCCGTGATCGCCTCTCGGATGAGCACGGCGTCCTCGGCGAACACCACCCGGATCGGCTTCATCGGCGGACATCCCCGCACGGCAGTGTCGCGCGGATCCGGGTGCCGGCGCTGACCGGGCTGTCGACGATCACGTGGCCGCCGATGGCCAGCGCGCGATGGTGCAGCCCGGCCAGCCCCGAGCCGGCGTCGATCGCGGCGCCGCCGATCCCGTCGTCGCCCACCTCGACCTCCAGGCGCGAGCCGCTGACCGCGACCGTGACCCAGGCCCGTGAGGCGCCAGCATGCTTGACGATATTTGTCAGTATCTCTTTGACCATGAAGTACGCGGCCGCCTCGACCCGCTCGGGCAGCCGCGGGATAGCGGCCAGCCGCGCGTCGACCCGCAGCGGCATGCGTTCGATCAACGCCTCCAGCGCGGGCCCGAGCCCGGCCGCGCCGAGGAGCGCCGGGTGGCCGCCCCTGGCCAGCTCGCGCAGCTCATCGTTGGCCGTGTCCAGCGATCGGATGCCGGCCGCGAGGCGCGCCGGCACCCGCCCGCCGAGCTCCTCGACCGCCTGATTCAACTGAAGCATGGCCAGAACCAGGCTCTGCTGCGCGCCGTCGTGCAGGTCGCGTTCGATGCGGCGCCGCTCGGCGTCCATCGCCACCGCGATGTCCTCCCGTAGGCGCTGCCGGTCGAGCGCCAGCGCCGCGCCCGCGGCGACCGCCTCCAGCCGCGGGCGGTCCTCCTCCAGCGCGGGATCGTGGATCAGCACGGCGATCCGGCGGCCGTCGGACTGCACCGCAGTGGTGGATCGAAGCGAACCCTCCGGGGGCAGGGCCAGGGGCCGGCCCCACTCGTCGGCATATCCCATGCGAGCGGGATCCCAGTAGCCGACCTGCAACGACGGGTCGCCCAGGGCGTGGGCGAGCACCTCCCGCATCGCGTGGGGCGGGCCCGGCAGGCGCAGCCGCACCAGGAGTTTGTCGACCGGGGCCGGTCCGATCCGCAGCCGCAGCACGCCGGCGAGGAACGCCAGCGGCAGCAGGCAGAACGCGACCTTGTAGACGAGCAGTGTCACCGGGATGTTGCCATCGGGCAGCAGCAGGCCGATGACCGTCGCGCACGTGCCGATCAGGCCCGTGCCGAACACCGGGAACAGCACCCTGCGCATGGGCGCGCTCGCCCGCGCCCAGTGACGGATCAGCGCCACCAGCACGGCCGCGCCGACCATGACGTTGACGACATTGAGCGCTTCGATCACGCCGTCGTGCACGGCGGGCCTGTCGGCTATCAGATACGGGTTGGGCGGGTCCGCAACGCCGTGACTGGCCGGATCCCACCACACCAGAGCGAACCACGGCAGGACGAACACGGCCGCGTAGGCAGCGATCGCCGCGGCCCGGTCCAAGCGCGACACCAGCCGGCCCATGGGGAACGCCAGGAGCAGATGCACCGCGAACGCGGTCGACGCCTGGGTCAGCGGCATCGCGAGCGCGTGGATCGGGTTGCCGCGGGCGAACTGCAGGTCTTCGGCGAAGAAGCCGACCGCGACGAGGACCATCAGCAGGCCGACCCGGTTGCGAGGCCGGCGTGCGTGCGCGAGCAGACCCGTGCCGAGGAACAGGAACCCGGCCACGCCGCCAAAGACGAGATCCCACACCGGATGCGAGCCGTCGCGGGCCTTGAGCATCAGGCCTGTCACTCCGAGCAGCACACCGAGAGCCACGCCGAGCCATACGCTCAGGCCCGCGGCCCCGTACTTCAGCGGACATCTTCGTCGCATCATCTCCGCGCCGACCCGTTGTCACCCAATGCGGCAACAACGGTAGCCACACGTCGCCGAGGATTCAGTCAAATAACCATCAACCGGAATGCGTGAATACGTGAATGGCTCGGGGAGCCAGGCGCCGCACGCCCGACTCCCCGAGATCCATCGCGGGCTCAGCCCCACACGTAGTGAATGTTCACCAGAATCGGGTTGGGCCAGTCGATGCAGACCCGGGCCGAGATGATGTTGTTGCCCACGGCCACGTTGGTCACGGTGTACACCGCGCTACCGATGAACTCGGTGCCCGCGGCGTCACGCTCGCTGGCCGACACGGCGACGGGATACGCGTTGGGCAGGCCCAGGCCGGTGAGGTTGAACCGGACGCAACCGCTGAAGGCCCCCCACAGGTGCGTGTAGCCACCGGCGTTCGTAGAGGCTTTGACGGACTCGGTGACCGTGATCTCCTTGCTCTCGACGCCCGCGGAGGTGGCGGGCTTCGCAGCGTCGCCCGACCCGGGCGCGGCGGCGGAGGCACCGCCGGCCACGAGCAGCGTCAGGGTCGCGGCCGCTAGGCCGATGAGCGGGAACAGCTTCTTCATTGGACCTCCTGGATCCATTGGAGAGTTTCACTGGCACCGGTCATCGTGCTGGCGCGCGGGCGGGGTGTCGTCAGGGCTAGCACTTAGCCCGGCGAAAAGCCCCCGGGGCGTCACGCCTGATCCACACCAGCGGTCAGGGCCGCGCCTCCCGGTAGATGATGCCCTTCTCGATGGCCAGGCGGGTCAGGTCGGGCCGGCGCCGGCGGCCGGTCTTTTCGCGGATGTGATCCAGATGCGAACGCACCGTGCGCACGCTGATGGACAGCCGGTCGGCGATGTCGCGGTCGCGGTCGCCCGCGGCCAGCAGCGCGAGCACCTGCCGCTCGCGGGCCGACAGCGCCGGTTGCCGCTCGTAATGCCGCACGCGCGGGGCATCGCGCAGGAACGCCGCCAAAGCCGGTGACACATAACGGTTTCCGTTCGCGATCTGCCGGACCGCCTGGCGGACCTCCTCCGAGTCTGCTTCTTTTGTCAGGTATCCGCACGCGCCCGCCGCGAGCGCCGACAGCACCTCGCTCTGCCCGCCGTGCGCCGAGAGGACCAGGACGCGAAAGCCCATGCCGGTGACCGCCGCCACGGCCTCCGCGCCCTGGAGTCGAGGCAGCCCCAGGTCCAGCGTGACCACCCCGGCCGGCTGCTGGCGATATGCGGCGAACTCGTCCACCGACCCGGCTGACACGCCCACGCACATGTCGGGTGCGCTGTCGAGGACGCGCACCAGCGCGGCCCGGAACAGCGGGTGATCCTCTACGATGTGCACCTTGATCGGGGCGTGCGAAACCGTCGCCGCCGTCGCGTGGGTCCCCATGTGGCGACGGTATGGGGGATCCGGTGCGGCCGATAGATTAGCCGTATTGACCTATCCGCCCGGTGCTTCACCCCGCCGCTGCATCAGGTCGCTGAGGAACGTGTTGAACTCGGCGAGGTGCCGCTCCGCCGCCGCCTGCGCCTCGTGGAAGTCGTCGGCGATGCGCTGACGCATCGACTCGCCGACGTCCGAAAGGATCGGGTGGTCCGCACGGCGCGCGCTGTCCTGCGCCTCGTTGACCGCCGCGAGGATCGCTTCGGCCACCGCCTCGGCCGGGCCGTGGAGCAGATCCGGCAGAAGCTCCAGCCCGACCAGCCGCCCGGTGCCGTCGACCACGGCACGCGCCTGGCCGTCCGCGGCCGACGCCGAGACCCGCACCGCGGCAAGCCTTCGTTCGAACGAGCTGAGATCCATGAAGCCTCCCTGCTGGGAGGTTAGCGATCCCCGAACTGCCGCGACACGACAGAATTACCCACCGCCGCCCGGGCGAACCGGTGGCGCGACCGCACAAACAAGTCACCGGCGCAGAAGCGGGCGCGGGTCCACCCACCACAACAGGCCGCGATACCACGGCACGGCACGGCGAGCGGCTCGCCGGAACCGGCGCACCTCCTGCCACACGTCGCCCGTGGAGGTGCCCGCAGGGGCGAACTCGGCGCGGTCGGCCGACTCGGCGATGCGGACAATGGGATGTGGCCGTGGCGCCGGCACGGTGGCGACGATGTCCTGCGCGATCCGGTCCGCGCTTTTCCACCGGTTCGGCCGGCGGCTCATCAGCACGAGCACGTCGAGCACCTCAGCCCACGCGCCGCGGGCGCCCGCCCGGCGATGCCGCATCCGGCGCAGGGCACGCGACAGCGCGATGGCCGCGAGCAGTCCGATCACGACGGTCGCGAAAATCCGCGCGGGCGGAAAGCCAAACCGTCCCTGCCCGGCGTCTGCCGACGGTGCCTGCGGCGGTGGCGAGCTGGGTGGCGCAGTCGTCGGGGCCGGCGCTGCCCGGTCCGGCTGGGGCCGGTTTTGCTCCACCCGGTCGAGGGCCCTTTGACGCAGGTCCTTCTCCAGGTCTGTGGTGTCCGGATTGGACGATGCCGGGTCGAAGGCGACCCAGCCGTGCCCGGTGAAGTAGACCTCCGCCCACGCGGAGGCATGCTCTCCCCGGACCACCCGGGTGTCGCCGCTGGAAGCGGCGCCGGGGCGGAAGCCGGCCACGACGCGGGTCGGCAGGCCCACCGACCGGGCAAGCACCGCGAAGGCGGCGGCGAACTGCTCCACCGTGCCCTGTTGCGCACCGTTGGCACCCGGCTTGCCGAACAGGAACGTCTCCAGCCGGGCATAGGAGGAGCCGGCCGGCGCACGCGGGCTGAGCCGCCGATCCTGCCGGACCGCGGTCTCGATGAGCAACGCCTGCTCGAAGGCCGTGCTCGCGCCGCGCACCACCGACTGGGCGTATTCGACGAAAACATAGGGCAGTCTGGGCAACTTCGTGTACGTCTCGCCCCAGGGCACCGTGGCGGTGGTGACCGCGCCGCCCGGCGTGTCGATGGCGCCGCGCACCTGGTACCGCAAACCCTGATTGAGTCCTTTTGGCAGCGCCAGCGAGCCGGTTTCGGCGTCCACCCTGGCCTCGGCCAGCGAGACTTCCTGCGGCTGTCCCGGGCTGGGCAGCCACAGACCGTCCAGCTTGGCGATTGTGACGTCCACCGTGATGGTGGACTGCGTCGGCCCTGGCGGCAGTCCGGTGCTCCGCGCCACCGCACCCACCGGGCGATAGCCGGGGGCGGCAAACCATGCGCTGCCGTCGAACTCGGTGAGCGTCACCAACCGCAGCGCCGCCACGGGACCGGTGTAGCGCAACAGCTCCACGTCGCCGCGCTCGGCGTAGGCGGCCAGCCGCGGCAGCGGATTGCGCTCCTCCAACGGCATCGCCGGCGGGGACACGTGGTCGCGGGGCTCGAACGCGCCGGCGACGGGCACCGACACGGCGGCGAACCCGGCCACGGCCGCCACGGCGGCGATCGGCGCGAGGGCACGGGAGAACGAACCGCTGGACCAGCTCGCGGCGGCACAAACGACGATCACGGCGGCCAGCACGCCATGCCGGTCGGAGCGGCCCGCGGTCAGCAGCGCGCCCGCGACATACAGCACGGCCGCGCAGACGACCGGGGAGAACCGGTTGGCGACCGGATCGCGTGCCGTGCGAACCCCCGCCCACGTGCCGGCGAACCCGGCCAGCAGCACGCCGGGCAGCAGCAGCTCGGGGGTCGCGGGGGCCGGGCGGGCCGCGGTCAGCAGGCGGGGCACGGCATCCCGCAGCACGCTGATGTCCGATGTGGACACCGCATACGCCGC
>JBIOYB010000269.1:0-2133 GCA_044869915.1 Allorhizocola sp.
GCTTGCCCGGTGCCTGCTTGGCAGAGTGCTTGGTCGAACGCTTCGCGTCGCCGTCGCCCGGGAAGGCGCGCCGGTGCAGGCCGCGCCAGCCGCTTTGGTCGCGGCGTTCCTTTACGGCATGGGCGAGTGTGCCTTCGGAATACGTATTTGCCTCACGCGGCACCCAATCGGGCTGTGTCGCCTCAAATTGCGCATCGTCAAATTGTGCATCGTCAAAATGCGCATGGCCTCCCGCCGCCAGCCCTTCCCGGGCCGAGACCCAAAGCTGCACCGTCGCGTCGTCGCAGCCGACCGCCCACAACAGCGACAGAAGCAACTGTTCACTCGGTAGGGTGCCCTCACGCAACGCATCGGACACGGCACCGTCCGGCACATAGCCGTCGTAAGCCCTGGCTCGATGCTCAATCTCCGCAAGCGAAAGCCCCGACCACTCGAGCAGCACACCAAGCTCGGCAACGAATTCGGCATCGGTCGAGGCGACGGTGGGGTCGGGAGGTGCGTCATCGACCTCCCAATACTCCTGTAACGACCGCTCTTCGTTCGGGTCCAACGGATCCTCCCACGGCAACCTTCATGCCCGCGCAGGAGAATACAGTGACGTCGAATTCGCCACCAACCCGGTGACGCAGCGTCCAATGTGGATCACCCAGCGCACACCCGCCACGGCGGACGGAAGCCGCGTCGCCGTCGAATCGGGCAATTCACCGCAGAGGTGGCAGCGTGGAACTGGCCCGCCGGTGCGGGACGAGGCCGCAGATGCCTCGTATTATCTCAAACCGTGCGCGCTTCGGGACCATCTCAGGAACGAGGTTCCGCTGCGCATCGCCGCACACAGACACAAGAAGCTGGTCAACCGGCAGCCGGGGCGTGGATCCTGTCCGAGCGGGGCCGGCTGTCCCGCCTGGCCGAGCCGGAGGTGGCCGGCGGCGGCCCATGCCGGCCGCACGCCCGCGGCCCATTCCACCCAGCCGGCTCTCGTCGCCGACCCGGCCCTCAATGCGCTCTTACCGCCCAGGCGGCCCGAACTGACCGGCCGGCCCGAACTGGCCGGCACGCTGACCCAGCGTGGCCGCGGGCGAGAGCCCGGACTTGCTTGCGCGCCATCTCGAACAGGCCGGGGCCGCGCGGGTCCCGGGCTGACGGCTTAACGCCTGTCGACCCCCAGTGCGAGGGCGACGCCGCCCAGCGCGCTGGCGCGCTCGCCGAGCTCGGCGGTGACCACGTCCACCGAGCCGACGGCAGCGGACATGGCGGTCTCGGCGAGGCCCAGCTGGATCGGCTCGAGCAAAAGCGCTGGCGTGTAAGCGAATCCGCCCACCACGATCCGGTCCGGGTTGATGAGGTTGAGCAGGCTGCCCAGCGCCACACCCAGATGCCGGCCCGCGTCGCTGAGCAGGCGCCGGCAGCCCGGATCGCCGCGCACGGCCAGCGCCACGAGCTCGTCGAGACCCTTGAGCGCCGGGTGCGACAGCCGCGCCTGGGCCAGCAGCGCCCGCCCGCCCGCGGTGAGCTCGACGCATCCCCTGTTGCCGCAACGGCACAGCGGCCCGCGCGCGTCCAGCGTGACGTGCCCGAGCTCGCCCGCCGTCCCGGCCGAACCGCGATACAACCGTCCATCCAGGACGATGCCTGCGCCGATGCCCGTGGCCAGCTTGACATACACCAGATCGGCGCACGACCGTCCCGCGCCCCACGCGTGCTCGGCCAGCGCGCCCAGGTTGGCGTCGTTGTCGACCCGCACCGGCAGCCCGCCCAGCCGCGACGCCAGCTCCTGCTCGGGCATCAGGTCGGCCCACGCGGGCAGCAGCGTCGGCGAACCGATCCGGCCGTCGAGCGTGACCGGGGCGGGGATGCCCAGGCCGACGCCGTTGACCTCTGCCCGGTCGGCGCCGATGCTTTTGAGTACGAGATCCACCTGCTGTGCGGCCAGGTCGAGCGTCGCGTGCGGGTGCTCGTCGGCATCGCCCTCCAGCTGGACCGCCCGGTCGGCCAGGATCTCGTGCCCCAGATCGGCGACCGCCACATGCATGTGCCGCCGTCCAATGTCGACACCCACGGCCAGCCCCGCCCGCCGGGTCAACCGCACGACTCCCGCCGGGCGGCCGCCCGAGGGCGTCCCGAGCTCCTCGGTCA
>JBIOYB010000270.1:0-22243 GCA_044869915.1 Allorhizocola sp.
TCCGCCCGGCCAAGGTCGGCTAGCGCTCTGACCAGAGCCTTCGCTCGGCGGGCACGCGCCGGACAGCCTTTTCGCCGGCCTACATTTCTGCACCGGTCCGCCGGTGCAGAAATGTAGGGTCTCCACAGGCATCAGCCCCGGGCCGTGCCTGCCAAAGTCGATGGTCGGAGCACTAGGGTTTGACGTTGGCGTTGCGCCGGAACAGGTTGTCCGGGTCGTAGCGGCGCTTCACCTCGACCAGCCGGTCCAAAGTGGACCCCGGGTAGGCCCGCTCCAGCGAATCGTCGGCGAGGAAGCCGACATAAGCACCGGTATCGTTTTGCTGCAACGCCTTGCGGAAGTCGCGGACCCACTCCTCCCGCCGCGGCTTGTCGTCGTCACCCAGGTAGAAGGTCGCCAGGTTGGCCATTATCCTGCTGCCCCGGTGCGCGAACGCGGTCGTGCCGGCCGGGACGCGCGCCATCGCGCCGCCCAGCACACGCAACTGCGCGGCCCGAATCGGCGCGTCGGACTCGGCGAGGAACCGCAGGATGGTCTCGGCGACTTCGGCGTCCACATGGTCGAGGAACATGTTGTCGGCCACCGCGGTCGGATGATACGAATCGTCCTCCGGCCCGGCGAACATGCCGGCGTAGGTGCCCGGCTGCAGCCCGTCGACGATCGGCGTGGCCAGCGTGCGGAAGGGCGCGAGCACCCGCTCGCCCTCCTCGGCCGGCCCCGCATAGACCATGAGCGCCATCACGACGAGCTGACCGTGCACCTGCGCCGGGATGAACGGCATCGGCGGCGCGCTCATCACGTTGACGATGGCCGACAACTCCTCCGGCGCGGCCTCGGCCAGCTCCATGAACCGGGCCACGACATCGGCCGACGCGGGCAGCATCAGCATGCCGCCGACGATCTCGCGGACCTCGTGCAGCCGGAACTTGAACCGCGTCACGACGCCGAAGTTGCCGCCGCCGCCCCGGATCGCCCAGAACAGGTCGGGGTGCGAATCGGCGTCGACGTGCAGGATCTGCCCGTCGGCCGTGACGACCTCGGCCGCCAGCAGGTTGTCGATGGTCAGGCCGTGCTTGCGCACCAGGAACCCGATGCCGCCCGCGACCGTGATGCCGCCGATGCCCACGGATCCGGTGTCGCCGAACCCGGTGGCAAGGCCGTGCTCGGCCGCCGCCTTGGTGTATTGGCCCGCGGTCACGCCCGAACCGGCCCACGCGGTGCGCTCGGCCGGGTCGATTTCGATGCCCTTCAACGAGCGCACGTCGAGCACGATGCCGCCGTCGGTCGAGCCGAAGCCGGTGCTGTGCCCACCGCTGCGCACCGCCAGCTCCAGCCCGGCCTCGCGGGCATGGGCGATGACACGTGCCACGTCCGGCGCGTCGGATGGTTGAACGATCAGTGAGGGTCGCAGATCGAACCCTCCAGGGAAAATAGCTCGTGCCGCATCATAATCGGGGTCGGCGGGTGTGATTACTCTGCCGGTAAACCTCTCCATTGGCCCCAACCTACTCGCCCCTGTAGTTGAGGAAGGCAGGCACCGCCAAGGCGAGCAAAACAGTGAGCGCGATTACTATTATGCCCCCGCCCCACACCGCGGCGGAGGCCCCGACGACGGGCGCGGCCACACCGTGCAACAGGTCGGCCACGCGCGGTCCACCTGTCACCACAACGGTATGCACGCCCTGCATCCGTCCGCGCATCTCGTCGGTCGCGGCGGCCTGCAAAATGGTCCCCCGGAACACCATTGACACCATGTCGGCCACGCCCGCGATGGCGAGGAAAAACATGGCCACCCAGATCGATGTGCTCAGTCCAAACCCGACGATCGCCGCCCCCCACGCCACCACGGACAGCACGACCATCCGGCCGTGCTTGTGTATGTGGGAGAACGTGCCCGACAGCAGGCCGCCCAGCAGCGCGCCGATCGGGATGGCCGCAAACAGCAGGCCCAGCGCGAAATCCTCCTGCACACCCGGATAGGCGGTGTCGGCCAGCTCCGGGAACAGCGCGCGCGGCAAACCGAACACCATGGCGATGATGTCGCAAAGGAACGAGACCAGCAGCAGTTTGTGCGTGGCCAGATAGTGGAAGCCGGCCAGCACATCGCGCAGCCCGGCGCGCCGCACCTCGCCGTTGAGCGGGGGGATCGGCGGCAGCTTCCACACCGCCCACACCACCGCGACGAGCGCGATCGCGTCGATCAGGTATAGCGTCTGCACCCCGAGCACCGGGATCAGCGCGCCCGCGAGCAGCGGCCCGATTATCGAACCGCCCTGCATCACGGTGGAATTCAGCGCGACGGCCGCGGGCAGCTCGCTCGCGGGCACCAGGCGCGCCACGGACGCCGCCCGGGCGGGCATGTTCATGCCGAACAGGGCCGCCTGCACGGCCACCAACACCAGCAACAGCGGGATCGAGTTGATGGCCAGCAGCGCCTGCAGCCAGAACATGATGAGCAGTAGCGCCGTGCCGATGTTGGTGGCCAGCAGCATCTTGCGCCGGTCGACCGTGTCGGCGATGGCGCCGCCCCACAGCGCGAACACGATGAGCGGCACCAGCCCGGTGATGCTGGCGATGCCCACCCAGGCCGACGTGCCCGTCATGTCGTAGATCTGCTTGGGCACGGCGACCTGGGTGAACTGGCTGCCCACGGTCGTGACGATGGTCGACGTCCACAGCCGCCGGTAGGCGACATGGCGCAACGGCCGCGTGTCCAACAGAATCCGCACGCCGCCGACCCTGCTACTTTGCTCCTGCTAAAGCAAGTCGCGGGCAGATCGCCCTTGAGGGCGACGCCATCCAAGCCCGATCTTGACCACTGCGTGGATCAGAGATCGTCAGGATGACGCCGCCGGCGACCTGCGGCTAGATTACCGCTGATTCCCCAACCGGGATGCGGGCGTATTCGGTGCCGCCCTTCATCTCCATCCAGCGGTCGAAGTTGCCGTTGCCGAGCTCGCTGAACATCGCGTCGTGGATCGGGAACGCCCGCCCCGGCTTGACCTCGCGCACAAACTCAAGCGCCTCACGGAGTTTGAGCCACGGCCCGGACGCGGGCACGAGCAGCGTGCCGACGCGGCTCGCCGGAACGAACACCGAGTCGCCCGGGTGGTAAACGTCACGTTCCACGATGTAGCCGACGTTGGCGCAACCGGGCAGCCCGTCGATGATTTCGGCGTGCTCGCCGCCCACGACCTCCACCGAGAACCCGGCCGCGGTGAACGTCTGTCCAACCTCGACAGTCGTCACCCTTCCGGGGAGCATGGGCGCGACCGAGGCGGGCGCGAAAATGTCGCCCTCGAACGAGGCCAGCTTGTCCACGTCCACGTGATCGGCGTGCTCGTGCGTCACCAGCACGGCGGTCGCCCCGTCCAGCGCCTCCGCCTCGCTATACGTGCCCGGGTCGATGACCAGGTTGTCCAACCGCACGCAGGCGTGCCCGTATTTGATCAGTCGCATGGATTCACCCTATGTCAGGCCAGGAACAGACCGACCACCCACGTGGCCGCGATGCACACCGCCGAAGCCAGCTCTATCAGCATGTACAGGCCGGCCGCTTTCAACGCGTGTTTGGTCGACTCCCACGCCGGCCTGGCCTCACGCAGGCGCGCCTGCTCGGCCACCCACACGCCGAGCACAAACCCGATGGGCAGGCCAAACAGCGGCAGCGCGAAGAAGCCCACGATGCCGAACAGGCCGCCGATGACGAGCGTGCGGTTGGGTACGCCGGCCTCCTTCATGCGCTTGCCCGGCCACGCGTATTGGGCCGCGACGCCGACCGCGGCGATGAGCGTGGCCACGCCGAGCACGACCCAGCGCCCCCAGCCCGCCCCGCCGAAAATGGCCCAGATGAGCACGCCCAGCCAGCAGAACAGCACGCCGGGCAGCACGGGCACGATCGTGCCGGCGATGCCGACCACGATCAGCAGGCCACTGAAAATCGTGACGACGATGCCGACCTCAACGTCCATACTCGTCATCATGTCTCAGTTGACGGGGGCGGACATAGCCAGGGCGTTCCACCGGGAGGTCGTCGGGCCGATCCTGGCCCACCACCACCCGGGTTTGCGTTATGCGGCCGCGCGGCTGGGCTCCGGCTCCGACGTGCTCGGATACGACGATGCCACCAGCCGCGACCACGACTGGGGCTGCCGCCTCACGATCCTGCTCGACGATCCCGATTCTGCCCTGGTGCCGTCGCTGCGGGACCTCATGGAGCGCGAGCTCCCGCAGACCTTCCTCGACCTGCCCGTGCGCTTCGCCACCTCCTGGGACCCGACCGTCTCCCACGAGGTGCACATCGACACCGTGCCGGGCTTCGCCACATGGCGCCTGGGCATCGACCCACGCGGCGGACCGTCCGTTGTGGACTGGCTGTCGCTGCCCGGGCAGACAATCCTCGAGACGGTCGGCGGACCCGTTTTCCATGATGAGACGGCGCAACTTCGGCCTCTTTTGAAAACCTTTATTTGCTACCCGGCGGAGGTCGAGCGATTCGTCCTATGCGCAGGATGGCGGCGCATATCGCAGTGGTTGCCGATGGTCGGCCGCACCGCCGAGCGGGGCCAGGACGTGCAGTCCCGCCTGCTGACCGCGAAGCTCGCCGACGACCTGATGCACCTCGCGTTTGTGCTGTGCCGGCGCTGGCCGCCCTACCGCAAATGGCGCGAGCGGGCCTTCACCGAGCTGCCCCTCCCGCCGATGCCTTTGCACGACGCCCTAGCCGCCGACACCTGGCGCGATCGCGAGCAGGCGCTCGCCGCATCGGCCGAAATCCTTGCCGCCCAACAACGCGCGCTCGGCCTGCCCACACCCGACCGGGTCGTCGCCCCGTTCTGGGGCCGGCCCTACCGCACGATCGACGAGTCGTTCGTGAGCATGCTGCACGACACCATCACCGATCCGACCCTCAGGCGACTCCCGCCGGGCGTCGGCAACATAGAGCAGTGGGTCGACAGCGTCGACGTGCTCTCCCACGCCAACCGCCGCGCCACCCTGACCGCGGCCTACCGCGCGTGGCTCACCACGCCCGACCCCAAACCCTGACGCCACAGGCGGTGTCGGCGATGTCGGCCGATCAGTCGGCGCCGGCCTCCATCGCGGCGCGGTCGAGCAGCTCGTCGTCACCGGCGGCCCTGCCGCGCGAGGCGATCGCCTCGGCCCCGCCCTCGGGCATGGCGCCGATCAGTTCGGTCGAGGCCTGCCGTGGTGCGCCGATCAATGCCGGGTGCGGACTGCCGCCGACCATGCCGAGCAGGGCATACTTCTCGAGTTTGGCGCGCGAGTCGGCGATGTCGAGGTTGCGCATGGTCAGCTGGCCGATCCGGTCCACCGGGCCGAAGGCGGAGTCCTCGGTCCGCTCCATCGAGAGCTTGTCCGGGTGATAGCTGAACGCCGGTCCGGCCGTGTCCAGGATGGAGTAATCCTCGCCGCGCCGCAGTCGCAGGGTCACCTCGCCGGTGACCGCGGTCCCGACCCAGCGTTGCAGCGACTCGCGCAGCATCAACGCTTGCGGGTCCAGCCAGCGCCCTTCGTATAGCAGCCTGCCCAGCCGCCGTCCCTCGTTGTGGTAGCTGGCGAGGGTGTCCTCGTTGTGGATGGCGTTGACCAGTCGCTCGTATGCCGCATGCAGCAGGGCCATCCCCGGCGCCTCGTAGATGCCGCGGCTCTTGGCCTCGATGATCCGGTTTTCGATCTGATCGGACATCCCCATGCCGTGCCTGCCGCCGATGGCGTTGGCCTCGATGACCAGATCGACGGCGGTGGAGAACTCCTTGCCGTTGATGGTCACCGGCCGTCCCTGCTCGAAGCCGATGGTGACGTCCTCGGGTGCTATCTCGACATGGGGATCCCAGAATCGCACGCCCATGATGGGTTCGACGATTTCGATGCCCGTGTCGAGGTGCTCCAGCGATTTGGCCTCATGGGTGGCGCCCCAGATGTTGGCGTCGGTGGAGTATGACTTCTCGACGCTGTCCCGATAGGGCAGGCCCCGGGCCAGGAGCCACTCGGACATCTCCTTGCGGCCGCCGAGCTCGCCGACGAAGTCGGCGTCGAGCCAGGGCTTGTAGATCCGAAGCGAGGGTTTGGCGAGCAGACCGTAACGGTAGAAACGCTCTATGTCGTTGCCCTTGAAGGTGGAGCCGTCTCCCCAGATCTGCACGCCATCGTCGAGCATCGCGCGCACCAGCAGGGTGCCTGTGACGGCCCGCCCGAGCGGGGTCGTGTTGAAGTATGCGCGGCCGCCGGAGCGGATGTGGAACGCCCCGCAGGCCAGGGCCGCGAGCCCCTCTTCCACGAGGGCCGCCCGGCCGTCGACCAGGCGGGCCACCTCCGCGCCGTAGGCCGTGGCACGCTCGGGCACCGAGTCGATGTCGGGCTCGTCATATTGCCCGATGTCGGCGGTGTAGGTGCACGGCACCGCGCCCTTCTCGCGCATCCACGCGACCGCTACAGAGGTATCGAGGCCGCCGGAGAAGGCGATGCCGACATGTTCACCGACGGGCAGGGAGCTGAGCACCTTGGACACGGGTCGAAGTATATGCACACGATTGCATGATCATGCAAGTCCAGTGATGCATCTGGCTCCGGATAATCGTTGGATGTGGCGCGCGGGTTGGCGGTAGAACGTGGCATGACCTCCTGGACCCTGGCTCCGGAAGCATTCGACTCGGCTGACGCGCGTGGCCTGCTTCGTGACTACTACGCCGACGTCGCCGGCAGCTACTGGAAGCGGCCCGCGACCCGGAAGGAGATCGACGAAGGTGTGGCCGGGCTCAGCGTCGACCGGCTCGCTCCACCCACTGGCCAGTTCATCGTGGGCCGCTATGGCGGTGACGCGGCGGCCTGTGGCGGGGTGCTGATGCTGGATGCCCAGCGGGCCGAGCTCACCCGGATCTTCGTGCGGCCCGTGTTTCGCGGCAAGAAGGGCGCAAGCCTCCTGCTGGAGCTCCTGGAGGACGAAGCGCGCACGCTCGGCGCCCGCCGGATGGTCCTCAACACCCGCCTGGATCTGACCGAGGCCCGCCGTTTGTATGTCCGCCACGGCTACGCAGAGATCCCGGCGTATTGCACCGGTCCATATGTGGAGGTCTGCTACGGCAAGGAGCTGCGCTGAGCCTGTCTCAGGCGGGCGACGGCGCGGTTGCCTCCTCGCCGGGCGCCCCGCTGGTTTCCGGCTCGGGCTCGGGCTCGGGCTGCGCGTCGCGGGCGCGCAGGTTGCGCACGCCGGGTGAGCACAGCGCGCCCAATGCCGTGAGCGTGATGATGATGGACGCCACGATCAGCGCCGGCTTCGGGCCCACCGCGAGGGCGACCGGCCCGGCCAGCATGAGCCCGATCGGGCCAAACATCAGCGACCCCAGCGCGTCGTAGGAGCTCACCCGGGACAGCGCCTCGGCCGGCACCTCACGCTGCAGCGTGGTCTGCCACAGCACGCCGAAGATATCGAAGCAGATGCCCTGCACGAACGCCCCACCCACGATCATCCAAAGTGGAGCTCCGATCCCGATCAGCACGTAGGGCAGGCTCATCGGGATGGTCGAGAACGTGGCGATCAGGATGGGCCGCTTGGGCCGGATGCGCATGGAGAAGACGACGCCGACCAGTGTGCCGACCGAGAATCCGGCCAGGACCACGGACCAGGCCGCCGCGCCGCCCAGCTCCTGCTGCGCCACGACGGGCCCGAGCACCCCGTGTGCCGCCTGGAACGCCATTATCAGCACGGAGAACTGCAGCACCACGACCCACAGCCACTCGCGCGAGGCGAACTCGCGCCAGCCCTTGCGCAGATCGGCCAGGACCGAGTGGCCCTCGGAGCCCGACCGGAACGGGCCGCTCAGCGAACCGATGGCGAGCGCGCCGCACGCGTAGAGGATGCCGCCGATGAGCAGTGCCCACGCCCCACCGACGAGCGCCACGAGCCCACCGCCCACCACGACGCCGATGATGCGTGCGGTGTTGCCCGCGAAGCCGATGAGCGCGTTGGCGGGCTGCAGCTTCTCGGTCGGCACCACCTCGGGGATGATCCCGGTCACTGCCGGAAAGGCGACAGCCGACGCCGTGCCCAGCAGGGCGGAGGCCGCCGCGAGCGCGGTCAGCGGCGTCCAGCCGGTGAACATCATCACCGCGAGGGCGGTCAGCGCGGCCGCGGTGAGCAGGTCGGCCAGCATGATGACCCGGTTGCGCGGGAACCGGTCGGCGATCACCCCGCCGGCGAGGAGGAACAGCACGAGCGGGATGGCCTCCGCGGCCAGGACGACCGACAGCGTCTTGGCCGTGGCGCCGGGCAGGCCGAGCACGCCGAACGCCAGCGCGACGGGGACGAACGAGCCACCGAGGAAGACGATCGTGCGCGCGGTCAGCAGCAGGGCGAACCGGCGCTCGCGCAGCAGAGCCAGGTCACGGCGGAAGCTCTTCACCCGCTGACCCTAGCTCGGATCCGATGTCGCCGCCTCCCGCAACCGATCATGACTGTCGCGTGTGTAGCTTGCGCAGACCGGGGAAGGTCCCCGGTCCACATGGGAGGAAGGACATGTCCCACAACGACGACCACGACGACCGGTTGATCGCCGGCGCGTTCAGCGAGTTCACTCATGTGGCGACCCCCGCCATCAGCGCTGTGGGCACGGCGCCCTTGCACACCAAGGCGACGCGCCACCGCCGGGCACGTGACGCTCCAATGTGGACGCGGGACAGTAAGCGGCTGGTCACCACGAAGGGGACCGTGGACGTGGCCACCAAGCAGGTGACCAGCGAAAAGCTCAAGGGCCGCTATCAGGAGTGGTCGCCGGGGGCACAGTTTCACCGCCTACTATTCCGGCTCCGGCAGCAGCCGTGTGGTCGTAGAGCGCGCCGACGGCACCAAGGTTGCCGAGATCCCCTTGGTCTGCGGCAATTGCGAGAGCAATGCCAGGTCGGTGCTCGCCCTGTCGCCGGACGGGCGCTATGTGGCGATCGGCGGCTGGCCGACGACGGGCGAGCGGGCCGACAGCTGGGGTGAGATCCTCGACACTCGGACCGGCAAGGTCGCGCTGGACCCTTCCCCGCCGCTGAGCCCCACTACCGGCCGGTTCCTTGCCGACGGGCGGTTCATCCTCCTCGACGGCGAAACGCTCAAGCTGATGCGGGTGGACGGGACGGTCGTCGACACGACCACGATGCCCGAAGCATTGCGCTTCCGCCAAGCATCATCGCCGTACCGATCTCCAAGGCTGTTGCTGGTCAAGTGAGGGTCCGGCGAGGGAGGGCGATGGTGTGCCTGGCATCACCATCGCCACCCGCGTCGTCGTCTTCGTCCGAAGTGGACAGTTGCTCGAGCAGGCGCAGCGTGAGCTCGGTCTGCTGGCGCTGCAGCTGCACGATCCGCGCGAGCCACGAGCTGAAGAAGACGAGCGCACCGGTGAAGGTCAGGCCGAGCCCGAACAGGCCGCCCGACACCAGGTAGGGGATCTGCTCGAAAACGTATCCGGTGCGCGCGGTCCCGTACCATCCAATGGCTATGGCGATGAGACCCAACGGCATGAAAAAACCGCCGACGATCGTCATGACCTGTTGGAAGCGTTGCTCTTTCATCTCATCGCTCTCTTAGATTTGGTACGCCGTTGGCCGCGCCGAGATCGCAGCCGCCCGCACCGAGCATGCCGCCGACAAACCCGCGCAGCGCATAGGCCGCGCCCGCAGCGAGCAGCAGGCCCACCGCGATCAGATACCACGGCACGCCCGGGAACATGGGCCATCCGGTCGACGCCACCTGCGTGGGCGGGGTCCCGCCGGCGCCCGTGCCGCCGCCGTCGCCGGTGCCGCCCGACGAGGACCCGCCACCACCGCCACCCGACCCGCCCGCGTCGGGATCGGTGGGCGGCAACGGCTCCGGCACGTATGCGGGTGACGCGGTCGCGTCGGCCGACGCCGTCCCGAGGATGAAAACAAACTTGGGCGCGAGGTTGAGCCATGGACCGAGCTGGTTTTTCGCCTCGGCCGGGAGCAGCCCGAGCAGCGGGTCGAGCAGCCACGCCAGGCCAAACTTGTTGCGCAGCACGGCCGTGTCGAGCGAGATGGTCAGCCCCTGCCCGCTCACCTTGCCCGCGGCGCCGTCGTTTTTCTGGTCCACCTTCGGCGGTGTGATGGCGAAGCCGTAGTCGGCCAGCCGCTTCGTCAGCTCGGCGGGCAGGGCGGGCGCGGGCACGGCTCCCGCCGGAGTCGTGAGGCCTTTTTCGTCGGCCGCGAACGTCTGCCCGGCGACCGTGATGGACTTCCACACCACCTTGGCCGTGGACGTGCCGGTCTTGCCGTCGCTGCTCGCGGTCGATTCGGCGCGCAGCCCGTGCAGCTTGATGATCCCGCCCAGCAGCGACACCGTGCCGGCCGTCGAGTAGGACGTCGCGGTCGCCTTGTCGCCCGTGACCTCCGTGCGGCTGCGCGAAGCCACGCCCTCCATCGCGATCAGTGTGGCCGGGATGGGCACGCCCGGCGCGAGCCCCGGCAGCGGCAGGCCGGGCAGCGCGGGCAGGGCGGGCGTGGAGTGGCTCGCCAGCGCGCTGCTCGCCTCGACCACCTTGTCGTCGGCGTGCGACTTCATGCCGGTGCCCGGCACGGGCTCCTGCGCGGCGTCTTTGGGCCCGCCCGGGTGTGCCGCGTCCACCTTGACCGGATAGTGCCCGTCCGGGTTCTTCAACAGTTCGGGCAGCCCGTATCCGACCGTGTCGCCGGGCCACACCAGGCTCGACACCGCGCGCCCGGTCGGGCCGGCCTCCGCCTTCGCCCGCGAATACGACAGGTTCAGCTCGAGCTGTGGCTCGGCCGGGATCGGGATGATGGGTTCGATGATGTGCAGCGCGACCGGTGCCGCCTGCGCGGTCAGCGAGTATCCGCCCAATTCGGCGGAGGCGGACTGGACCGGTGGCGGAAGCACAAGCGCGCCAACAAGAAAGAGACCTGCCGTCTTCATCCGGCGCCTCCCAGGTAGAGGGTGGATAGTTCGTCGGCTATGTCGTCGGGCTCGCCGTACGCGACCACGCGCCCGTGCACCAGCACGGCCGCGCGATGCGCCACCGCCAACGCGGCGTCGGCGAACTGCTCGACGACAAGGACGCTGACACCCGTGGCGGCGAGGTCGACGATGATGTCGTAAAGTTCTTGCACGATAAGCGGAGCCAGCCCCATGGACAGCTCGTCCACGAGCAGGACGGCGGGCTCGGTGGACAGCGCGCGGGCCATCGCGAGCATCTGCTGCTCGCCGCCTGACAGCGATCCGGCGAGCTGGTTGGCTCGCTGTTGCAGGCGCGGGAAGCGTTCGAAAGCGACCTGCAGGATCCGCTCGACGGGCGCGCCCGCATACGACGCGAGCTGCAGGTTTTCGGTCACGGTCAGGTTGGGGAAGACCGAACGCCCCTCCGGGATGGTGCACAGCCCGGCCCGCGCCATCGCGTCGGCCGGTGCGTTGTTGACGTGGGACCCTCCGATGTGGACGTGTCCCTGAGTCGCCTTCATCTGTCCGCTCGCGACCTTCAGCAGGGTGGTCTTGCCCGCGCCGTTGGGCCCGAGCAGCGCGACCACCTCGCCCACCGGCACGACCAGATCGACACCGTGCAGCACCTCGATGCGCCCGTATGCGGCGTGCACGCCGATCAGTTCGAGGATGGGCTTAGGCCGCTTCATCGGACCGTCCCAGATAGGCGCGCTGCACGCCTTCGTCGGCGCGGATCTGGGCGGGGGTCCCCGAAGCGATGACCCGGCCGAAGTCGAGCACGTGGATGCGATCGCACACCCGCATGATGAGATCCATGTCGTGCTCGACGATCAGCACGGCCCGGCCCTCCGCGACGATGTCGCGCAGCAACTCGCCGAAGGCCTCGGTCTCGGCGGCGGACAGGCCCGACGACGGTTCGTCGAGCAGCAGCAGCCGCGGGTGCAGCGCGAGCGCCCGGGCCAGCTCCAGCAGGCGCGCGATGCCGGTCGGCACGGTGTCGGCGGGCGCATGCGTGTAGGCCTGCAGCCCGACCGCCTCGATGAGGTGCCGCGCCGTGTCGCCGGGCCGCTTGTGCCCGCGAATCTCGGCCGCCACCAACACGTTTTCCCACACGCTGAGCGACCCGAACGCCTCCAGCCGCTGGAATGTGCGCGCGATCCCGCGCCGCGCCCGCTCGTGCGTCGCTTTGCCGGTGATGTCCTCGTCGTTGAACCACACCGTGCCGGCGGTCGGCCGCTGCAGCCCGCAGATCACGTTGAACAGGGTCGTCTTGCCCGCGCCGTTGGGCCCGATCAGCCCGGTGACCTCGCCCTCGTGCACCTCGAGGGTCGCCTCCCGCACGGCGATCACGCCGCCGAACCGCACGGTCACGTCGCCCACCTCGAGCAGCGGCCGGGCATCGTCGACATAGGCGGTCACGATGGGGCTCGTCCTAACCGGACAGCGGGGAAGGCGGACGGCGGCCGCCAGCGCCCGAGCGCGAACAGCCGGCTGGCCAACCCGTTGGGGTCGCGCCCGAGGCCCACCGACGCCACACCGATGACGAGGAACGCGAGCCCGCCCACGGCCGGGACCTCGCTGGCCAGGATGGGCAGCGCCATCAGCAGCATCCCGCCGATGCCCGCGCCCGTCACCGACGTCACGCCCGCGACCACGGCCAGCAGGAGCAGGGGCAGGCTGTTGAACAGCTGGAAGTCGGTCGCGGCCACGGTCTGGCGCAGCCCGCCGAACAGCCCGCCCGCGAACCCGGCGATCCCGGCCGAGAGCGCGAAGATCCGCACCCGGGTCCATCGCAGGTTCAACCCGAGCGTGGCGCACCCTGCCGGACTGTCACGCATCGCAATGAGATATCGCCCGTAGCGGCTTCGGCGTAACGCCAGCACCCCGAGCCCGACGCCGACGAACGCGACCGCCGTGAGGATCAGGTAGTCCCGCTCCGCGTCCAGGCCCAAGATCCGGGGTACGGACAGGCTCCCGTTGAACCCGAAGGCGAAGCCGGCCTGGAACACGAGCTTGTCCATCAGCAGCCCGAAGGCCAAGGTGGACAGTGCCAGGTAGAGCCCCTGCAACCGCAACGCCGGCAAGGCGACCAGCGCACCGACCAGCGCCGCCGCCCCGGCCGCGGCGAGCAGCGCCAGCGGCGAGGCCGTGCCCAGCCGCGCGACCGTGATCGCGCCGACGCCGACGAAGGTCAGCTGCGCGAGCGACACATAGCCGCCGTAGCCCGTGAGCGGGATCAGCGACAGCATCACGATCCCGTAGATGAACCCCAGCGACAGCCGATCGGCCGTCGTCGCCGGGAGCGCGAACGCTGCCACGGCGGCCGCGGCCACCACGACGGCGCTGACTATCATCGTGCGCACGGCGCTCGGCACCGGTACCCCCCTGATGCCCTTGATCTGCCCCACGCGCAGCTGAGCCTGAGGTGCCAGCAGCAGCGCCGCGAACAGGAAAAGAGCCGGGATCGCGGCGCGCAACCCGCTCAGCGCACCGCTTGTCGGCAGGTATCCCACCGCATACGACTGGGAGAGCCCGAGCAGCAGCGCGCCCACGAAGGTCCAAGGCAGACTGAGCAGGCGCCCGGCCACGGCCGCCGCATAGGCGCTCATGACCAGCAGTGTGAGGTCGTAATAGGACAGTCCGACGACCGGCGTGAGCAGGATCCCGGCCAGCGCGGCCAGGGCCGAGCCGATGCCCCAGCTCAGCGCGGACAGCATCGACGTGCGCGCGCCGTAGAGCTGCAGCAGCCCGCGATTGTCGACGGCCGCCCGCATCGCGATCCCGACCCGGGTGAAGGTCAGCAGCGCGAAAAGCCCACCGGCGGCGGCGATCGCGGCCGCGATGGTGATCAGATCGTGCACCGACACGACCGCGCCCGCGAGCCTGAGGTCGTTGCCCTCGAAAAACGGCGGCACCGTGCGCGCGGTCGACGGCCAGATCGCCTGCGCCGCACCGATCAACATCACGAGCAGCCCGACCGTGACGACGAGCGTCGCGCCCACGGGAGCCTCGGCGAGCCGGCGCATCATGATGCGCTCGACGATGACGCCCAGCAGGGGCGCGACCACGCCCACCACCAGCAGGAGCGCAAGCCACACGGGCAGACCCTGGTTGACCGACAGCTCCCAGTAGAGGAAGGCCATCACCATGCCGATGGCGCCGTGGGCGACATTGAACACGCGCGAAGTGCTGTACGTGAGCACGAGCCCGCCCGCGGCCACCGCATAACCGGCCCCGGTCACCAGCCCGAGGATCGTCAGCGCCAGAAACCCGCCCACTATTCACCGACTCCCGTGTTGATGAGCGTGCCGCAGCTGAAGCCCGATCCCGGCGCCTCGCGCGTCCACTTGCCACCGTTGAGCCGGATGAACGCCCAGCACTGCGCCGTACGCTTGCCGCCGACGTCCTGTTTGGAGTACAGCCCGTTGCCCGTGTAATCGTGCACAGCACGGATCGCGTCGAGCATCGCCTTGCGGGTCAGCTGGGGCCCGATCTTCGCGGCCAGTTCGACGAACAGTTTGGCCGCGCCCCAGGCGAAAAGGCCGAAGTAGTCGGGGTTGGCGCCGGGCGCCACGCGGGCGAGCCACGAGCGGTAGAGCTTCATCTCCGCGTTGTTGCCGCCCTCCTCCAGCAGCGCGGTGTTGATGAACACCGAGATGCCGTCGGCGGCCGCCCCCGCCTGCTTCACGAAGTTCACGTCGTAGGCGACCGGGTCCATCACGAACGCGTCGGGCTTGTAGCCCTGCTGCTTCATGGCCTGCAGCAGCCGGGCCGCGTGCTGGCCCGACCCGAGCCACTGGACATAGCGGACCCCACGATCTTTGAGCTGCACCACATATGGCGCGTAGTTGAAGTCGGCCACGTCGATGGCCTGCTCGTAGATCCAGGTGAAGCCCCGGCCCGAGAACGCCTTCATGAAGCTCTGCACGTTTTGCTTCGTGACCTCGGCGTTGAGATACAGGTAGGCCGCCTTCGGCGCCGCGTCCGGATATTTGTTCTTGAAGTAGTCGGCCACCGCGGTCGACTGAAAGTTAATCTTGTTTGAGTTGGCGCCGAACGCATTCGGTACCTTCTGCCGCTGCACGGTCACGGCCGCCGCCCGCAGGTCGGGGATGCCGCATCCGCTCACCGCCGCCGCGCCACCCTGGTCGTAGGCGGACATCGAGCCCACCATCGCGAAGGCCTGCGAGCATGCCTGTTGCGCGCCCTCCTGGTCGCCGCGGCTGTCGGTGCGCGAGTCCAGGTTGAGCAGTTCGAGCGACCGCCCGCACACCCCGCCCGTCGCGTTGACGTATGCCACGTAGGCCTTTGTCGCCTGCTGCGCCGCCTGGAACAGCCCCTGCACGGGCCCGCTGATGTCCGACACGTTGGCAATCTTGATGGTCTTGTCTGTGACGCCGGTGTCAGTGGCGCCGCCCGTGCCCTGGCACTTGCGCGTGTCCGGCGGCGCGCCGCCTTGGGCCGTGTCGCCACCGCCGCCCGGCTGTCCGGCGTCGCCGCCGGCGCCCGGCTGGGACGAGTCGCCACCCGCCTGCGAACCCGATCCGCCGCCCCCGCCCGACCCCAGGACCTGGTCGCGTTGCTCCTTGGTCAGCTGAGTGCCGCAAGCGGACGTCATGAGGCAAAACGCCATCACTGCGACAAGGGTCAACCGCATTCGATTAGTAGAACAGGTTTCATTTTGGGGTTCAAGAGCGCATGATGTGTTTCAAACTCGTTAGAGGGAGGTTCCCAGAGATGCCGAAGGTCAGCGCGTCGGTCCAGTCCGGTGTGGCACCCGATCAAGCCTTTCAGCTTGCCGTCGATCTGCCGCGATATGCCGAGTGGCTCACCATGCACGACGCCTTCACCGGCGACGTCCCAGCGACCCTCGAGCCGGGCGTGGCCTACAAGCAGCGCGTGAAGATGATGGGCATGCCCGCCGACATCGCCTGGAAGGTGACCACGGTCGAGTCGCCCGGCAAGCTTGAGCTCGCCGGCGACGGCCCGATGGGCATCAAGGCGATCAACCGTTTCCTGATTACCCCCGCCGAGTCCGGCGGCTCCGATATCACCTTCGAGATGGAGTTCAACGGCCCCGCGCTCAACGGGCCGATGGCCGCCATGGCGGAGAAGAACTCGGCCATCGCGGCCAAGGAATCGCTCGCCAAGTTTTCGGCCCTGCTCGGATAGCTGCTCGGTTAACGCAACGTTTTGGGGCGGACCCCCGGACCGGAGGCCGCCCCAATTTAGAACTCGTTCTATTTTTTGACGCTGTACCGCAGGTGAGTCACCTGCTTCCCCTCGGTCACCGAGATCGGCCCCTCGAGCGTCACCGGCACCGACGACAGCTGCGAGAAAAACGGCGTGCCGCTGCCCAGCAGGAACGGCACCAGGTCCACCCAGATCTCGTCGACCAGGCCCGCGTCAAGCGCCTGCGAGGCGATCGTGCCGCCGTTGAGCCCGACCACCTTGTCGCCCGCGAGCTCGCGCGCCTTGGCGATCGCGGCCTCGATGCCGCCCTCCGTCACGAACACGAAGTGCTCGCCCTCGCGCTCCCATCCGTCCGGCACACTGTGGGTCAGGACCACCACGGGCACGCCCATCGGATGCCGCCCGCCCCAGCCGTTGACCTGATCAAACAGGAAGCGCCCCACCACCAGCGCGCCGGTCATATCGATCACGCTCTTGAAGTGGCGGTGGCTCACCTCGGTCATCTGCATCGTCAAATTGGGGTCGGCCGTCTCCAGGGCCACGTCGCCGTTGCCATACCACTTGAACAGGTGCTCAAACGCGGGGTCGCTCGGGCTGGCGATATATCCGTCGAGCGACATGCTGGCGCCGGTGTAAACCTTGCTCATTTTCCTGCTCCTTTGGATCGTGGTCTTGTTTCGCTCTCACCAACGCGTCGAACGGCCGAATCGCTCTTCGACACACGACCCAAGGATTTCCTCAAGATTTTTCGGTACGCCGAACGCCCAGCCCAACCGGTAGACACCGTCCACTCGGGACAGGCACAGTACGCTTTCCCGTCATGAGCCATGGGGGACCATTTCGTCGTGCGGCGCGACGCCGGTCGGTGGCAGTGCCCACGGCAGCGGCCGCGATCCTGCTCACGCTCGTGGCGGGCTGCGGCCACGGCCCGACCGAGCCGGGCGAGCCGCGCGGGGCGACGCTGTGGAGCCCCCCCGCCACACGGGATCCGGGCGAGCCCCGGTGGCCGGGCGAAATCCGGCTGGGCGAGCCCGCCGGGCCGGTGGAGGCCCCCGGGTTCAACACGCTGATCGACTCCGCCGCCCCGGGTTGGGCACGGTCACCCGACACCGCCGCCGCCGAATTGCTGGATCTGGACAGACAGTTCGACGGCCCGGTCAAAATCTACCTGCGCCAGGAGACCGAGCGGGATGAGCCCGTCGTCACGGTGACTTTTACCAGGATCGGCGATGACTCGGTCGAGGCCATGCGCTACCGCATCGTCTTCAAGCGGGGCAACGACGGGCTCTACCGGTTCGTCTCGGGCACGAAGACCACCCGCTGCCGATCCGGGCGGGGGCACGGCACCTTCGAGACCGGCACCTGCTCCTAGCCGACCGGCAACGGCACCGAAGGCGGAAATGCGGCCTCCGCGATGAAAGACGGTGTGTCCCGCGGGCGGCGCGGCCTTAGCATTTGACCTCGTGCCGTTCCCCGATGAGAGCACGACCGTCACGATGCGCCCGTATGACCCGTCGTGGCCCGCCGACTTCGCACTGATCGCCGCGCGACTGCGGGCGGCATTGGGCGACCTCGCGCGAACCGTGGATCACGTGGGCTCCACCTCGATCCCCGGCATGCCCGCCAAGGACTGCATCGACGTCCAGATCCGGGTCGATCGGGTGGACCGCGACACCATCGAGCCGGCGCTGTCGGCTATCGGATTGCGCCCGCGCGGCGAGCCGTGGAACACCATAGAGACATCGTTCGCCGTCACGAGCCCGAAGCTGGTGTTTGCCCCGCCGGTCGGCGCGCGCACGGCCAACGTTCACGTGCGGGCGTTCGGCTCCGCCAACGCCGGCTTCGCGCTGCTGTTTCGGGACTATCTCCGCGACAGCCCGGTGGCCAGACAGGCGTGGGGCGCGTTCAAGGTGCGGCTGGCCCAGGACGTCACGGATCTGCACTCGTACGGCCAAATCAAACAGCCGGCCATGGTGACGCTCATGGAAGCGGCGCGCTACTGGGCCGCCGAGTCCGGATGGACCGCACCAGAGCTCGCGGTCAACGCCTGACCCTCCTTTCCCACCCGTTCGAATGCTCGGTCCGTCAGAGAGCAAGCGAACGCGTCAGAGAGGAGCAGTGGCGAAATGAATCGGCCAACACCACATCGTGCGAGTTTACGTGGCACAGTACTTTGATCTCGTCATACGCTGCCCCGCTTGCATCGCGGAGAACCGCGACGGCGGCGTGCCCTCGCCGTGGTATCACGCCAACTGCGGCGGCGGTCTGACCATCGGCGACGACGCAAATTATCGCTGCAAGAGTTGCAGCGTCAGCCTTCACGTGAAGAACTGGCGCTACGCCTGCGCGGCACACGAATCCGACTATCGCCCGACCAGTTCGGCCCATCTGGCCAACGCGGTGTCGACGGCCGGGCAGATCACCAGTCGTGCCGGCCGGCAATGGCTGTTGACCTTCCTGGAAAATCTCGGCGACTGGTGATGAGCCCGCACATGTCCGTGACCTATCATCGGCTCTTCTTCCGATGTCCGGCGTGCATGAACGGGCCCGCCACACATTGGTATCACTCCGATTGTGGCAGCCCGCTCGAGGTCGGCAACGACGCGACGATCCGATGCGCGGGATGTCTTTACTCGAGCCACATTCGGTATTGGCGCTACTCCTGCGCCAACCATCAGGGCGATTACCGGAGCACGACCTCGGCCCAGCTCGCCGGCTCGATGAGTATGTCCGCGGCGCTTCTGGCCGCGGGCGGGCGGATGTGGCTCATCAGCGTCCTTGACCACCTCTTAGATTGGTAGATGAGTGACAGACTCTTCCCACCTGGGAGCGGCGCCGCCGCGGCTGACCGCCACGGTCGATGAGCCGCGACATCGCGGGCTCCACCTTGCCGTCGTCTCTGATGCCGTGGCGGATCGGCTCGGCGTGGCAAAGACAATCGCCACGACCCAGGTCCACATTAGAGTGACCAACCCCGGCACGGGCACGCACGGCTTCGCCCGGCTGCACGTATCAGACACGGCCAGGCACGACACCTTGGCGGCACAGGGATACATCCTGCGCAACGCCGGCGTCCGCGAGGGCGACACGGTCGAAGTCGAGATTTGGGACCAGCAGTCACAGGCGCATCCGGCGGACATCCTGACATTGCGCGAAATCAACGCCGGCCCCGTCACGACGAGCGGTCCGGACGATGCCCGCGCGGTGCGGCAGCGCCTGACCGACTCCGGCCTGACGGTCCTTGCCGGGCACCGGTTTTCGCTGCCGATTCGGGACGGCGAGGCGACATTCGAGGTCGTCGCCGCGACGCCGAGCGCGGTGCCGGTCAGGTGCACGGCCGGGACCGAGGTCACGGTGATCGATGACGGCACCGACCGCGATCTCGGCTCGACCGCTCGACCCGCACCCGCGCCCGAGACCGCGGTGTTCGCGGACGTGGGTGGCCTCGATGAGGCGATCCAGCGGATCGCGGAGATCGTGGTCTGGCCGGCGGAGTACCCGGAATTGTTTGCCCGGCTGGGCATCAGGACGGCGCGGGGCGTCATCCTGCACGGCCCGCCCGGCAACGGCAAGACTCTGCTCGCCCGCTCGGTGGCGCAACGCCTCGGGGCGCACTTCTTCGCCATCAACGGACCCGAGATCCTGTCCAAGTTCTACGGCGAAACCGAGCAGCGGCTGCGCAAGGTGTTCGAGGACGCCGTGCGCGAGCAGCCGAGCGTGGTGTTCCTGGACGAGCTCGATTCCATCGCGCCGTCGCGGGACAACGTCTCAGGCGATCTGGAGGTGCGTCTGGTGAGCCAGCTGCTGACGCTCATGGACGGACTGACCCACCGGGGCCAAGTGATCGTCATCGGGGCGACCAACCGTCCGTCGGCGATCGATCCGGCGCTGCGACGCCCAGGGCGGTTCGACCACGAGGTCGAGATCGGCCCGCCCGATCTGGCCGGTCGCCGCGCCATCCTCGAGGTGCACACCCGCGGCATACCACTGGACGGCGGCGTCGACCTGGACGCCATCGCCGAGGTGACCGTCGGCTACGTCGGCGCCGACCTGGCCAGCCTGTGCCAGGAGGCGGCGATGGCCGCGGCCAGGCGGGCACTGGCCGCCCGTGGCGCCGAGGCGGCAATGCCCGAGCCGTCCGGGGTCAGCGTGACCCACGCGGACTTCTCGGCGGGCCTGCGAACCGTCCAGCCGTCGGCGTTCCGGCAGCAGCGGCAGGTGGCGGCGAGCCTGGACTGGGACGACATCGTCGGCCTGGACGGGGCGAAACGCGCGCTGACGGAGCTGGTCGACTGGCCGTTGACCAGGGCCGCCGACCTCAGGGAGCTCGGCATCGATCAGGGCGGCGGCATCGCGCTGTGCGGTCCGGCGATGTCCGGCAAGACGGCTCTCGTGGCCGCCTTGGCCAAGCGCGTGTCCGCGTCGCTGATCTATGTGCCGAGCGTGGAGTTGCTGCACCCGTGGGCCGGTCACAGCGAAGCCGTCATCCGCAAGGCGTTTGTCGAGGCGCGCCACGGATCGCCGAGCATCGTGCTGATCGACAATTTCGAGCAGCTCACCGCGGCCGGTCCGGAGACGGCGCGCCGGGTTCTGGCCCAGGTGAACCACGAACTGGCTCAGATGCGGCTTACCACATCGGTTTTCGTGGTGGTGACGACCCGGGAGGCGGCGACCGACGATCCGCTGTTTTCGGCCGTGGTGCACGTCGACCGGCCGACCCGCGCGGACGCGGAGCTCATCATCGAGCGCCGGCTTTCGCCCCACCTGGACGCCGACGTATCGATCGATCAGATATCGGCCGGCCTGGACGGCCTGCCGATGGGACAGATCTTGCGGGTCTGCAACGAGGCGCTCATGTGCGCCCTATGGGAGGACTCCGAAAAGCTCGTCGTTGGATCACACCATGTCACCGCGGCGCTGGCTCGGGTCGGCCGCACCGCTATGCGAAGCGAAGAAGGGTGAAGGAAATGTCGCAGCCGTACCACGTGGGGGATCCACATTGGACGGACACCGGACTCGGGAGGGAAAAGGGTCCGGCGCAGGGACAAAAGCTCGACGTGCCCAAGAACGTGAACCTGCAGTTTCTCGACGACACGTGGGAGCGCCTGCTCAACGCCATGGAGCGGCTCGAGCAGGTGACCGAGGGCTTCCGCGAGCTCAGCGCGACCCGGCTCGACCGGCACATCGATCGGGACAAGGTCATCGAGAGCGAGCTCGAGGTGCTGACCGAGGTGCACCTGCAGATCGTCTGCCTGCAGCGGGTCGTGCATCCCGTGCGCGCCGAGGGGCAGTGGATGATTGACGACTTCCTGAGCTGGTTCGGCGGCCGTGACGGGCGCGAAATCACCGTGACCGACCAATACGCCGCGCCGGTGCTGCTGTGCGTTCTCGGCTCCCCGTATGAACTTCCGCCGCTCGAAGACGTGCCGCCATCGGAGCGGGACGTGCTGGAGGCGACCGAGGCGGTCGCCCGTGGCCTGCACGAGTCTGACAAGATCGAGGAACGCTTCCGCCAGAACCCGTCCACCGAGGCGACGCAGCACCAGCACATCCGGGGGGACGCCGACGCGGGACTGCGCCGGCTGTCCCGGCTCGACCCGGCCCTCGCCGAACATCTCGCCAAGCCGAAGGACACGCGGCCGCAACGGTTTGAGCGCCCGCCGGCGATCCTGCCTCCCACAATCGAGCTTCCCACAATCCAGCCTCCGACAACCGAGTAGGGAGATAGACGTGTCGAATCTGCCGGACCAACTAGACCCCCAACTGGACGAATCAGACGCCAGCGAATGGTTCAACCTCGTCATGCGCTGCCCCGCGTGCCTGGCCGACAACCGTGATCCGGGGCCGGTCGACCAGTGGTATCACGCGATGGACAGCGCGATGGTCCAGGTCGGCTCGAGTGCCGAATACCGTTGCCTGGGCTGCAAGCACACCGAGCACGTGCGCAACTGGCGCTACGCCTGCCAGGCCCACCAGACCGAATACCGGCCCACGACCTCGGCCCACCTTTCCAACGCCCTGTCGACCGCCGGCCAGATCACCAGCATCGCCGGCCGCCAATGGATGCAGAAGTTCCTGCAG
>JBIOYB010000271.1:0-36935 GCA_044869915.1 Allorhizocola sp.
CACCCTCCCCGGCGTTCCCCGGCTCGGGCTGCCCCCAGCTTCACCGGCCCGCTGCGACAGACCAGCGGTGGAGTCCTCTCACCCCCACTCGACTTCCTCGCGCCTCGTGGCGCACCACCGGCTTCCAATAGCTTGACGTGGACTCCATCCCGACCCGGGTCACCCCGAAGGCGGCCAGCCAGCCGGCCAGCTCCCCCAGGTCTGCGGTCATGGTGGTGAACTTGCGTTTGTGTACCTGCCAGCCGCCGCGTTCGGTCGGTATCCGCACACAGGCCACCAGCGAGGCCTTGGCGATGTCCAGCCCGGCGGCATGGGTGACTACGACATCGATGGCCACGGTCGTCTCCCTGCCCTCTACAGTGGATGTCAGGCGGCGGCCGACCGGGCCGGGAACCAGCGTGATTCAAGAATTTGACTCACGTGCTCGTAGCAACAATCCAGGGCACCTGCCCAGGTTCCCGCGTCACGTTTCGGGACGGGTTCGCAACACCAAAAAGGAAACGACGTCAGACCCGGCCGGCCGCCGCACCCAAAACTTTTTCATGGCTCCAGCGGCGACCGCGCAGCGGTCACAGACGTTTCGGGGTTGTGGTTGCCCGAAGTCGTTTTGTGCCAGCCACTTCCGTGAAAGGTGTGGATCTGCGCGCTGCCGTGGACGGTCGTTATTGGACACCTGCGCTCACGATCAACGTCCCCTCATCCGCGTCCAGCGTCGCCTCCACGCCGATCGGGACCGCCGTGCTGGCACCGGGCCCGACCGGCAGGCCGCCCAGCACCGGGATGCCCAAGCCGCCGAGCTGATCCTCCAGGACGTCGCGCAGCGTCCAGTCCCGATCGACCAGGCCGTCGAAGCCCGCGAAATTGCCCACCGCCACCGCCCGCACGCGGCTGAGCACCCCGGCCCGGCGCAGGTGTGTGAGCTGCCGGTCGACCTGGCCCAGGCCCTGCGTGCGTTCACCGGTCAGGAGCAGGATCGCCCCGTCCAGCTCGGGCAGCCCGGCGCCCACCATCACCCGCACGGCCGCAAGGCATCCGCCCACCAGGGTCCCCGACGCGCGGCCGGAAACCCGCACACCCTCGCCGTCGCGCCGGACCAACACCGGCCGGGTGTCCGACAGGTCGGCCGTCTCGCCGTGGAACCCGACCAACCCACACCTGCCCCATAGTTCCATGTGGACAAACGTCGTCGCGCCCGTCCCGAGGATCGGCTTGGGATCCCGCCGCACCGCCTCCACATCCAAATCGTCGAGCATCCGATGGCTCCCGGCGACGGCGATCGCCCGGACCGCCGGATCGCGCAGCGCCGCGTCAAAGCCCTCGGCGCCAACCTGAATGATGCGTTCGTCCGGGCGCAGCCGGCGTGGCAGCAGCATCAGCACACCGCCGACTCGGCTGTCAGCGTGCCCTCGGCCGTGTCGATCGTCGCTATCGTGCCCAGCGGCATGCAGACCTGATCGGCCATGTGCCCGAACGGCAGCCCGCCGAGCACCGGCACGCCAAGCCCCGCAATCCGGTCCTGAAGCACGGCAACCGCAGACTCAGCCCCGGCCGTCTCGACCTCCGGCTCGAGGCCGGCGAGATCCCCAATGGCGAACCCGCGCACCCCGCGCAACGCTCCACTTCGGACAAGGGCCCACAGGAGGCGGTCGAAGTGCGGGTTTTGCGCTCCCTCCAGGCACAGGATCGTCCCGTCCAGGCTTGGCAGCCCCGCGCCCACGAAGTTGCTGATCGCACCGGCACTGCCACCCACCAACACCCCGGTCGCCCGACCCGCAACGCTTGCCTGGGCCGACAGCGCGGCCGGATCCGACTGCAGCGTGACCGGCTCCGGGCTGAACAGCAGCCGGCGTGCCGACGCGTCGGTGCGGCCGCCGGGGCCAACACATCCATGGATGTTGGCCAGCCCGGTCCCCGCCCACAGCGCCAGGTGCAGGTTGGTGATGTCGCTGAACCCCACCAACGGTTTCGGATCCGCGCGCACGGCTGCCAAGTCGAGCCCGTCAACGATCCGATATGCTCCGGCCCCACCCATCGTCGTCACGACCGCGCGCACCTCGGGATCCCGAAAAGCCGCGTTCAGGTCGGCCAGACGATCCTCGTCGCGGCCGGCCATGAACCCGAGCCGGTCCATCGCGTGCCGCCCCATCTCCGGCCGCAACCCCCAACCCGAAAGCGTCGCCGCCACCCGCTCCGCCCAGTCCTGGCTTGGAAAACTCGCCGGCGAGACCAACCGCACCCGATCGCCCTCGACGAGCCTGCGCCCTCGCATCCACAGAACACTAGCCGTCCCTGGTCCACTTTGGTCACGCAGTTTTCAGCCCGGACGCGCTGCGCGAAAATCGGAGTCCAGGGCGGGCATTTCCCAGCCTTCGGCCAGGCGGGAAGGATGGATGTTCTGCCCGCCGCCGAAGAACTCGCAAAACTTCATGATGAGTGGATCCCAGGCAAGCGGGTCGACGTAGTGCGTCCCCGAGATGACCAGCTCCTGCTCGACGTGGGCGCGTAGCACCTCGACCTCGAAGGCCGTGCACGATCCGGCGGCGCACGGCACGGACGAAACGACGCGGCATTCGAGCTGGATCGGGCACTCGGCCACGCGGGGCGGGGCAACCAGGTCCGACGCCTGACGGGTCAGGCCGGCGGTGGCGAACTTGTCCGGGTCGTGCCGGTATCCCTTGGCGACTTTGGGCAAAGGCACGTCCCGGCGGCCGGTCGTGAGCGCGATCCGGTCGACCGCGTCAGCCATGGCCGACGAGGGCAGGTTCAGCACGCATTCGCGCTCGCGCAACAGGTTGGCTGTGGTCTGCCCGCTGTTGCCGAGCCCGAGCATGCACGACTGGTTGAGCCACCAGGCCGACGACATCGGTGCCAGATTGGCGGTGCCGTCCTCGTTGCGCGACGAGATGAGCACGACGGGGGTACCGAAATAATGGACCCGAAGGCCCGGGACGATATGCATGCGACCAACTCTGTTGGCTCCCCACGCCGGATGCTGGCGGACTTCGGACGTGGCATGGGGATGCGCCGCGCTCGCGGCTCCGCGAGCAACACCGGTTCATCGTGCTCGTGGGTGTGGATGGCTCGCACCACACGGTCCCTTGGTCGGCACGCTCCGCGCGGCCGTCCACTCCGAATGACCGGGCGACATAGTCCGGGCTCGGGGGCCTCGGTAGCGAAAGCCGGTGGCGAAATCCGGCTTGAGCGGCAACGATAGGTCTTATGTCTTCTGGCAGCTCCACTGACGTGAGCGTGGTCGTTCCGTGTTCAGCGATCACACGTCGACGCATCCCTTGGAGCACCAGGAAAGACAGTGGAGACTACACAGACATCGATACAGACACCAGCCGAGCGTGCGCTCGAGATCGCGTGCGACGAGTCGGGCTGGGAGGGTAGCAACCTCGCGACCGCAAACTCCGACGTCATCGCGCATGCCAGCGTGCGGCTGGACATCGACGTGGCGGCGGAGTGCATCGGCGCATTCCGTGACCGTTCCGGGCGCCACGGCTACGAGTTCAAGGCCTCGCACCTGCTGCGGGCCAAGGGCGGATCTGACCTGGCCGAGTTTCTCGGGCCTTCGGGTCCGGTGCACGGCCGCGCCAGGGTCCATTTGACCCACAAGTCCTGTTTCATCCTCGGCAGGGTTCTAGACCTGTTCCTCGGGGGCTCCGTGGACACGGCGAGCCTGGGCCTGCGCGCGGACCGGCGACTGGCGGGCCTGGCGGTCAGGCTCTGCCGCGACGGCCCGGGCGCCTTCGGCCGGGGACCTTGGCAGGCGTTCCTGGTAGCGACCAACCTGGTCCTGCGGGACGACCGCCGCCGCCGAGTCCACGCCCCTGTCGACGCGTTCTTCGGTCAGGTCGAGACGCTGCGGACCCTCGACGGTGGTGGCCGGGTCGGGCCGATCCTCGACGAGCTGCGCCACGGGCGGCGGGAAGCCTATTCCGCTCGCGCCCGGCTGCTCGAGGATCACGTCCTGCGGCCCGTCCTGGAGCCGTTGATCCCGGCTCTGGCCCGCACCGTGCTGCATTGGAGTCGTGGGCTGCATCCGGTCGCGGTCGTCCACGACGAGCAGTCCGCGCTGACCGAGCGGCGGATGCGACTGCTCGAAGAGATCATGGCCGCGCCGCCGCTGGAACTGATCCGCCTTCCGGCTCAGGGCCGCTTCGTCCAATTCCGCCAGGTGGACTCGCGGACCGACCCACGGGTCCAGGTCGCCGACCTGCTGGCCGGAGTGGCCCGCAAGGTCGCGACCGACGTGCTGCTGGGCCGAAGCGATCCGGATCTGACCGCGTTGCTCCGGCCATACATCGATCCGGCCTCACGGTGGTGCGAAGAGCTGGTGTGAGCCGATTCATTCTCACCGTCGGGTGGCCCCCGAAAAGCCGGGCCACCCGATGGTGGGGCTTCGGTCAGGCATTCACGACGGCGGGCTCGGTGTCCTCCGACGGGGCGGGAGCGGGCGCCGCGAACGGGTTGGGCGGCTTCTTCGGCAGCAGGAACAGCAGCGCGAAGACGATGACCGAACCCGTGATGATCCACCATAGTGCGGAGGTGAAGGCGGTGATGACGACCTGGCCCGTCGCCTGCGAGGCGACCGACCCGGTGAGGGAGTCGATGACCGCGAAGAACGCCACCGCGTTGAGGCTCAGCCCGACGGACAGCCCGACCTGGCTAGTCGTGTTGATCAGGCCGGAGGCCGAACCGGCGTCCTGGAAAGGTACCTCGGACATGATGGTTTGGGTGAGCGGCGCCATGATGAGCCCGAGCCCGGCGCCGGTGATGATGAGCGGCGCGATCAGCTGGTACCAATTCGCTTCCACCCCAAGGGATCCGGCGACGGAGCGGTAGAGCACGAGGCCGATCACCATCAGCACCGCCCCGCCCTGCAGCACACGCGTCCCGAAGCGGGGCACCAGCTTCTGCACACCGAAGATGGCCGTGAGCCCCATGGTGACGCCGAAGAACAGGCTCACCAGCGCCGTGCGCAGCGGCGACCAGCCGAGCCCGAGCTGCATGTACAGCGCACCGCACAGCGAGAACAGGCCGAACGTGATACCGAACGTCAGCTGCACGACGATCCCGGCGGCGAAGCTGCGTACCTTGAAAAGCGACAGCGACACGAGCGGCGAGCCGACCGTGCGCATCCGGCGCGCCTGCTGCAGCACGAATCCCACAAACACGGCCACGCTCGCGATGATCATCGCGAACGCCCACGCCGGCCAGCCGTGGTCGCGCCCCACGGTCAACGGGAACAGCAGCAACAGCAGCGCGCCCGCCACCAGACCCACACCGGCGAGATCCAATCGGGGCTTGTCCGGTGCCGACGACTCGGCGATGTAGCGCCGCCCCAAATACAGTGCGGCGATCCCGATCGGCAGGTTGATCAGGAAGATGGGGCGCCAGGCGAGGCCAAAGACATTCCACTCGGTGAGCAGAGCGCCCACGACCGGGCCCGAGACGGCGCCGATCCCGCACACCGCGCCGAAGATGCCGAACACCTTGCCCATCTCCTGCGGCGGGAAGGACACGTGCATGATCGAGAGCACTTGCGGGACCATCGCCGCCGCCGCGAGCCCCTGCAGGACACGCGCGCCGATGAGCATCTCGGCGTTGATCGCGAGCCCGGACAGTGCGGAGGCGACCGTGAACGCGACCATCGACCACAGGAAGACGCGTTTGCGGCCGACGATGTCGCCTAACCGGCCCCCCGTGATCAGCATGACGGCGAATGCGAGCGTGTAGCCGGCGGCGATCCACTGCACGGAGGTGAAGGACGTGGTCAGATCGTGCTGGATGGTCGGGATGGCGATGTTGACGATCGTCGCGTCCAGCAGATCGAGCAACGTCGCGGTCAGCAGGACGACAAGCGCGATCCAGCGCGCCCGGTCACCCGCTGCCGTGGTGGGCTCGGTACTCACGGGAATCTCCTCTAGTGGTGCAAAAAGGACATGACTTACCCCCGCAGCCTAGGAGGAGCCACTAGAGCCTGACTCGTGCCGCCGTCACCCGAACGGGCACGTGTGTCAGGCCCCGCGAGATGACGCTGTCGTGCCACACCAGCGACTCGCCGGTGAGGGCCAGGTCGGGGCAGCGCTCCAGCAGCATCCGGATCGCGGTGCGCACTTCGAGCCGAGCCAATTGCGCGCCGAGGCAGAAGTGGATGCCGTGGCCAAAAGCGAGATGGCCCGAGCCCTGCGGCCGCCGGATGTCGAACCGCTCCGGATCGGGATCGCCGAACACGGCCGGGTCGCGGTTGGCGGCGGTGTTGCCGATCAGCACGATCTGGCCGCCGGCCGGGATCACGACCCCGCCGACCTCGACCTCGGCGAGCGTGAACCGGTGCAGCGACGTGCCGGTCGGCCCCACAAACCGGGCCATCTCCTCGACCGCGCCGTCGAGCAGGCCCCAGTCCGCCCGCAGATCGGCCAACTGGTCCGGATGCGCCAGCAGCTCCGCCAGCCCGGCCGACAGCAGCCCGGAGGTGGTCTCGTGCCCGGCGACGAGCAGCAGCACCGACATCCCGACCAGTTCCTCGGCGGTGAGCGCGCCATCGCCGGCGTCGCTGGTCCGCACGAGATCCGCCAGCAGGTCATGGTCCTGTGGCCGGTCCCGTTTTTCTTCAATCAGTTTTGTGAGGTACCCGGCCAGCGCCCCCATGGCGGCCGCCGCCTTCTCCGGATCGTTCTGCTTCAACGCGTCCCGCGACCAGTCCCGGAACACGGTGTGGTCCTCCCGCGGGATGCCCAGCAGCTCGCAGATCACCGAGGCCGGGAGCGGGAACGCGAAGTCCTCGACCAGATCGGCGATCCCATCCGGTTTGCCGAGCATCGCGTCGATCAGCTCGTCGGTGATCTCCTTCACGCGCGGGCCTAGCGCGGCGATCCGCCGCGGCGTGAACTCCTTTGACACCAGCTTGCGCAGGCGGGTGTGGTCGGGCGGGTCGGCGATGAGCATGTGCGGCGCGGACGCGTTGGGGTCGCCCCACGGCGCGTGGCGCCAGTCGTTGGACAGGCGCGCGTGGTCCGAGAGCAGCTCCTTGGCCTCCGCGAACCCGACGACGAGCCAGGCTTGCATGCCGCCGGGCATGCGGACCCGGTGCACGGGCCCCTTTTCGCGCAGCCGCGCGTAGGTCGGGTGCGGGTCCTGCAGGAACTCCGGCCCGAGCGCGTCGAGATCGATGATTGTTGTCGCCGTCATGCAAGCAGGTTCGCCAACCGCAATCGAGCACGAGTCGAGCAATAGGCGCAATGGTGTCGGGCATGGAGCCTGTGGGTACCTGGACCGAGCGCCTGCTGCTGGACCGCGGCGAATACAAGAGCACGCTGCGGTTCACCGAGAACGGTCGCGCCCTCATCCTCGCCGGCCCCCGCCCGGGCTGTGTCGGCGCCGGCACCTGGGTCCAAACCGGACCGACCCGGTTCCGTTTCAGCATCGCCGAGCTGGTGTTCGAGCCCGACGGGACCTACGTCGGCTACGTGGACATCGACCAGGAGGCGGTGCAGGACGGCGACACCTTCACCAGTTCGGGCGTCTCGCACGTGTACGACGCCGAGGATCGCCTGCTCGAGACCGCCCAGGTCCGGGCCGAGGCGTCCCGCGCCTAAGGAGGGCAACAATGACGGATGCGGCGACCGACCAGTTGCTGGGCATCATGATGGGCACGTTCGTCAGCCAGTCGGTGAGCGTCGCGGCCGGTCTCGGTGTCGCGGACGCGTTGGCCGACGGCAAGTCGCACATCGACGACATCGCCAAGGCGGTCGACGCGCATCCGCCGTCGCTGTATCGGTTGCTGCGCGTGCTCAGCGATTTTGGCGTGCTCACCGAGCTGCCGGGCAAGAGTTTCGCACTCACCCCGCTGGGCGAGCTGCTGCGCTCGGACGCGCCCGATTCCCTGCGCGGGCTGGCAGTCCACTTTGGATCGGAGTTTCACCGCGCGGCGTGGAGCGGCCTGCAATACAGTGTGCGCACGGGCGAGCCGGCGTTTGACAAGGTGCACGGCGCGCCGCAGTTCGACTATTATCGGGACCACCCGGCCGAGGCCGCGATCTTCGACGGTGCCATGACTTCCGTCGCCGCGGGCATCTATCAGACCGTGACAGCCTACGACTTCGGCCGGTTCGGCAAGGTGATCGACGTCGGCGGCGGCAACGGCGCGTGCATTTCCGCGATCCTCACGGCCTATCCGACGGTGCGGGGCATCCTGTTTGACCTGCCGGATGTGGTGGGACGGTCGGGTCCGGTGCTGGAGCGGGCCGGTGTCCGCGACCGGGTCGAGGTCGTGGGTGGTTCTTTCTTCGACGCGATACCGGCCGGAGCCGACGTTTACGTGCTGACCGCCGTGATACACGACTGGGACGACGACGGCGCCGTGCGGATCCTGCGCAACTGCCGTGCGGCGATGGGCCCAGACGCCCGCATGGTGATCGGCGAGCCGGTCGTGCCGGAGGGGCCGGAGCCGTCGATCGCCAAGCTGCTGGACTTGGAGACGCTCGTCGGGACGACCGGCAGGCAGCGCACCGAGCCCGAGTTCCGCGACATCCTGAGCCGGGCGGGTCTGCGCCTGACGACCATCTTCCGCAGCGCCGGTCCGGACTGCCTGATCGAGGCGGTACCGGAAAAATGATTGTCTTGATTACGGGCGCCAACAAGGGCATCGGTTTCGAGGTGGCGCGGCAGCTGGGCGCCAAAGGGGCGACGGTGTTTGTCGGCTCGCGCGACCCGCTGCGCGGCGCGGCCGCGCTGGACACGCTCACCGGCGAGGGGGTCGACGCGCGGCTCGTGCGGCTGGACGTGAGCGATGAACACAGTGCCCGTGAGGCCGCCGACAGGATCCGCGCCGAATTCGGCCACCTCGACATTCTCGTCAACAATGCAGGTGTCAATGTGGAGTTCCCGGGCCGCGTCCCCAGCGAGGTGACGCTCACGGAGCTGCGCAAGACCTTTGAGACCAACGTGTTCGGCGTGGTGACCGTGACCAACGCGATGCTGCCCCTGCTGCGCCGGGCCCGGGCGGGCCGGATCGTCAACGTGTCCAGCGAGCTGGGTCTCACCGAGATGGCCGCCAACGTCGACGCGCCCTCGATCACCGCCTACAGCCTGTCGAAGGCCGCGCTGAACCTGCTGACCGTCTTCTACGCCAAGGAGTTGCGCGGCACGGCCGTCACCGTGAACAGTTGCTCGCCCGGGTTTGTGAAGACGGACATCAATCACGGGGCCGGTTTCCGCACGGCCGCCGAAGGCGCGGCCGATGTCGTGCGGGTCGCGCTGCTCGAAGACGGGACGAGTGGCGCGTTCATTCTTTCCGATGCAACGATCGCGTAGGGTCGTTTCGTGAACCTCACCTGGATCGGCGTCACCGCGCGGCGCATGGCCCGCAACGCATTGACCGAGCAGGCCAAGGACCTGGGCGCCGCCGACATCGCGGGCGTGATGTGTGGCGCGCACGCCCAGGTCCTCAGCGCGGCCGAGCTCTCGATCGGGCGGCGCCTCGCCGGGGCCACCCGGGTTGACGTGCAGCGTGCGCTGTGGGAGGACCGCACGCTGGTCAAGACGTTCGGCCCGCGCGGCACCGTGCACCTGCTGCCCACGGCCGACCTTCCCATGTGGTCGGGAGCCCTGTCGGCGCTGCCGTCGTCGGTGCCGCAGCATCCCGAGGGGGTCCGGTTCACCGCCAAGCAGGCCGACGAGGTCGTCTCCGCCATCGGCGACGCGTTGTCCGGCACCGAGCTGACCGTCGACGAGCTGACCGAGGCGATCGAGGCCCGCGCCGGGGCGTGGGCGGTCGAGCGGACCATGGACGCGTTCCAGGACAAGTGGCCGCGCTGGCGCCAGCTCACGAGCACGGCGGCGCACCGGGGCGTGCTGTGTTTCGGCGCCAACAAGGGCCGCAAGGTGACCTACACCAACCCGCATCGCTGGCTGCCCGGCTTCCGCCCGTCCGCCGGCGACACGGCGCTGCACACGCTCGTTTCGCGTTACCTTTACGCCTATGGCCCGGCCACGCCGCAGCACTTCGCCAAGTGGCTCAACATCCCGCCGCGTCGGGCCGTCGAGCTGTTCGACTCGTCTTCGCTGCAGCGGGTTTCCGTGGATGGCGAGCCGATGTGGACGGTCGCGGGCGACACCGGCGTGCCCGAGCAGGCGCACAAGGGGATCCGCCTGCTGCCCTACTTCGACGCGTTCGTGGTCGCGGGCCAGCCCCGCGAGTGGCTCTACCCGGGCGCGGCCGCCAAACGCGCCCTCCCCTCAGGCCAGGCGGGCAACTTCCCGGTGATGCTCGTCGACGGCGTGGTGGGCGGGGTGTGGCACCAGAAGGCCTCGGGGCGCAAGCTCGCCCTCACCGTCGAGCCGCTGCGCAAGCTGACCGCGACGCAGATGCGCCAGCTCGAGGCCGAGGTCGGTCTCGTGGGCGACATCATGCAGGCCACGTCGACGACGCTCACGATCGGCACGGTGTCGGTCGGCCCGCACGCCTAACCCACCCCGCACGCCTAACCCACAGAGTCATACATGTCCCGCAACGATTCCGCGATGTCGTAGCGCGGCCGCCAGCCCAGCGTTTCCCGCGCGCGCCGGTTGTCCAGCCGCACCCAGTCGGGTGAGGCGCTGCCCGACTGGCCGGTCGGGTTCGCGACGTCGACGCGCACCGCGCCCGCCGGCAGCCCGGACGCGGCGACCAGCTGATCCACCAGCCGCCGGATGCTGTAGGCGTTGCCGCTGCCGATGTTGACCAGCGGGTCGGCCGCAGTGGTTCGGGCCGCCAGCACCACGGCCGCGGCCGCGTCACGCACGTCCACGTAGTCGCGGTGCGCCTCGACCACCGCGATCCCCTCGCTTAGCCGCACGGCATCGCGTAACCGCACGGCCAACGATCCGAAGAAGCTTTCCAGCGCCGGGCGCGGGCCGACCGTGTTGGTCAGCCGCAACACCACGGCATCGACCGAACCGGTGCGCACGGCATCGACGACGAGGCGGGTGGCCCGCAGCTTCACCCGCCCATAGGCGTTGGCCGGCCGGGCGATCGCGTCCTCGCCGGCCGACGTGCCGGGCGCCATCGGCCCGTATTCGTGCACGGTGCCGAGCTGAACCAGCCGTGGCGCGGAAGGCATGCGGCGCAGGGCATCGAGGATGCGCTCCACCGGCCGCACGTTCACCACGGCCATCTCCTCGTCGCCGCTTCCCCAGCCGAGTACAGCATTGACGATTGTGGTTATCTTGTTTTTCGCCAGAACCTGCGCGAGCTCGCCGCCCGCGCAGGCGAGCAGGTCCAGCGGCACAAACCGATCGCCGGGCGCGTCCGGCACGTGCCGCCGGGCGGCCGTGAGCACCTCAGCGCCCCGTTCGCTGAAGGCCGCGCACACGTGCCGCCCGACGCAGCCGGTCCCGCCGACGACGAGCACCCGCTCGGTCACTTCACGTCATCCCACGTCACGACGTCGAGGGTGGGGTGCGGGAACACGAGTGCGCCGCCCGCCCTGAGATATTCGCGCTCGCGCTCGATGTACTGATCGCGGTAGATCCAAGGGAGCACGAGCATCTGGTCGGGCTTGAGCGCCTTGGCGTCCTCTTCGGACACGATCGGGATGCCGGTGCCGGGCGTGAAGCGGCCCCACTTGCCCGGGGCGGGCTCGCCGATGACGGGCAGCTCGGCCGGCCCGAAGCCGCAATACTGCAGGATCACGTTGCCCTTGGTCGAAGCGCCGTAGCCGATGGTGAGTTTGCCGGCGGCCTTGGAGTCGGCGAGGAAGCCGACCAGCTCCTCACGGAACTTGACCGTGCGCGTCGCGAACGCGTCGAACGGTGTCATCGTGTCGATCCCCGCGGCGGCCTCGGCGGCCCGGATGCGGGCGATGCCGGCCTCGTCGATGCGATGGCGCGTCGGGTTCTTGGCGAGAATGACCTCCAGGCTGCCGCCGTAAACCTCGGTCAGCTCGGCGGCGATCACCGTCAGGCCGGCGCGCTCGGCCATCCACTCGATGTCGCGCAGCGCGTAAAACTCGAGGTGCTCGTGGCACAGGATGTCGTATCCGGTCGTGTCCAGCATGGCCGGCATGTAGCTCTGCTCCATCAGCCACACCCCGCCGTCGTCCAGGATGTCGGCGATGTCTTGCACGAACTGCAGCGGCCGGGGGAGGTCGTAGAACATCGCGATCGACGTCACGGCCTTGGCCTTGCGCGTGCCCATCCG
This sequence comes from Allorhizocola sp., assembly GCA_044869915.1. Classification (GTDB taxonomy): domain Bacteria; phylum Actinomycetota; class Actinomycetes; order Mycobacteriales; family Micromonosporaceae; genus Allorhizocola. Next base: position 12,188 of record JBIOYB010000271.1, read on the forward strand.
GCTCTCCCAGGCCTGCCGGGAGAAGAAGTCGACGACCAGCTCGGCGCCCTCCGGATAGCGCGTGCGGAACTGCTCCGCGCTCGGGTCGATGCCGACCAGCTGCGGGCCGGGCGGGTAGCTGCGCAGCGTCGTGGAATCGTTGCTGCCGATGTCCAGCACCGCGTCACCGGGCCCGAGATCGACCAGCTTGGTGATCTTAGCGACCTTGCCGCCGAGGTGACTGACCATGAACGGGCGGACACTCGAGTTGTAGGGATAATTTTCGTTGTACATGAGGGTGGGCTCGGGGGAGTGGCGCAGCTGCACCAGGCCGCAGCCGTCCGGCGAGCAACGGACCATCTCGACCGGGAAGCTTGGGACGACGTCCTCCGCCGAGCGAGGGAAGACGTTGGTCAGCGCCTGTTCGCCGAGATCGATAATAGGCAACAGCTTGGGGTTGTCACAGACGCGACAGGCGTCGATGATGATCATCATTTACTCCCAGTCAGAGTCCGGAAGACGGGGCGCCCGGCCGGGCGCCCTTTCGTCGTCATGCTTGTCCGTCAGGCTCGAATGCCGATCGGGCGCGGGTTTGGACGCCTCACAGGCAGTCTTCGTAGCGCGACAGCAGTTCGCGGGCGTCGGCGAACTTGGGCGCTTCGAGGTCCCGTTCACTGCGGATAAAATCGATGCCGTCCGGCCACGGCAGGGCCAGATCCGGGTCGAGGGCGTCGATGGTGCGCTCAAACTCTGGCCGATACGGTGTGCTGATCATGTAGGCCATCACCGTGTCATCCTCGAGCGCGAGGAAGGCGTGCCCGGTGCCGACGGGCAGATAGATTGCGCGGAACGCCCGCGAGTCGAGCTCCACGTAGTCACACCTGCCAAACGTGGGCGAGCCGATGCGCAGATCCACCACGACATCGCGGGCGTGCCCGTGCGCGCAGTACACAAACTTGGCCTGGCCCGGCGGCGTCGCCGTAAAATGTATGCCGCGCAGCACCCCGCGGGCCGACACACTGTGATTCGTTTGCGCCACGGTAAGTCGGGCCCCGACCGCCGCGACAAACGGCTCCTCCTGCATCGGCGAGACAAACAGCCCGCGCCTGTCCGGGAAGGTGCGCGGCGTAAACTCAAACGCGCCGGCCACCGCCAGCTCCCGCGCGCGCATGGTTTCCATGGGGTCGACCTCCCTGAAACGAGCGGGTGTTCCTCACCCCAGTGCACCCCGCTTGGGCCCCGGCCGACAGTGCGCACACCACCGATACCGCATGAAAAACTCACACCCGTCGCCACAACTCGAGGACAATCGGATGCGTCAGCAAATCCGCCGAAACGATGATCGTGGCCTCCGGGTCCGCGGATGCCCAGCTTCAGCGCCGGCACCAAATGGCCGCCGCACCGGATAAACGCGTCCTGGGCGGGACACGGCAGCGACTGGTCATCCTGCTGTGCAAGGACTTCCGGGGCCCGGTGCGACCATCGTCCGGCCAAGTGCCGGCGGCCCGTGCGGAGCACTTCCCTGGCGAGCCAACGGTGAGCGATATCTGGCGGAGTCGCGCAACGTGGCCGCGCAGAGGGACCGGCTTGAGCGAGAATGCAGCCGTGAAGAGAGCGGACTTCGGCAGCGAGCAGGAACTGCAAGCATGGCTACACAAGAATGGCATAGACACGTCGCAGTGGGGGATCGGCGTCCACAAGTCGATCGGCGACCTGTGGAGGGAGTATCGCAGCGGCGAGTCGGTGCTGCGCGAAGACCCGCCCGGCAGGGCGACGTCGATAGTGACGGTCATCATCAGGCGCGGCGGCCGGATCCTGATCGAGGCCGAGCAGACCATGACCGGCGGCAGGCGCAGGGGCAGGGACGCGCCGCCGATGGAGAAGATGAAGCCCGGCGAGAGTGTCCGTCAGGCCGCACTGCGCTGCGTCCGCGAGGAGCTCGGGATCGTGGTCGATGACGCCGGGGACGTGCCCGCTTCCGAAGAGAAGGCGGTCACGGAGCAGCGTTTCTCGGTCTCGTATCCCGGGTTGCCGACCCACTACACGTTCTACGAGCACGAGCTGGACGTGCCGGGCCTGCCCGATGGGCCGTTCACCACCGAAGAGGCGGGCGACGCGGTCAAGGCGCACCTCTGGCAGTGGCGCGAGCGTGAGTGAAAATCATTGCCGGCGCACCGTTTCCGAGCCGCGACGCCCGCCGTCCGTCAGAACCGGGTATGCGGCACGCCCTGTGCGAGGGCTGCCGTGACGACAGGAGAGCGGACATGGGCATCATGGACCACACCCGGACCTGGCACTTCGAGACCAATGCTTCCCCGGCCGACTGCGTAGGAGTGTTCGCCGACTGCCTCGGCGCCCGCAATGGAGCGATCATGGGCAGCCGGTGGAACATCGAAACGTCGGGGGGTGACGATGCCCTCAAGGCGGTGGCCACCTACGAGGGGCGGGCCGGGGTGATCGGCGCGGTGAGCATGGTGTCCGCCCGCGCTCACCTGGAGCAGGCCGCCGCGCTCGGTTCGCAGATGACGTTCACCGCCACCGCCCGCGCGGACGGCACCACGACGTGCACCATGGCGATGACGCGCGTGTCCAAGATGTACCTGTTCTTCACCGCCGACGCGCGGTTCTTCCGCAGCGCGATGAGCCGGTTCGCCCGCCAGCTGCGCAACCACGACGCCGGCCTGCGGCTGGCCAAGCAATAAAAAGCGTAGACGGGAGGGTAAATCGGTCGTACCGGCGGCGCCGGAGTGGTTAACTGCGGTTGACCGAGTAAAAGTCCATCGACCCGAGGAGATCGAGATGCGAGCAGCGTTCATGGCCATCGAAGTCAGCTACTCCATCTGCTCGAAGGGTATGACGCTTGCAGCGCAGGACTTTGAATCTCGGGATAGTGGCGCATGTCGACGCCGGTAAGACGACCCTGACGGAGCGGCTGCTCTACACGGCCGGCGTGATCGACGAGATCGGCAGCGTCGACGCCGGCACCACGCAGACCGACTCCATGGAGCTCGAGCGGCAGCGCGGGATCACCATCCGTTCCGCGGTGGTGTCGCTCGTGGTCGATGGCGTGCTTGTGAACCTGATCGACACGCCTGGGCACCCCGACTTCATCGCCGAGGTGGAGCGGGTCTTGGGCGTGCTCGACGGGGCCGTGCTGGTGATCTCGGCGGTCGAGGGCGTGCAGCCCCAGACGCGTGTACTGATGCGCGCGCTGCAGCGGTTGGGCGTGCCCACCCTGCTGTTCGTGAACAAGATGGATCGGCGCGGGGCGGATCTGGAGCGCGTGCTGCGGGCGATCCCGCGGCGGCTGGACGCGCAGGCCGTGCCCCCTGATGATCGTGTCGCGCTGATCGACGCCCTCACCTCAAACGATCAGTCACTGCTCGCGGCGTATGTGGCCGACGAGACCGCCATCACGCCCCAGCGGTTGCGGGAAAGCCTTGCCGCACAGACGCAGCGCGCCCTGGTGCACCCGGTCTACTTTGGATCGGCGATGACCGGCGACGGGGTCGAGGCGCTGATGGGTGGGCTGGTCGACCTCCTGCCCACCGCTGCGGGCGACGCCGACGGGCCGCTGTCCGGCCGGGTGTTCAAGATTGAACGTGGGGTCGCGTTTGTGCGCCTCTTCTCCGGTACCCTCCAAATAAGACAGAAATTGGACGGTCTCGGCAAGATTACCGCTCTCAACGTGTTTGACGGCGGCCGATGGGGGCGCGGCATGCGCCTGTCGGCCGGCGAAATCGGGAAGCTGTGGGGCCTTTCGCGGGCACGCGTGGGCGACACCATCGGCTCCGTCAAAGACGGAAGCCCCGAGCATCACTTCGCGCCGCCCACGCTCGAGACCGTGGTGGCGCCGAAGCGGGCCGAAGACCGGGGCACGCTGCATGCCGCGCTCGCCGAGCTGGCCGAGCAGGACCCACTGATCAATGTGCGGCAGGACGACGCGCGCCAAGAGATTTCCGTGTCGCTGTATGGCGAGGTGCAGAAGGAGGTCATCCAGGCGACCCTGCTCGCCGAGTACGGTCTGGACGTCGAGTTCCGCGAGTCGACCGTGCTGCACGTGGAGCGGCCGCGCAAAACCGGTGAGGCCATTGAGCTGTTGAACGCCGACGGCAACCCGTTCCGGGCGACGATCGGGCTGCGGGTGGAGCCGGCACCGCACGATTCGGGGATCGAGTTCCGGATGGGCGTGGAGATGCGCACCGTGCCCATGTATGTGTACAAGAACGTCGAGTTGTTCGCCGAGGCGATGGAGCAGTATGTGCGGGGCGCGCTGCGCGAGGGCCTGCGCGGCTGGCAGGTCACCGACTGCAGGGTCACGCTGTTCGCGTGCAATTACAGCTCGCCCGACGGGCCGCCGTCGACACGCGGGCCGCTGAGCACGGCGGGCGACTTTCGCAGGCTCGCGCCGATGGTGCTCATGCGTGCGCTCAGCCATGCCGGGACGAAGGTGTGCGAACCCATGATGCGGGCGCGGGTGGAGGTGCCGGCCGGGTCGATCGGCGGCCTGCTCATCGCGTCGGCGCGATTGGGCGCGGCCGTGAGCGCACCCCATCAGCACGGCGACTACGCGACGATCGAGGTGCGGCTTCCGGCGATGCGGGTGCGGGATCTGCAGCGGCGACTTCCCGGCCTGACGGGCGGCGAGGGCGTTCTCGAAACGGATTTTGGGGGGTACCGGGCGGTGGCAAGCGATCCGCCGCCGACACGCAGGCGCACGACCGCTCTATTCTCTGCTCCTGCTAAAGCAAGTCGCGGCGGATCGCCCCCGGGAGGCGACGCCATCCAAGCCCGATCTTGACCACTGCGTGGATCAGAGATCATCAGGATGACGCCGCCGGGCGATCCGATCCGCTCAAGCGGGAGGAATATCTGACGTCATTGGGCGCCGGGATCAAACACTGATCGACTCGGCGACGGCGGTCAGCAAGCGCAGGTCGTTGGCCCGGGATTCCGGGCTCGCGGCCGGGTCGAGCATGCCCCGCAAGAATCCGGCGATATCGTCGAGCTGGCGTTCTCGCACATAGTAGGAAAGGAGTGCGCCGTCGATCTCGAGCGGGCCATAACCCTTGCGAAACAAGGCTTCCCGATGCGGGTTGATCGGGTCCTCGCCGAAGTCGCCGCTGAACACAAACATCAGGTCGCGTTCGCGCGGCGCCAGGATGGGCGCGTCCCAGTCGACGACGTGAAGCCGGCCTTCATCAAGAGCCAGCAGGTTGCCCGGGTGGATGTCGGCGTGGCAGATCACGTGTGGGCGGGGCTCGGGGCGCACGGCTTCGACCGCGTCGCACAGCGCGCCAACGCGCCCACGAAACCGTTGCGGGAGCTCGCTGTGCAGGGCGCGGACACGTGCGGGCGCCGTGGTCGTGTAGGGCTCCTCGCTCAGGGCCAGACCATCCGGCCGCACGGCGTGCAGCCGCCCCAAGAACCGTCCATAGTGGACCCACTGGTCGTCGGTGAGGCCGCGGCTCCACAGGCTCCCGCCCTCGTGGAACGGATAGCGCAGCAGCCAGAAGCCGTCGCCCACCGGCCGCGGCTCGCCCAGCGGCGCGACCACCTCCTCCAGCCCGTGGTCACGAAGAAACATGGGCAGCCGGTAGGCGGCCGGCGCGAACTCGCCGAGTCGCAGCTTGACGAACTCCCGCCCGACCCGATAGGCCCACGCCCGGCCGTCCAGCCCGATGGGCAGGAACTCCACGTCCTCGCCCAGCAGTCGTTCGTCGAAATCCGGCCTGTCAATCACATGCCGGACGGTATTACGCGCACGAACCGGCGGTCCAGCTGTTATACCGGGTGGCCCAGGTCAGGCAGTAGCCGCCGGCCGGCACGCCCGGGTTGGTCGCGACAGTGGGCTCGTCCCAATAGGTGAGCCCGCCGGTGGGCCCATCCTTGACGGACGCGCTGTCCATGCGCAGCCCGGGCACGTCGATCGGCCGCTCGGCGTGCACTTCTACGTATTGTTCGATGGTCGCCCTCGCCCCGATCGGCAGGCTTTGGCTCGACAGCAGGTTCCACTTGTCCGCCCACCACAGCCAGGCCTGCCAGGCCGGCCGGTCGCCGTCCTGCTCCGTCTGCACGTAAATCCAGAGACGATCGCCGGGCTTCAACCGGTACTCATCAAAAAATATCCATGATTGGCGATTTGTATCGTAGCTGTACATTCGCTGCCGGCCGCCGCCTGCCCAGCCTGTCTCGGCCCAGCCGGCCTCCAGCCACGCCACCCCGCCCGGGACATCGGCCTTGGCCATGAAGCGTGCCGCCACAAACTCAAACGTGTCCGCCCGCACGCCCGGATCCACGACCTCCACCCGGCCCAGCACACCAGACCATTTGCCGGCCGTGGTCGCGCCCAGGTGATGATAGCCCGGCGCCGGCACGACCCCACGCACCCGCTGCACCGCCGTAACCCTTGCGCGGCAAGCATTTTTAGACATGGCGGAGGGCGCGGCGTCCGGTGCCCGGGTGGGTGCCGGCTGGTCGCTTGGGCACAAGGGCATCTTTTTCTCGGTACCCGATGAGCCCGCAAGCGTTGCGGTAAGCGCAAGAATGACCAGGACTGCCGCACGTCTCACCCTCGTTCAAACGCTCCGCGCTCCCGGCAAGTGACGCGCCACCAGCGGTTCCCTCTGCGGGAGAGTCACTCTTCCGGGGCGTCGCCAGAGTGTTTGTCATGGCTGAGGTGCTTCTGTTCCATCACGTGCGGGGTCTGACGGCGGGAGTCCTCGCCTTCGCCGACGAGCTGCGGCGGGCCGGGCAGGTGGCCCGGCTTGCGCACGGCGGCCCGGCTTGCGTGCGGCGGCCCGGCTGGCCCGCGGGCTCGGCTGGCCCGAGCGCGGCGACCCGGCTTGCGCGCGGCGTCCCGGCTTGCCCGCGGGCTCGGCTGGCCCGAGCGCGGCGACCCGGCTTGCGCGCAGCGGCCGGGGTGGTTGCGCGTCCACGGGGGTGGTTTGCGGCGGCTGGGGCTGCGTTGCGCGGGTGGTGCGGGCGCGGTCGGCCGCGCCAGTCTGGGTGTGCCGGCGGCGGCGGGTAGGTTCAGCGGCGGGCTGGGCTCGACTCCGGCCGGCGTGTGGGTGCGGCCTGGAATCCGTGCGGCAACGGGTGGGACGGCGGGTTGCGCCAGGGTGTGTTCAGGTGCGGATGGATGCGTCTCGCTGGTACGCCTGCAAGGCCAGGTCAACAGCGCCGGGCGTGACGCCGATCTTTTCGGCGATTTCGCCCATGGTCATGCCCCCGGTGTGCAGCTCGGCGATCGCCGCCCACCGGATGCGGGCGATCTTGCGGTCGTCGCCCTGCACGGCCGCGATGAATGCGGCAGCGGATAGCGCACGCTCGAGCGCGGGCATCTGCTCGAGGTTGGCGACCGTGGTCGCGACCAGGCCGCCGGGGTCTGAGATCATAGGGGCCATCATTCTCCCGCCGCCGATCGTGGGCGCACTAGCTGATCGGACAAAAGAATCGCCCGGTGGCGTCATGCCAACCATCTCTGGTGGGCATGTGAGGGGAATTGCGGCGGATCGCCAACGCCGCGGATCCGCCAAACGAAACCTCACCGGCGCCGCCGAGGTCAGCACCGCGCTCCCAGGCGGAACACCGTCCTCTCGGGCGAGCCGCCGCGCCCCCAGGCGAGCCGCCGCGCCCCCAGGCGAGACACCGCCCCCCAAACGAGACACCGCCCCCCGGGCGAGACACCGCCCCCCAAACGAGACACCGCGCTCCCGGGGCGGGGCGCGGCCGCTGGAAGCCGTGGGTGTGATGCGCCTCAGGACTGGGCTTGGACGGCGTCACCCATAGGCTGATGAACTGCCGCAATCAGGGCAGCGAGACGATCCCGAAGAGAAATAGGGCAATGCCCACGAACCCGTTTGCCGTGAAGAACGCGCGGTTTACCTTGGACAGGTCGGTGGGTGTCACGATCACGTGCTGGTAGGCGAACGCCCCGACGGTGAGCAGGAGCCCGATCCACCACGGCCAGGCGAGGCCGACCCACAGTCCGAACGCGACGAACATGCCGAACGTCACCACGTGCACCAGCGTCGACACCCGCAGGGCGAAGGGCACGCCGTAGCGCGCGGGCACGCTGCGCACGCCGATCTCGCGATCGACGACCGCGTCCTGGCAGGCATAGATCAGGTCGAATCCGCCGATCCACAGCCCGACCGCCGCACCCAGCAGCCAAGCCGGCCCGGAGCCGGTGAACGTGCCGGTGACCGCGAGCCACGCGCCGACCGGCCCGACCGCCTGGGCGAGGGCCAGGATGGCGTGCGGCCAGTCGGTGAACCGTTTGGCGTAGGGATAGACGACGAGCGGGATCACGGCCAGTGGCGAGAGCAGCAGGCACAGCGGGTTGAGCAGGGCGGCCGCCGCGAAGAACACCGCAAGCGCGATGATCGCCCCGGTCCACGCGGTGCGCACTGCCACCACGCCCGTCACGAGCTCGCGCTGGGCCGTGCGCGGGTTGCGCGCGTCGATGTGCCGGTCGATGATCCGGTTGGCCGCCATGGCGAACGTGCGCGCACCCACCATCGCGACCGTGATCAGCACCATGTCCCACCACGTGGCGCCCGCGACGAGCGCCGACAGGTAGGCGAACGGCAGCGCGAACACCGAGTGCTCGATCGCTACGAGGCGCAGGAAGGCCTTCATTTGAACCCATACTCCTTCCAGCGCTTGGTGACCCGCTCCACGATCGAGGGCGACATCACGGCCTCGTCGGGCCAGCCCCGATCGTATCCCTCGGTGGGCAGTTTGCGAGTGGCGTCGACGCCTGCCTTGCCGCCCCAAAACTGTTGGTATGAAGCGTGATCCAGGTGGTCGACCGGCCCCTGGGTGAGCAGCAGATCGTGCGCGTAGTCGACGTTGCCGAATGCCCGGAACGCCACCTCGTGCAGGTCCTGCGGGTCGCAGTCGTCGTCGACGATCACGATGAGCTTGGTCAGGCTGAGCAGGTGCGCGCCCCACACCGCGTTCATCACCTTTTGCGCGTGCTTCGGATAGCGCTTGCGGATGGACACGATCAGGCAGTTGTGGAACACGCCCGGCTCGGGCATGTGCATGTCGACGATGTCGGGCACCAGCAGCTTGATCAGCGGCAGGAAGATGCGCTCGGTGGCGTAGCCGATCGGCCCGTCCTCCTGCGGCGGCTTGCTCGTGATGATCGAGTGGTAGACCGGGTCGCGCCGCATCGTCATGCACTCCACATGCAGCACCGGGAACGGCTCGACGGGCGTGTAGAACCCGGTGTGGTCGCCGAACGGGCCTTCGGGCGCCCGCTCGCCCGGCTCGACATAACCCTCCAGAATCACCTGGGCCTCCGCCGGCACCTGTAAAGGAACGGTCAGGCAATCGACCAGCTCGACCCTTTCCCCTCGGAGAAACCCAGCGAACAGATATTCGTCTATATCGCCGGGCAGCGGCGCACTCGCCGCATAGGACACGACCGGATCGCACCCGATCGCGATCGCCACCGGCAGCCGCTCGCCCCGCCGCTCCGCCACCGCGTGATGCGCGGTCGAATCCTTGTGGATCTGCCAGTGCATGCCCAGCGTGTTGCGCGAATGCTGCTGCAGCCGGTAGAGCCCGAGATTGCGCTTGCCCGTCTCGGGGTGCCGGGTGTGAGTAAGCCCATAGTTGTGGAAGATGCCGCCGTCGTCGGGCCAGGTCACCAGGCCCGGAAGAAGATCTAGATCGACCTCCGCGCCCTTGAGCACCACCTCTTGGCACGGTCCGCTCTTGATTTTTTTAGGCGGTACGGACTTGAGCTGCATCACCTTGCCGAGCCCATCGAGCATGCCGCTGAAGCCCACCGGCAGCTCGGGCTTGATGAGGTCACCGATGCGCGCGCCGATCTCGTCAACATGCTTGACGCCCAGCGCCAGCGCCATGCGCTTGTGTGACCCGAAGAGGTTGATGGCTATGGGCATCTGGCCCCGGGTCGGCCGCTCGAACAGCAGCGCCGGCCCGCCCGCCCGCACCGTGCGGGTCACGATCTCGCTGACCTCCAGGGTCGGGTCGACCGGCGCGCTCACCCGATGCAGCTCGCCCGCCCGCTCGAGGGCAGCGAGAAACTCCTGCATGTTTTGGTAAGGAAACCGCGCTCCAGCCATGCCGCCAATCCTGGCACGCCCCTGCGACATTTCTTCGCCGCACCCCTACCTTGGGGGGATCGTGCTCCCCCGGACCACGAACGTCGCATTCTCGTGCTGCACGCCGCGCGGTGGCTGCCCGTCGATCCATTCAAAAAGCAGGCGCGTGGCGGCGAGGCCGATGTCGGTAAGGTTGCGCTTGAGCACGCTCAGCGCGGGCCGCACCACCTGGCACAGCGGCGAGTCCTCCCACGCGACGATCGACACGTCGCCCGGCACCGACAGGCCGCGCTCCACCGCCGCGTGCAGCCCGGCGATCGCCATCAAATCGGTGTCGTAGACGATCGCGGTCGGTCGCCCCGCACCACCCGACTCGGGGAGTGCCGGCGTGATGCCAAACTCGCGGCAGGCGACAGTGAAAGCCTCGGCGCGCCAAGCGGTTTGGAGCGTGCCGGGCGTCCCCGGCCGCAGCGCGACGCGGCGGTGACCGAGCGCGTGCAGATAGCCCACGGCCTTGACGGCGGCGGCGCGCTCGTCGGACCAGAGATGGGCGAGCCCAGCCACGTCACCACGCCCTCCAATCACGACAGTCGGGAGACCGAGCCGCTTGAGCGCCGGGATGCGGAGGTCGTCGACACGTGGGTCGCACACAATGACGCCGTCGACGCGGCGCTCCGCGTGCCAGCGCCGATAGATGGCCAGCTCCTCCTGAGCGGATGCGGCAAACTGGAGCACGAGGCCGAAGCCGCGCGCGGACAATGCGATCTGGATGCCGCTGATGAGCTCCTGGTGAAACCCGGACGACGGCCGCTGCAGCACCAGCCCGGCCGCGTTGGCGGCTGCGCCGCGCATGGCCTTGGCATAGGCGTTTGGGCTGAAGCCAGCCTCGCGTGCGATGCTCAGGATGCGTTTGCGCAGCTCCGCCGAGACGCCCGGGCGGCCGTTGAGCGCATATGACACGGCCACGCGCGAGACGCCCGCCAGGCGCGCGATGTCCTGCATCGTCGTGACCACCAGCCGAGGCTACCCAAGCCCGCCAAGGAGCCGGCCACCGGCCGAGGCCACCGAAGCCTTCCCACGAGCCGGCCACCGGCCGAGGCCACCGAAGCCTTCCCACGAGCCGAGGCGAAGGCACCGACCACGGGCGGCAGCGGGTCCGCGTCGCAAGCAGAGCACGCCATGCGGTTCCAACCGGACACGCACCGGAAGCGGCATGCGCATCGCGAGGCGGCGGGCCTGCGCGGGACGGTGGCGACCACGGGCGCCAGAGCGGCCCAAACCGCCGGGTGACGGGCGCGCATGGCCCTGGGTGGGCCGTGCCGTGAGTGGGGGTGGAAGTGCGTGCCTCCGGCGGGAGACCTCGGGGGCTCCGAGAGGTGGGGTTCCTCCCGTCGGGAGGAACAGAGGGAAGCCACGCTTTTTGAAAAGCCGTGTTTCTCTCAAGACGCGTTTCCCCAAGCCGCGTAGCGGTTTGGGGAGGCGTCGGTGATGCGGGGGGCGGGGCTAGTGTTGGGCTAGGGCGAGGGCTGCCGCGCCGTAGAGGCCTGCGTCGCGACCCAAGGTGGTCGTGGCGATGTGTAGCCGTCGGAGGAACGCGAGCCCGCCCCGCCGCTTCACCGATTGGCGCAGTGGGTGCAGTAGTGTGTCGCCGGCTGCCGCGACGCCGCCGCCGACTACCACCAGGTCGATGTCGCACAGTGCGGCGGCCGTGAGGAAGGCGAGCGCGAGGGCGTCGGCGGCCCGCTCGAATGCGGCCACGGCGAGGGGCACGCCGAGCCGGGCGTCGGCGGCGAGCATGCGCGCGTCGGGTGTCCAAAGCCCGTGTGCCCCGATGGCCCGGCCCGTGTCGGCGGTGGGGCGCCAGCCCTGGGATATCGCCCACCGGGTCATGGCCGGCCCGCTGGCGATGGTCTCGACGCAACCCGTTGCGCCGCAGGGGCAGAGGGTGCCGTCGGGGTCGACCGTGATGTGCCCGATGTGTCCGGCGTTGCCGGTCGGGCCGAGGAACGGTGCCCCGTCGACCACGAGCCCGCCGCCGACGCCGGTGGACACGACCACGCCGAGCATGGTGCGGTGGACGGCCGCTGCCCCGGCACCCGTGCGTGCCGCCCCCGCTGTCGTCGTGTGCCCGCCGGCCGCCGCGCTGCTCAGGCCCGACGCGCTCAGCGTCGCGTGCCCGCCTCGCCACCACTCGCCGAGCGCCATGCACTGCGCGTCGCCCGCGATCGCGACCGGCAGGCTCACGAGCGACGAAACCGTGTCGGCCAAGGGGAAGTCGCGCCAGGCCGGTATGTTGACCGGGCTGACCCGGCCCAGGTCCAGCGGCCCGGCCGTGCCGATGCCCACGCCCACTGGGCCGGCCGACGCATAGGGCGCGACCAAAGTGGACAGTGTCGCCGTGGGATCGGCGCCGATCGGCATCTCTACCCGGTCGTGCAGCCCGCCCTCGCCATCGACGATCGCGGCCGCGAACTTGGTGCCTCCGATATCAAGCGCCAGCACGCATCGACTCGACGCTCCACCGGACGGGCGGCCCGGCTCACGGCTGGGCTCACGGCCGGCCGGACGACTCGACGCGCTGTCGGTCATGGGCGAGGCTCGTTGACGCAGCGGAGCACGGGGTAGGAAAGCAGCTGCGCGGAGTCGAGCTCCTTTGTCGTCGCGATGTGCCACGTGACCGACTCGCCGGGCAGCAGGGTCACCAACTGGTCGTCGATGGTGGCGTCGGGGTCGAGCCGATCCGGGAAGATGGCCAGATCCCGCAGCACCGTCTCGGCCGTGATGTGCACCCGGTAACCACCATCGGCCGGCTCGACCGTGCCGGTGAAGGCGGCGGGCGCGAACTGAACGTCAACGTCCTCCTGCTCCACCCTTGCCGCGCGCTGCCCGCCCACCGAAGCCGTGACAACCGCCGCCGGCTCGTAGGCGAAGCGCGCCACCCGACGGGGCTCCATTGACACCGCTACCTCTTGCACACCAACAACTTTACCGTCGATCCCGGCACGCGCCACGATAAGTGTGCCTCGCCACTCTTCCCCGGAATCGTTGACAAGGACGACCTCGCCGTCCTGGAAGGTGATCAGCCGATCCGCGAACGCCCGGCGCAGCTCATACCACAAGGGCTTGCGCCGCCCGGCGCCATCGATGGCGGCCCATGACGTGACCGGCCAGCAGTCGTTGAGCTGCCACACGATGGTGCCCATGCAGTATGGCATCAGCGCCCGGAACCGCTGCACCCCAAAGGATACCGCCCGCGCCTGGTTGAGCTGCGTGTAGTAGTGCCAATCGTCGAACGACGCGGGCGCCGGCAGGTGACCCTCCAGCCCGCGCAACAGCTTGGCCTGCCCATCGATCGCCTTCTGATGCGACGAATCGGGCGACAGCGACTCCGAGCTGACCGACCCACGCAATGTCGCCCAAGTCGGCGGCCCCTGGAAGCCGAACTCGGCCACAAACCGCGGCGTATAGGCCGCATAGTGCGTGTAATCGTGCGTGACCCAGACAGTCCAGATGTGCACCGTACCCAATGATGGATCTTTAACATCAAGCGACGGCTCGCCCGAATAGGGGCTTCCCGGCCAATACGGCCGCCCTGGGTCAAGCTCGCCGACCAGGCGCGGTAGCACCTCGTGGTAGTAACCGGCGCCCCACGTCCGCCCGTCCAAGCGGTCCGGCCAGCCCCAATGCTGGTGCCCCTCCAGGTTTTCGTTGTTGCCGCACCAGATCGCGAGGCTGGGGTGGCTCATCAGGCGCACGATGTTGTCCCGCGCCTCCGCCTCGACCTCCGACGCGAACGGCTCCTCCTCCGGATATGCCGCGCACGCGAACGGAAAGTCCTGCCACACCAACAATCCCAGCGAGTCGGCCAGGTCGTAGAACTCGTCCGACTCGTAAACCCCGCCGCCCCACACGCGCAGCAGGTTGGCCCTGGCCTCGACCGCCTGTCCCATCCGCGTGGCCAGCTCGTCCTGCGTCACCCGTGCCGGGAAGCAGTCGTCGGGGATCCAGTTGAACCCGCGCACGAACACCGGCACGCCGTTGACGATGAGCCGGAACTCGGTTGGCTCGATCTCGACCGTGCGCAGCCCCACCCGCCGCGACCAGGTTTCCTCCCCGATGGCCACGGTCAGGTCGTAAAGATGTTGCGGCCCGTAGCCTTGCGGCCACCACGGTTGCGGCGACGGCACGTCGGCCCGCAACACGGCCGACGTCTGCCCGGCCGCCAGCTTGGCCTCCACCGTGACCCCGCCGATCGAGGCGCTCACCGTGAGCGGGTCGTTCGAAATCCGTTCCACATCAACGAAAACGTCCACACCGTCGAGGCGGGTCTGCGGCCGCACGGCCGCGAGCCGCGCCCCCGACCACGAGTGCAGCCCGATCGCCCGCCAGATCCCGGCCGTCACGAGCGTGGGCCCCCAGTCCCACCCGAAGTTGCACGCCATCTTGCGGATGAACTGGTATGGCTCGTCATATGCCCCGGGCCGGTCGCCCAACCGCTCCTGCTGCGCGAGCGCGTAGTCATACGCCGAGTCGAAGGCGACGGTGAGCGTGTTGACCCCCTCCACCGGCGAAACGGGGAACCGATAGGTCCGGTGCATGTTGGCCGTGCGCCCGATCTCCACCCCGTTGAGGCTGATCGTCGCGACCGTGTCCAGTCCTTCGCACACCAGGTCGACCCGGTCGTATCCCTCCGGTGTCCACTCGAACTCCGTCGCATACGTCCATCGCCTGCGCCCGATCCACCCGAGCCGGGTCTCGTTGTCGTCGCGGTAGGGGTCGTCAATGAGCCCGGCGGCGAGCAGATCCGTGTGAACGCAACCGGGGACGGTCGCTTGGATCCCTCCGAGATAGTCGAGGGTCCACCCGTCGTGCAATCGGCGGTACATTTCTCTCCCAGGAGCTGAACCGTGTAAGTATGAGGAGCATACGTGAAGCGACCCACAATCGCCGACATCGCGCGCGAGGCGGGCGTCTCCAAGGGCGCCGTCTCATATGCGCTCAACGGCCAGCCCGGCGTGTCCGACGAGACCCGCCGCCGCATCCTGGACATCGCCCGCCGCCTGGGCTTCCAGGCCAGCACCGCCGCCCGGGCCCTGGCCGGAGCGCGCGCCAAGGTGGTCGGCCTCGCCCTGCACCGTCCACCCCGGACACTGGGCGTGGAGCCGTTCTTCATGGAGCTCATCAGCGGCCTGGAGGCCGAGCTTTCGACGCACTCCTATGCGCTGCTCCTGCAGATGGTCCCCGACCACGACGAGGAGATCGCCTTCTATCGCCGCTGGTGGGCCGAGCGCCGGGTCGACGGTGTGCTCGTCTGCGACCTGTGCACACACGACAGCCGCGTCCCCGCCCTGGCCGAGCTGAACATGCCGGCCGTGGTGATCGGCCCACCGGGTGAGGGCCCGAGCATCTGGTCCGACGACGCGGTCTCCATGGTCGAGGCGGTCGAGTTCCTTGCCTCCCTTGGGCATGCGCGCATCGCCCGAGTCGCGGGCCTGCCCGACCTCGCGCACACCGCGATCCGCACGGACGCGTTCGCCAAGGCCTGCCCGCAGGGCATGGTCGTCACCACCGATTACACGGCCGAGTCCGGCGCCCGCGCCACCCGGCGCCTGCTGACCTCCAAGCACAGACCCACCGCCCTCATCTACGACAACGACATCATGGCCGTGGCCGGGGTCGCCGTGGCGCGCGAGCTCGGACTGTCCGTTCCGGACGATCTGTCGATCATCGCGTGGGACGACTCGCCGATCTGCCGCCTCGTGCATCCCGCTCTCACCGCTCTCACCAGGGATATCGGTGCCTACGGCACACACGCGGCGCGCCTGCTGCTGAACGTGATCGATGGGATTGAGGCGCGCAGCCGCAGTGAGGAACCGGCTCATCTCGTCTTCCGCGACTCCACCGGCCGGTGTAACGTGTCGCCTTAAACGTTTTAGTTGGAGGCCCGCGTGAACAGAAGAGCTCTACTGTTGGCGGCACTATTGGCGCTTTCCGGCTGTGGCGGCGGCAGCAGCACACCGGCCGCGGAGGACGCCCTCTCGCCCACCGATCCGTCCAAAGTCACCGGTGAGGTCACCGTCCTGACCCACCGGACCGACCTGGTCACCGACGGCACCATGAAGAAGTACGCCGACGAGTTCAATAAGACCTATCCCAACGTGAAGCTCAAGTTTGACGGCATCACCGACTACGAAGGCGAAGTCAAGATCCGGATGAACACCGAAAACTACGGTGACATCCTGATGATCCCGGCCGCGATCGCGAAGAACGACTATCCCAAATACTTCGCCTCGCTCGGCGGCTCCGCCGACCTGTCCTCGAAGTATCGCTTCACCGATAACACCACGGTCAACAGCAAGGTTTACGGCCTGGCGGGCTTCGGCTCCGTGGTCGGATTCGTTTACAACAAAGAGGTTTGGACGGCGTCGGGCATCACCAAGTGGCCGTCCACCCCCGACGAGTTCCTCGCCGGGCTGCAGGCCATCAAGACCAAGGGCACGTCGATCCCCTACTACACCAACTACAAGGACGGCTGGCCGCTGGGCCAGTGGACCGCCGCGGTCGGCGCGGTCACGTGCGACCCCAAGGCCAATGACAAGCTCGCCGGCAAGGAGAGCCCGTGGAAGGCGGGCAGCGACCTCAACATCGCCGACTCCCTGCTGTTCAACATCGTGAAGAACAAGCTCAGCGAGCCCGACCCGGCGACGACCAACTGGGAGGACTCGAAGGGCCTGCTGGCCAACGGCAAAATCGCGACGATGTGGCTCGGCTCGTGGTCCATCGCGCAGATGCAGGACGCCGCCAAGAAGGCGGGCAAGGACCCGTCCATCATCGGCTACATGCCGTTCCCGTCATACGTCGGCGGCAAGCCGTGTTCGATCATGGCGCCCGACTACGCCCACGCGGTGAACATCCACTCCAAGGTGAAGCCGGCGGCCCGCGCGTTCATCGACTTCATCGTCGACAAGTCGGGCTTCGCCGAGGCCAACCAGGCCATCCCGGTGCTCAAGGGCGGTGCCATGCCCGCCTCGCTCAAGCCGTTCTCCGACGCGGGCGTGCAGCTCATCGAGATGTCGCAGGAGAAGGCGGCCGACGTCAACAAGATTGACAACATGTCCGAGATCGGCCTGAACAAGCCCGACTACCGGCAGAAGCTGGTCGACATCGCGCGCGGCGCCGCACCGGGCGACCTCAACTCCTACCTCACGGAGCTTGGCAAGAAGTGGGCCGCGGCCGCCCCATGAGGGACATGAAGCGGCTCACCCCCTGGCTTTTCCTGGCCGCACCACTGGGACTGCTGGTGACGTTCACCTATGTCCCAGTGGTGAGCATGCTCGAGTACAGCCTCACCAACTGGGACGGTGTGAGCCCCGACCGCGAATTCATCGGTGTCGACAATTACGTGCAGCTGTTCACCCGGCCCGAGCTGTTCCAGGTGTTCTTCGTCAGCCTCTACTATCTGGTCGCGTCGGTGTTCCAGATCGTGGTGGCGTTGTATTTCGCCGTCTTGCTGAGCTTCAAGACCTGGTTTCGCAACCTGTTCAAGGGAATTCTGTTCTTTCCCTACCTGATCAACGGGGTCGCCGTCGCCTTCGTGTTCCTCTATTTTTTCAAGCAAGGGGGGACGCTGGACGCCTTCCTGGGGCTGCTCGGTGTCCATTCGCGACAGTTCTGGCTGGGCGATCCGGATCTGATCAACGTCTCGCTGTCGGGCGTGTCGGTGTGGCGCTTCCTCGGGCTCAACTTCGTGCTGTTCCTCGGCGCGATCCAGGCCATCCCGGCCGAGCTCTACGAGGCGGCCGAGATCGACGGCGCCAACCGGTGGCAGATCTTCTGGAGCATCATCGCGCCCGGCATCAAACCCATCATCGGGCTGATCGTGATCCTGTCGATCTCCGGATCGCTGTCGGTGTTTGAAATCCCGTACATCATGACCGGCGGTGCCAACGGGAGCACGACGTTTGTCATCCAGACCGTGAAGCTCGCCTTCCAGTTCAACAAGACGGGGCTCGCGTCGGCGGCCGCGGTCGTGTTGCTGGCCGTCATCCTGCTCATCACGTGGGTGCAGCGCAAGCTCGTGCCGGACGAGAGGACGGATCTGACATGACGCGTTTGCTTGCCGCCACAGGGAAGTACGCGTCGCTGGTCCTCGCGGCCGTAGTGACGCTGCTGCCGCTGGTCGTCATCTTCGGCACCTCGCTGAAGACGCCGGAGGAGATGGCGACGGGCGAAACCCTTGCACCGCCACGCGATTGGTTCAACCTCGACAACTACGTGACCGCTTTCCGCAACGGGGACATGCTGATCGCCTTCGGCAACACCGCGTTCATCCTGCTGTTCTCGATTACCGGCACTGTCGTGATTGGATCGATGGCGGCCTACGCCATCGACCGCTTCAAGTTTCGCCTCAAGCGGGTGGTGCTGGGCCTCTTCCTCGTCGCGGCGCTCGTCCCGGGCGTGACCACCCAAGTCGCCACGTTTGAGGTGATCGACGGTTTCGGCCTGTTTGACACGCGCTGGGCGCCGATTTTACTTTTCATGGGGACCGATATCGTCGCGATTTACATCTTCCTCCAGTTCATCCGGGGCATCCCGATCTCACTGGACGAGTCCGCCCGGGTCGACGGCGCGAACTCGTTCAAAATCTATCGCAGCGTCATCTTCCCCCTGCTCAAGCCGGCGATCGCGACCGTCGTCATCGTCAAGGGCATCACCGTCTACAACGACTTTTACATCCCGTTCCTCTACATGCCGTCCGACGACCTGGGTGTCATGTCGACGTCGCTGTTTCGCTTCAAGGGGCCCTTCGGCGCGCACTGGGAGATCATTTCCGCGGGTGCCGTGCTGGTCATCCTGCCGACCCTGGTAGTTTTCCTGCTACTGCAGCGATTCATCTACAACGGATTCACCAGCGGTGCCACCAAATGAGTACCCTTAAATGAGCAAACGCCCGACCATAAGCGACATCGCCAAGAGCGCCGGTGTGTCCATCGGCGCGGTTTCGTTCGCGCTCAACGACCGGCCCGGTGTGTCGGAGCAGACTCGGGCGCGGATCCTCGCCATAGCCCGGGAGATGGGCTGGCGTCCCAGCGCGGCCGCCCGCGCGATGTCGGCCCGGCGAGCTGGCGCGGTCGGGCTGGTCCTCGCGCGCAGCCCGTCGACGCTCGGCGTGGAGCCGTTCTTCATGAAGTTCATCGCCGGGCTGGAGAGCGAGTTCGCCACCTCGCGCACGGCGCTGCTGCTTCAGGTGGTCGAGGACCACGCGCGGGCCATCGAGGCGATCCGGTCGCTGTGGGCGGAGCGGCGCATCGACGGCGTCATCGTGACCGACCTGTGGGCGGCCGACGCGCGCGTGCCGGTGCTCGAATCGCTTGGCGTGCCGGGTGTCCTGGTCGGCCGCCCGCGCTCCGACAGCACCATGCCCGCGGTCTGGAACGATGACGCGGCGCCGGTGAGCCAGACCGTAGACTTTCTCGTGGGCCTCGGGCATCGGCGCATCGCCAGGGTCGCCGGACTGTCCAGTTTGGAGCACACTCAGATCCGCACGGCCGCCTTCCACGAGGCCGCCGCCCGCCACGGCCTCGAGTCGGCCGACGTGATAGACACCGATTACACCTGGGAGGCCGGCGCGTGGGCCACCCAGCGCCTCCTCTCGTCCACCCCCCGCCCGACCGCCATCACCTATGACAACGACGTCATGGCCACCGCCGGCCTCAGCGTCGCCCGCAAACTCGGCATCGCCGTGCCCACCCAACTGTCCATTGTGGCCGGTGACGACTCGCAGCTGTGCGAGATGGTCTTCCCCGCGCTGACCGCACTGTCGCGCGACATCACCGCCTACGGCGCCCACACCGCCCGCATCCTGCTCGAACAGCTCGAAGGCGCGACCGTCGCCTCCTTCGAATCCACCCCGGCCCGCCTCGCCCTGCGCGAAAGCACCGCCGCCCCTGCACAGCCGGCTTAGCGCGTCCGCGAACGCGGGTCCAAAGATCCGCGCATTTTCCGGGTTTTTGTAGAGATCTTGAGGGCAGATCGCAGCAATATCCCGGATAAATCCCAGAAATGGCGCGGATCTTCGCCCGAGGGTCCCGGGTTGCTTCGCACAGGCGTGCGGCCGCCTTTGCCAAGATTCCGCGGGTCGCCCGCGGCACTCGGCCTCCGCGCGCTCAACGTCCGCCCAGCCGCTGGGTGGGCAGACATGCGGACGTGCCGGGGTGGGTGTGCTTCGCGGCCCATCACTCTGCTCCGAGATGTCGGAGCAGAGTGGTAGGGGCCGAGAGAGCGTCATGGCGTCGGCCCGAAGCGGGTAGGCCGGGTTTGCGGTTGCGGGCCGTGCCATCCACCCACGGACCTGGCAGGAAGGGCCGTCCAAGGCCCGACCGGTCCTCCGCGGGAGCACCGGTGAATGCGTATCGCGGACCGAGGTAAATAAATGGGGTAAATAAAGGGCTTAAGGCTCCTACACGCTGCGAAACCGGCACCTGCTTTGGTGGATTTGGGTTGCGGACCAAACCGCCACCGGTGGCACGGTCTGTCGGACCCGCGTGTGATGCTGGGAACCATGGTCGTCGTCTTCGATGCCGAGCTGTGGATGTGGGATGCCAGGCGCGCCGACAGCTGGACGTTCGTGAGCCTGCCCGCCGAGGTGTCCGAGGAGATCCGCGAGCTGGCCGGCGGGCCGCGCCGGGGCTTCGGTGCGGTGCGGGTCCGAGTCACGGTCGGCGCCAGCACCTGGGCAACATCGATCTTTCCGGATAGTGGGCGCGGCTGCTACGTGCTGCCGGTCAAGCGCGCGATCCGCAAGGCCGAAGGCCTCGACGTCGGCGACATCGCGACCGTCAAGCTGAAGCTCGCCGACATCTGATCCGCGCGGCCGGCGGGCCGACGGGGCAGTGGTGACCCGCGGTCCGTGCGACGATCCTCGGATGCGGGTTGTCCCTCACGATGACATCGAGGAGTTCGTCCGGGAGATCATGCCCTGGATCGAGCGGGAGCCGGTGCGATACAACCAGATCGCCACCACAATGCTGTCCGTCGGCGCGCCCCTCGAGCGAGAGGTGGTCCTCTGGAGCGTCGTCGATGAGCGGGACGCCATCGCGGGCCTCACGATCGCGGCGCCACCCATGCCGATGCTGATCACCGACATGCCGGCCGCGGCGCTTGAGGCTGTCGCGGAGGCGGCCAAGGCCCAAGGGCTGCGGCGGTTCCATGGGACTCGTGCCCGGCGCCTGGCCGAGCTCGTCGCGGCGGGCGCGCCGATCAGCATGGTGCGCGGCTGGGCTCTGCATCGCCTCAGACACGTCACCCCGCCGCGAGGTGTGCCGGGACACGCCCGCTTCGGCGAGCCCGCCGATGCCATGCCCGCCCACGAATGGGTGCTGGACTTTCAGCGCCACATCGGCGACCACGGGAGCGCGCAACTGTCCGATGTCGACCGGCGCATCGCCGCACGTGACCTGTGGTTGTGGGAGGACGGCCACCGGCCGGTGTCGATAGCGGTGTGCACCGAGCCCGTGCACGGGGTGGTACGCATCAATCTGGTCTACACGCCGCCCGAGACGCGCGGCCATGGATATGCCAGCGCATTGGTCGCCGCCGTCTCGCAGCAGATCCTCGACGACGGCCACATTCCCGTCCTCTACACAGATCTCGACAACCCGACCAGCAATAAGATCTATGCGGGGCTGGGTTACGAAAGGCTGGAGGAGGTCCAGCTCTGGGCGGTGGACCGCGAGTGACTACAACACCTGGCGGGCGGCGCCGGCGGGCCAGATGACTCGCACCGGGATGCCGCGGGTGCGGGCTTGCGCGACTACCTCGCCCGTGCTGCCGCGGTCGACGCCGCTCTGACCGTCCCACACCGCATACAGTTCGTCGCACACGCCCAGCAGCACCTCGTTGGCCGCGGCATAGGCGTCGCGGTTGGCCCGCGCAAACGGCAGCGTGCGCACCCGCGCGGCCCGGCGCACGAGGTCGTCAAACTCGGGCCCATCGCCGGGGTCGACCTTGGCCGTGCGATAGTCGGCCGCGGGCACGACCACCTCCAGGCTGCCGCCCAATTCGAGCACCGCACGCGCAAAAATCGTGTCGGCCCCGCGGGCGAGGCAGCTGATGCCCACCAGGCTATCGCCGCCGTGCGCCGCCAACGCCTCCACAATCGCCTGCCGCACGAGTGGTTCGCTCGCCGGCGTGAGGTTCATGTGGCCGGTGATGGCGATGCGTGGCACTCACACGCCGCCGTAGGAGTGCAGGCCTTCGAAGAAGATGTTGACGCCGAACAGGTTCATCAGCATGGTGAGCCAGCCGACCACCGCGATCCAGGCCGTCACGCGCCGCTTCACACTAGGTGTGGCGCGGGCGTGCAGGTAGGCCGCGTACACAATCCAGGAAATGAATGCCCAGGTCTCCTTGGGATCCCATCCCCAGTATCGCCCCCACGCCGCCTCGGCCCAGATGGCACCGGCCGACACGGCGAATGTCCACACCGGGAAGGCGAAGGCGTGCATGCGGAACGATAGCCGCTCGACCGTCTCGGCGTTGGCGAGGAACCGCCCGTAGGGGTAGAACCCGCCGCGCTTGCCTTCGTCGTATCCGCTGCGCAGCAGGTACATCACGGACGCGGCAAACCCGACCAGGAACAGCGCGGAAGCGAGGGTGGCCGTGCCCACGTGCACCACGAACCAGTATGAGTCGAGGGCCGGCACCAGTGGGCCGACCGGCGTGTTGAGCACGACCATGGCCACGCCTGTCAGCAGCACCTGCACGAGCGTCACGAACAGTCCAAGGTGGACGGCTTCGGGCAGCTTGATGACCACTGCGAGCCACACGAGTGTGCCCCCGAGCGTGACGGTGAGCACGAATTCGTACATGTTGCCCCACGGCAACCGGCCTGCCTCCAGCGAGCGGCTCACCGTCGTGACGATGTGGGCCAGTGCGGCGACCGCCGTGATGGCTACCGCAATGCGCCCGAGCTGGATCCGCTGCGGCTGCTCGGCGGGAGGCCCTGCCACGGTGTAACTGCCTTGGGCCGCCGCGTCTGTTGGCGCGACCGTCGGCCCGCCCGCGCCCACGAGCGCGCGAGCGACCAGACCCCGCCGCCCGAACGCGTAGTCGGCGGCGTGCACGAGCATCGCCGCGAGGTAGAGCATCACCGTGACTATGAGGAGGTTGTCTGACACTGTGTCACCCTCGCAAACTCTTCCGCGAATCCCGGGTAGTCGGTCTTCGGCAGCCCGCCGGCCTCGGCCGTGCCGTCCGGGTGCAGGCGCCACCACACCCTACGCCGCCTGCCGTACAGCGACAGGGGCAGCCCGATCACGAGCAGTGCCGCGCCGACCAGCACGATGGGCGTGCCGGGGTCGTGCCGGATGGAGATGGTGATCCACGGGCGGGTGCCGAGGAACTCCAGTTTGCTGCCGTCTTCGAGCGTCCAGCTGTCGCCCTTGCGCAGCATCTTGGCCTCGCCCATCTGCTTGAGCCGGGCTTTGTCCAATGTGTACACCGAGCGCGAGATGCCCGTGTCCAGCCCCAGATCGCCGGAGTAGGCCAGCAGCAGCAACTGCGGGTCCTTCTCCGCCGGGTGAACGGATCGGCCCGTCGAGGCGGTCGGCAGGTACAGCCCCTCGAAACCGATCTGTTTGGTCTTGTCGCTGCCGTTGGCGTCGGGGAACGCGGCCACGCCCTCGCTGGTGAGCATGCCGTCGACCGGCAGGAAGGGGCTGACCGTCGTCTGCGTGCGCCCCTGCGTGTCGGTGTAGCGAAGCTCGGCCGCGTAGCCCTGCCCGAGCAGGTAGACGTTGGCCCCGTCGAGCCGCAGCGGGCGGTTCACACTGAACGAGAGCCCACCGTTGACGATGGCGTTGAACGACCTGGGCACCCCGTTGTCGTTATAGGACACGTCAAACTGGTCGAGCTCCAGGCAAAACCGGGGCAGGTCGCCGGCTGACACGCGCGGGCCGAGCCCATAGTCGTCGTATTGCTGGAGCGTGTTGCAGAACGCCTGGTCGGCCCCCTGCACCAGCAGCCGGTTGGCGTGCCAGCCCCACTGCGCGCCGATCCCGACGCCCACCAGCACGAGCAGCAGCGCGGTGTGGAAGAGCAGGTTGCCGGTCTCTTTGAGGTAGCCGCGTTCGGCCGCGATCGTCACCGTGCCGTCGGGCTGCTCGCGCCGCCTGACCCGCCAGCCCTTCAGCTCGACTTCCGGATGCCGGTCGAAGGACGCGTAAGCCTTGAGACGGTCGAGCTTTGCCGGCGCCTCGGGCGGTGGCCGCCGCAACGATCGCACCTGGTCGCGCAGCCGCGGCACGATGCACCCGACCAGCGACGTGAACAGCAGCAGGTAGATCGCCGAGAACCACGGCGAGGCGAACACGTCGAAGCCCCACAGCCGGTCGACGATCGGCGCGAGCTGCGGATGGGCCGCGTAATATCCCCGGACGTCTTCCATCTTGACCGATCGCTGCGGCAGCACGGAGCCCGGAATCGCCGCCACGGCAAGCAAAAACAGGAGGATGAGCGCCGTGCGCATGCTGGTGAGCCAGCGCCAGCTGTTGCGCAAAAACGCCAGCGGGCTCATATGAAGACACTTCCGACGCCGACCGTGACCCGCAGCCATGTCACGAAGTCGGCCCACGCGCCGGTCACCAGCGCCAGCCCGACCGCGATCAGCATGACCCCGCCGGCCCGCG
>JBIOYB010000272.1:0-41663 GCA_044869915.1 Allorhizocola sp.
ACCTGGTCGAGTGGGATGAGAAAAACAACAGCCCCGGCTATGTGGTGCACCCGCCGCTGGGCAAGTGGATGATCGCGATCGGGATCAAGATCTTCGGCTACGACACGCTGGGCTGGCGGATCGGCGCGGCGGTTGTGGGCATCGCGTCCGTGCTGATGATCACGCGGATCGCCCGCCGGATGTTCGGCTCGACCGTGCTGGGCTGTGCCGCGGGTCTGCTCATGACGTTCGACGGGGCCCATTTCGTGCTGTCGCGGGCCGCGCTGCTCGACATCTTCCTCATGTTCTTCATCCTGGCCGCGTTCGGCACGCTCCTGCTCGACCGCGATCATCGCCGGCGGCGCTGGGCCGCGTTCATCGCGTCCGGTGGCGATCCGGCCAAGCGCGGCCGGGTCGGCCGGCCGCCGTTTGCCGTGCCGTGGTGGCGCCTGGCCACGGCCGTGCTGATGGGCTGCGCGACCGGGGTGAAGTGGAGCGCGCTGTTCGTGCTGCCCGCGTTCCTCATCCTGATCGTGTGGTGGGAGATCGGCGCCCGCCGCACGGCCGGGGTGCGTGAGCCGGTGCGCGACACGCTGCTGGACGAGTTCGGCTGGCTGATCCTGTTCGTGGTGATCATGTTCGCGGTGTACCTCGCGACGTGGACCGGCTGGCTGGTGGGCGACACCGGATACTTCCGGCATTACATCCGCGACTCGGGCGGCAACGAGGTGCCGTTCATCGGCGCGCTGCAAAACCTCTGGCGCTACCATGCGGCCGCGTTCGACTTCCATTACGGCCTGGACGACACGCATCCCTACCAGTCGCGCCCGTGGCAGTGGCTGCTGCTCGGCCGGCCCGTCGCGTTCTACTTCGTCAAGACGATCCCGTGCAGCGCGGTCGACTGCTCGGCCGAGGTGGTGCTGCTCGGCACGCCGCTGCTGTGGTGGAGCTTCATCCCGGCGATCGCGGCGACGATCTGGTTCGGCATCGCCCGCCGCGACTGGCGCGCGGGTGCGATCCTCCTCATGATCGCGTTCACCTATCTGCCGTGGTTCTACTTCAGCGACCGCACGATGTTCTTCTTCTACGCCATCCCGATCGAGCCGTTCCTGATCCTCGCGGTGGTCTATGTGCTGGGCGCCATCATGACCTCGCCGAGCGGCGCGATGGCCGACGAGTCGCGCCTCATGACCGGCGTGGTCATCGCCGGGCTGTTCGTGCTGCTGGTCGCGCTCAACTTCGCCTACTTCTATCCGATCTTCGCGGGCGAGTCCATCCCGACCACGGACTGGAGCAGACGCATGTGGCTCGGCCGGCTTTGGATCTAAACCCGGCATGACGAAACTCCTTGGCCCAGCCGAGATCCGGGAGCTCGCGGAGCGGCTGGGCGTTGCCCCGACCAAGAAGCGCGGGCAAAACTTCCTGCACGACCCCAACACGATCCGCCGCATCGTCGCCGCCGCCTCACTAAAGGATGACGACGTCGTGGTCGAAGTGGGGCCGGGGCTGGGTTCGCTCACGCTGGGGCTGCTCCCGGCCGCGCGGCACGTGCACGCGGTCGAGATCGATGGCAAGCTCGCGGAAGCCTTGGTCGAGACCACGGGGCATCCGCCCAACCTGACGGTGCACCACGTTGACGCGCTGAAGCTGGACGACGCGCTCGACCCCGCGCCCACCGCGCTCGTGTCCAACCTGCCCTACAACGTGGCGGTCCCGGTGATCCTGCACCTGCTGGCCGCGCTGCCGACGATCAACCATGGCCTCGTGATGGTCCAGAAGGAGGTCGCCGACCGGCTGACCGCCAAGCCTGGTTCCAAGATTTATGGGGTACCGAGCGTGAAGCTCGCCTGGCACGCCGAGTCCCGCCTGGCCGGCCGCGTGCCGCCGGCCGTGTTCTGGCCGGTACCCAACGTGGACAGCGGGTTGGTCGCGTTCACCCGGCGCGAGCCGCCCACGTCGGAGGTGCCGCGCGCGGCCGTCTTCGCGGCCGTCGACGCGGCGTTCGCCCAACGGCGCAAGACACTGCGGGCGGCACTGGCCGGATGGGCGGGCACGCCCGCCGAGGCGGAGCGGCTGCTGCGCCAAGCGGGCATCGATCCCGGCGCCCGGGGCGAACAGCTGGACGTGGCTGACTTCGCGGAGCTTGCCAGGGTTAGGCTTTTGCGGTGACGGAGGCTTGGGCACTCGAGCAGGACGGGCAGTTGGCCCTCGGTCCCGTGCGGGTGCGAGTGCCGGCGAAGATCAACCTGCACCTTGGTGTCGGCCCGCTGCGCGACGACGGATACCACGAGCTGCACACGGTCTACCACGCCATCTCGCTGCACGACGAGATCACGGCCCGCGCGGGCGACGCGCTGACCCTCACCATGCAGGGCGAGGGGGTGGGCGAGCTCGAGCTCGACGACCGCAACCTGGTGATCCGGGCGGCGCGGGCGCTGGCCATGGCCGCCAAGGTGGAGCCAAAGGGGCGCCTGCATCTACGCAAGCAGATTCCTTTGGCCGCCGGGCTCGCGGGTGGTTCTGCCGATGCCGCCGCGACTCTGGTGGCCTGTGATGCTTTGTGGGGGACGGGGTTCAGTCGCGCCGATCTGGCCGAGATCGCCGCGACGCTCGGGTCCGACGTGCCCTTCCTGCTCTACGGTGGCACGGCGCTGGGCACGGGCCGGGGCGAGATGGTCAATCCGGTGCTCGCGCGGGCGACCAAGTGGCACTGGACGGTCGCGTTCTCGGCGGGCGGACTGTCCACTCCGGACGTTTATCGGGAGCTGGATCGGTTGCGCGCCGCGGGCAAGGCGGGCGCGCCGATGGGGAGCACGGACGAGCTTCTCGCGGCGTTGCGGCAGCGCGATCCGGCGGTGCTGGGCGCGGCACTGGGAAATGATCTGCAATCGGCGGCGATCTCCCTCATGCCGCGGCTGGAAGCGACGCTGCGGTCCGGGGTTGACGCCGGGGCACACGCGGCGCTGGTCTCGGGCAGCGGCCCCACGTGTGTCTTCCTCGCCGAGGACGAGGCGCACGCCCGCGAGATCGCCGACGCGGTGCGCGAGCACGGCGAGTGCCGGGAGGTCCGGCTCGCCCACGGGCCCGTGCCGGGAGCTCGCGTCAGTTGATTGCCGAAGAGGCCGGATAGGCTAGCTCCGCCATGGCAAACATCGTGAATCTCGACCGGGTCTCCAAGGGTTACGGACCGGTCGGTCAGCTGCTCACCGAGGTCTCCGTCGGGTTGGACGAGACCGACCGGGTGGGCGTCGTCGGCCTCAACGGCGCGGGCAAGTCCACGCTGCTGCGCCTGCTGGCGCACGCCGAGGAGCCCGACTCGGGCCGCGTCACCCACCGGCGTGACCTGCGGGTCTCCATGCTCGCGCAGAGCGTTTCCTACGATCGGGAGGCGACGGTCCGTTCGCTCGTGCTCGGCTCGTTCGCCAAGGAGCACGAGTGGGCCGGGCAGTTCGACGTCCGCGAGATCCTTGACGGGCTCGGCATGCGTGGGCTCGGGCTCGACCAGCCGGTCGGCCCGATGTCGGGCGGCGAGCGCCGCCGCATAGCGCTCGCCTCGCTGCTCGTGCACCCGTCCGACCTGCTGATCCTGGACGAGCCGACCAACCATCTCGACATCGCCGGGGTCAACTGGCTGGCCGAGTGGCTGCGCAAGACCTGGCGCGGCGCGCTTGCGGTGGTCACGCACGATCGGTGGTTCCTCGACGCGGTGTGCGACCACATGTGGGAGGTCGCCGACCAGCAGGTGCGGGCCTACGAGGGCGGGTTCGCGGCGTGGACGCTGGCGCGTGCGGAGCGGGAGCGTGTCGCTTTTGTGCGGGAGTCGCGCCGGCAAAATCTGCTGCGCAAGGAGATCGCGTGGCTGCGGCGGGGGCCGCCCGCGCGCACGTCCAAGCCGAAGTTCCGGATCGACGCGGCCAACGCGCTGATCGATGACGTGCCCGCGCCGAGGGATGAGGTCACGCTCGCCAAGCTCGCCACGGCTCGGCTGGGGCGGCAGGTGTACGACCTTGTGGACGTGACCGAGCACGCCGGGCCGAAGCTGATCCTCGACGACGTGACCTGGCATGTGGGGCCGGGCGACCGGATCGCGATCCTGGGTGCCAACGGTTCGGGCAAGTCCACGCTGCTGCGCCTGCTCGCGACGGGTCACACCGATGGTCTGACCGTCGGTAAGACGGTCAAGCCCGCGTTCCTGTCGCAGGAGCTGGCCGAGCTGCCCGACTCGCTGCGCCTGCTGGAGGCCGTCGAGGAGGTCGCGCGGCGGGTGAAGCTCGGCGATCGCGAGCTGTCGGCGGCGCAGCTCGCCGAGGTCTTCGGGTTCACCGACCGTCGCGTGTGGACACCCGTGGGCGACCTGTCCGGCGGCGAGCGGCGGCGGCTGCAGCTGCTGCGCCTGCTGGCGACCGAGCCCAACGTGCTGATCCTGGACGAGCCGACCAACGACCTCGACACCGACACGCTGGCCTCGCTGGAGGACCTGCTCGACACGTGGCCCGGCACGATGATCGTGGCCTCGCACGACCGATACCTAGTGGAACGGGTGTGCGACAAGGTTTTCGCCCTGTTGGGTGACGGCAAGCTGCGGCACCTGCCCAGTGGTGTCGACGAATATCTGTCCCTAGTGGACACTCCCATCGAGCCCGCGGCCAAACCGAAGCGGGTGACCGTTGACTCGCGGCAGGCGAAGAAGGACCTCGCCCGGGTGGAACGGTCGCTGACGAAGCTCGCCGACCGCGAAACTCGCCTGCACACCGAGATGGCCGAAAACGCCACCGACTACGCCAAGATAGCCTCGCTCGACACGTCCCTGCGCGAGCTCGCCGACGAGAAGGCCGCGCTTGAGGAGGAGTGGCTGGCCCTGGCCGAGACGGTCGGCGACGACTGATAACCTGCCGCGCATGTCCCTGCATTTCCCGGTGAACCACCACCTCCGCCCGCTCTATCGCACGCTCAGCCTGCTCGCCGGGCTCTACGTGCTGATCTTCGGCGTGGTCGGGGCGATCACGACCCAGGGCGACGAGCTCTACGGCACGGGCGAGGCGACCGCGTTGGGCCTGCCGACCAACCCGGCCTTCAGCTACCTGTCGATCGCCGCCGGTGCGGCGATCGTGGTCGCCACGCTTGTCGGGCGCAATCTCGACCGTTTCGTCTATCTGTGGGTGGGCACCGGGTTCCTGGTGGCGGGCACGGCCATGATGCTGCTCATGGGCGACGCGGACACCAACATCCTCAACTTCAGCGTGGTCACCTGCGTCGTGTCCTATGTGATCGGCTCGGTGCTGGGCACGGCAGGCATGTATGTGAAAACCCACCGGGCCTGACCTCGGCGACGCCGCCTTAAGGGCGGCCCGTCGCGCGTTGCTTGCACGCGCCAGGCGTAGGGCTGCCAGACTGGATAGATGCACCTACCCATCAACCACCGGCTCGCCGGGTTCTATCGGTTCCTCGCCGGCCTGGTGGGCCTCTATGTCCTGCTGTTCGGCATCCTCGGCGCCGCGCTGGTGTGGGGCGACCCGCTGTTCGACCGCGGCGGCACCTTGTCGTTCGGGCTGCGCACCAACCTGGCGTTCTCCCTGCTGTCCATCGTGGTCGGAGTGATCGTCCTGCTCGGCTCGGTGATCGGCGGCAACCCGGCGCACTACCTCAACCTGTTCGGCGGCGGCGTATTCTGGCTCGCCGGACTGGTCATGCTGGTGCTGCTGCAGACCGAGGCCAACATCCTCAACTTCACGGTGTCCACGTGTGTCGTATCGTTCCTGATCGGCACCGTGCTGGTGCTCGCCGGGCTCTACGGCAAGCGCGGCACGGCGGCGGAGGAGGCGGCCGAGGACGCCTTCCGGCACAGCGGGCGCGGCCCGGCGGCGATGAGCATCGCCACTCCCGAACACCACCTGTCGGCCCACCCCGGCGTCCAGCACCAGAGGCACGACCACTAAGCCTGCCCACTTCCTTTGTGGGCACACAACTTCGGCCGGCGCTCAGGTGGGCGCCGGCCGATTCATGCTTCGTTCCCGCCACGGCGCGCTTGCCACCCGTGCTCCGTCGTGGGGCTTCGTCGCGGAGCCCTGCGGCTTGGCCCGGTGCGGCGGGGCTTCGCGACGGACGCGCCCTTCCCGGCAGGCGGGCTACTTTGCCTTGCGGGTGCGCAGCTCCGGCTTGGCGTCCAGGTGGGACAGCCCGTTCCACGCGAGATTGACCAGGTGTGCGGCCACGACATCCTTGCGTGGTTTGCGCACCTCCAGCCACCAGCGGCCGGTGAGCGCGACCATCCCGACCAAGGCCTGCGAGTAAAGCTCGGCGAGCTTCGTTTCGTAGCCACGCCGCTTGAACTCGGCCCCCAGGATGTGCTCGACCTGGTGCGCCACATCGTTGAGCACCGACGAGAAGTTGCCGGTCGCCGACATGACGGGCGATTCGCGCACGAGCACCCGGAACCCGTTGGTCTCCTGCTCGATATAGTCCAGCAGGGCCAGCGCCGCCTGCTCGAGCAGCTCGCGCGGGTGGCCGGCGGTCAGCGCGCCCGTGATCCGCTCCAGCAGCTCGTTGACCTCGCGGTCGACCACGACGGCGTAGATGCCTTCTTTGCCGCCGAAGTGTTCGTAGACCACGGGCTTGGAGACCTTGGCCCGCGCGGCGATCTCCTCGACCGAGGTGCCGTCGAAGCCCTTCTCCGCGAACAGTTGGCGCCCAACGGATATCAGCTGCTCCCGCCGTTGCGAGAAGCTCATCCGCACGCGGCCACGCTTGATATCGGATGATTCCTCGGGTGGTGGCGGGGTCACGATTTCAATTTTGCCTGGATCCGCTCCGGCTTCGGCCACCGGACATTGGATGCCCAGCCCAGCCTCTCGAAGATCCAGATGAGCCGCGCCGAGATGTCGACCTGGCCGCGCAGCACGCCGTGGCGGGCGCTGGTGGGGTCGGCGTGGTGCAGGTTGTGCCAGCTCTCACCGAACGACAGGATGGCCAGCGGCCAGAAGTTGGAGGCGCGGTCGCCGTCGCGCATCGCGAACGGGCGCTCGCCGTAGACGTGGCACACCGAGTTGATCGCCCAGGTGACGTGGTGCAGCAGGCCGATGCGCACCAGCCCGGCCCAGAAGAACGCGGTCAGCGCGCCCTGCCACGACATGGTGATCAGCCCGCCCACGATGCCCGGGGAGGCCACCGAGATCAGCACGAGCCACGGGAACAGCCGGTCGACCTTTTGAATGTCCTTGTCTGCCACCAGGTCTGGCGCGAAGCGGGCCCGGTTGGACAGGTCGCGTGCGAACAGCCAGCCCACGTGGGCGTGGAACAGACCCTTGGTCAGGCCCCACATCGACTCGCCGTAGCGCCACGGCGAGTGCGGGTCGCCCTCGAGGTCGGAGTATTGGTGGTGCCGGCGGTGGTCGGCCACCCATTGGGTCGGGGAGCCTTGGATGGCGAAACTGCCCGCCACGGCCAGCGTCACGCGAAGCCACCTGGTGGCCTTGAAGGACGAATGCGTCAGGTAGCGGTGAAAGCCCACCGTGATGCCCAGACCGGACATGAAGTAAAGCGGGATGAACAGCGCGACATCGGTCCAGCCCAGCCAGCCGCCCCAGGCGATGGGGATCGCCGCGACGAAGGCGATCAGCGGAAGCACGACGAACGACCACAGGCCGATCAGAATGCTCAGGCTCTGCTTGCCCTCGGTGAGCGGCTTGGGCCCCCGCTCGGCTTCCGCAGCCGGGGTGGTGGTGACCTGGGTCTGAAGGGTTTCGGTGGTCATCGCGCCTCGCTGATGATCGGGGGCTTCACTTACGCTACCGTAACCTACGGAACCGTCGGTTTGACAGGGCAACCGGCTATCAGTTTTCGTCGAGCATCGGGGACCCGCTAAGCTGGCTGCGCACGATCGGGCGTGGTGTAATCGGCAACACGTGGGCCTTTGGAGCCCATTTTCCAGGTTCGAGTCCTGGCGCCCGAGCATGACGAGCGCGGTGATCGTCCTGGCCGCGGGCGAGGGCAAGCGAATGAAGTCGGCCCAGCCCAAGGTGCTGCACGAGCTCCTCGGGCGGTCGCTGGTCGGGCATGTGCTCGCCGCGGCCTCACCGTTGGGCGCGGAGCAGACCCTTGTCGTGGTCGGGCATCGCGCCGATCTGGTCACCACTCATCTGAGCGAGATCGCGCCGCATGCGGTCCCGGTGCTGCAGCAAGAGCAAAAGGGCACGGGTCATGCCGTGCGCGTGGCGCTGCCCGATGGCATCAAGGGCACGGTGATCGTGCTCAATGGGGATGTGCCGTTGCTGCGCCCGCAGACCCTGCAGGACCTGGTCGAGCAGCACGAGCGGTCGGGTGCGGCCGCGACCGTGCTGGCCGCGGCGGTGCCCAATCCGGCCGGGCTGGGGCGGATCATCCGTGGGGGTGACGGGAGCCTCGCGGGCATCGTGGAGGAGCGTGACGCCACGCCCGCGCAGCGGGAGATCCGGGAGATCAACGCGGGCATCTACGCGTTCGACGCCTCATATCTGGAGACCGCGCTCGGCCGGCTCGGCACGCACAACGATCAGGGTGAGGAATATCTGACCGACGTGTTCGGCCTGCTCGTGCAGGAGGGGGCGCCGGTCGCGGTGCACATGGCGGGCGATCCCACCGAGGCGCTCGGCGCCAACGACCGGGCCGAGCTGGCGGTGCTGCGTGCGCTGATGCGCGACCGGGTCAACGGCGAGCTGATGCGCGAGGGCGTGACCATCATCGATCCGCAGACGGTGTGGATCGACGTGACCGCCGCCGTCGCCCGCGACGCCGTGATCGAGCCCAACGTGCAGCTGCGCGGCGCCACCCGGATCGGCGAGGGCGCGATGATCGGGCCCGACACCACACTGATCGACACCGCCGTGGCCGAGGGCGCGACGGTCATCCGTGCCCACGCGGTCGGTGCGCAGGTCGGCCCGTCGGCGAGCGTCGGTCCGTTCGCCTACCTGCGGCCCGGCACCGTGATCGGGCTCAAGGCCAAGGTCGGCACGTTTGTTGAGGTCAAAAACTCGACACTGGGAGAGGGCACCAAGGTGCCTCACCTGTCATATGTGGGTGACGGCACGGTCGGCGATCACACCAACATCGGCGCGGGCAACATCTTCGCCAACTACGGCGGCCTGACCAAGAGCCGCACGGTCATCGGCGATCATGTGAAGACCAGCTCGGGCTCGATCTTCATCGCGCCGGTCGAGGTCGGCGACGGCGCCTACACCGCCGCCGGTTCGGTGATCAACAAGGATGTCCCGCCCGGTGCCCTGGCCGTCGCCCGTTCGCACCAGCGCAACATCGAGGGCTGGGTCGCCCGCGCCCGCGCGGGCACCGCCGCCGACGAGGCCGCCAAGCGCGCCAATGGTTCGGTCGAGGATCCGGGCGAGGATCCGGTCGAGGATCCGGTCGAGGATCCGGTCGAGGGCGAGAGCTAGGCGACGGCCGCCGCGGGCGTTTGCGCGATCCGCAGCGATTCCACCAGCCGGCGATAGAGGTCGTCGCCGGCGAACAGTTCGTCATGTGTGCCTTGCGCGCGGATGCGGCCGTCCTCCATCACGATGATCCGGTCCGCGTCGAGCACCGTGGACAGCCGGTGCGCGATCGTGATCACGGCTCCGGTCTCGGCCCGCGCACGGATGCAGTCGTGCAGCGCGGCCTCGGTCAGCCCGTCGACCTGGGCGGTGGCCTCGTCGAGGAGCAGGATGTCGGGGGTGCGCAGCATGGCCCGGGCGAGCGCGATGCGCTGGCGTTCACCGCCTGACACGTCCGTCGATGCCAGCGAGGTGTCCAGGCCGTCGGGCAGCGTCTCGATCTTCCCGTCCAGACGCACCGCCTCGAGCGCGGTGAACAGTTCGGCATCCGTGGCGTCGGGATGGGTGAAGCGCAGGTTGTCGCGCACGGTCCCGGGCACGACGGGCGTCTCCTGCTCGACGTAGGCCAGCCGCGCCCGTACCTGTTCGGGCGTATATGTCTCGTAGGGACGACCGTCGAGCAGCAGCCGGCCGCCTTGTGGCTGCAGGAAGCGCAGGATCAGCGAAAACAGGGTGGTCTTGCCGGCGCCCGACGGCCCGACGATGGCGGTGTGCCCGATCCGTGGGATGGTCAGGTCGATGTCGCTCACCGCGAGCGGGGCACCGGCCGCATATCGCGCCGAAACCCCTTCAAAGACCAATATCTCATCTTGTACTCCTTGAGCCGCAACGGATTTCGTCGCCACCGCAGGCTCCACTTCGATCGCCTCCACCTCGCGGATGCGCCCCGCGGCCGCGACGCCTGCCTGCAGCGCCGTGAAGTTCTGGGTGAGCTCACTGATCGGTCCCATCAGCTGGAACGCGTACAGCAGGAAAGCGATCAGGCTCGACACCTCCAGCAACCCGGCCTGCGCGCGCCACGCGCCGATCCCGAGGATGGCGATGACGGCGAGCTGTATCCCGGACCACGCGATCGTCCACACCGTGGCCGTGACCTTCGCCGCCTTCACGCCGTGCACGGCGGCGTCCCGTGCGTCGGCGACGATCCGGGCGCTCTGCCGGGCCTCGGCGCGGCTGGCCTTGACCGTGCGGATCGCGCGCAGCGCGCCTTCGAGGGCGCCGCCCAGTTTGCCGGTCGAGTCTTGCGCGGCGGTCTGCGCTTTGGAGATCTGCGGCAGCAGCAGGCCCATGAGCAGGCCGACGATGACGACCGCGGCGATCGTGTAGCCCAGCAGGACCAGGTCGAGCACGCCCATCAGGATCAGCGTGCCCACGAACGCGATCGACGCGTTGATCAGCCCGATCACGCTGCCCGACGCCTCGTGCAGCAGTGCGGTGTCGGAGGTGACCCGGGTGACCAGCTCACCGGTCGGCCGGCGCTGCAGGTCGAGCACCTGGGCGCGGAAGAGCCGGTCGATGACGTGGGCGCGCGCGTCGAGCACGATGCGCTGGGCCAGCGCGCCGAGCAGGCGCCACTGCCACAGCGTGATCACCGCGCCGACCACGACGAGCGCGAACAGCACACCGATCGGGCGCCCCATGGTGCCGCCCTGCGCGAGGCTGTCGAGCACCCACTTGGTCACCATCGGCGTGGCCAGGCCCGCGGCATTGGCCAGCAGGCCCAGCACCAGGCCGAGGAGCATGGTCGCGCGGTGCGGGATGAGGAACGCGGTCAGAACGCGCAGCCGGGACGAGGTCATCCCCTATTGGAACACCAGTGTTCCGTTTAGGTCAAGATCTATACCGAATCGGGTTGCTGCTATTCTCCCGATGTGACCCAGGCACAGGCTTCCGGGGCGAGGGCGCGCACCCGTCAGGCGATCCTCAACGCGGCCATCGAGGTGCTCGCCCGCAACCAGGCCGCCTCGCTCGGGGAGATCGCGACCGCCGCCGAGGTGGGCCGGACCACGCTGCACCGCTACTTCCCCGACCGCGCGGAGCTCATCACCGCGCTCGGCGCGGAAACCCAGACCCGGCTCAACCGGGCCACCGAGCGGGCGCGCATGGGCGAGGGCACCGGCCGCGACGCGATCCGGCGCCTGTGCCAGGAATACTTCGAGCTCGGCGACCTGCTCTCGCTGATGTTCGCCGAGCAGAGCGTGCTCACCGGTCCCGAGTGGACGGACATGGGCACGTGCGATCCGGAGTTCGTCGCGGTCGTCGAGCGCGGCTACCGCGACGGGACCATCGATCCCCAGCTGCCGGCCGACTGGGTGCAGAGCATCATCTGGGCCCAGCTCTACAGCGGCTGGTCCTACCAGCGCGAAACCGGCGCCGCCCGCTACGAAGTGCTCCGCCTCGTCCTGCGCACCGTCACCGGCGCCCTCGCCCCGCAACCCTGAGAAATCGGTCCACTAGACACAGCCACGGCAACCCTGCACTTTTCTCGCACCCACTCCGCGCGGCGACGGCAACATGGGTTCGGCAGGGCTCGGCCCCGCAGCCTTCCCGATTCACTGCGGACGGCTACTGCAACGCGGGGTCCCCGAGGGCTCGGCCCCGCAGCCTTCCCAATTCACTGCACGCGGCTACTGCAACGTGGGGGAGCGCGGGGGCTCGGCCCCCGCGGGGGATATTGGCTCGCCGCCCGCGGCGAAGTCGAGCGAAGCTCGACGAGCAGCAAAGGCCAGCTAGAGCCAGCCTCGTTTGGCGGCCTCGGCACCCAGCGAGAACTGGTTTTTGGCGCCCGTGGCGTTTTTGAGCGCGGAGATGTGCTCGTAGACGGCCCGCTCGCTTAGGAAGACCAGTTTGGCTATGGTCGAAATGGTGAAGCCGGCGGCGAGGAGCAGCAGGATGCGCCGCTGGATGACCGGCGGCTCGATGCTCTCGTCACTCGACACAGATTGAAGGTAGCTCCCAGCTGCCGTGGTCATCAAGGCAGGGATGTGTCGTGAGCTATCACACGTGAGGTTGGCCTTAAATCTCGGCGACGAAACTACCAGGGCAGGATGGCCACACGGGTGATACTGACCGCAAGCCATCGCGTGAGAGGCGGAAACCGATGGGCAGCATCGTCGCGGAGAACAGGAAGAGCCTGATGCTCTTCTCCGGCCGAGCCTATCCTCAGCTGGCAGAAGAGATCGGACAGGTGCTCGGGGTCGATGTCACACCGACGACGGCTTATGACTTCGCCGGCGGCGAGACGTTTGTCCGCTACACCGAGTCGGTGCGTGGGGCGGATGCGTTCATCATCCAGTCCATGACGCAGCCGGTGAACAAGTGGTTCATGGAGACGCTGCTGATGATCGACGCGGCGAAGCGTGGATCGGCCAAGCGGATCACGGTGGTGTTGCCGTTTTATCCGTATGCGCGGCAGGACAAGAAGCACCGCGGGCGGGAGCCGATCTCCGCACGCCTGATCGCCGATCTGCTCAAGACGGCCGGGGCCAACCGCATCCTCACCGTGGATCTGCACACGGCTCAGATCCAGGGCTTCTTCGACGGCCCGGTGGACCACCTGTTCGCGATGGACATCCTGGCGGGCTACATCCAGGGCGCCTACGGCGATCGCCCGCTGACGGTGGTCGCGCCTGACAGTGGTCGCGTGCGGGTGGCCGAGCGCTGGACCGACCGGCTGGGTGGGTGCCCGCTGGCGTTCATACACAAGACTCGCGACATCACCGCGCCCAATCAGGTGGTCGCCAACCGCGTGATCGGTGAGGTGGCCGGGCGCACGTGCATCATCGTCGACGACATGATCGACACTGCGGGCACGATCTGCAAGGCGGCCGACATCCTGTTCGACTCGGGCGCGGCCGATGTGATCGTGGCGTCGACCCATGCCGTGCACTCCGATCCGGCCACTGAGCGGCTGAAGAACAGCCGCATCCGCGAGATCGTGGTGACCAACACGCTGCCGCTGCCGCCGGAGAAGCAGCTCGACAAGCTGACCGCGCTGTCGATCGCCCCGCTGCTGGCCCGTGCCATCCGCGAGGTGTTCGATGATGGGTCGGTCACCACCCTGTTCGGCGGGCTCAGTTAGTCGGGTAGACTCACCAGGTTGCCACGGCGAGGGTGTGCCCGGGGTTGGGCGCGCCGTTATCGACGCGGAGCTCTGGCTCATCGTCGGCCGCCTTTAAACGATCACTGAGCCAGGAGTTTTCATCATGTCCACAGGCGTGAAGATCACCGCCGAGCCGCGCAAGGAGTTCGGCAAGGGCTTTGCCCGCCGTGCCCGCAAGGCCGGCCTGGTGCCCGCCGTCATCTACGGCCACGGCGAGGCCCCGCGGCACATTGCGTTGCCCGCCAAGGAGTTTGCGGCCGCCATCAGGCACGGTGGGATGACGACGGTTTTCGATATCACCGTCACCGACGGGCACACGACGCTCGCGCTGCCCAAGGCCATCCAGCGTGACGTCCTCAGGGACACTTACAAGCATGTCGATCTCATCATCGTCAAGCGTGGCGAGATGGTCACGGTCGATGTCCCGGTGCAGGTCGTCGGCGAGGCCGCGCGCGGCACGCTGGTGACCGTCGACCACGACCGGGTGTCCATCCAGGCCGAGGCGCTCAACCTGCCCGAGCACCTGGAGGCGTCGGTCGAGGGCCTCGACGCGGGTGCGCACGTGACCGCGGGCGAGATCAAGCTGCCGCGTGGCGTGACGCTCGTGACCGACCCCGAGACGATCATGGTCTTGGTCGCGCACGCCCCGACCGCCGAGCAGCTCGAGGGCGAGACCGCGGCGGCCGAGGAAGGCGCCGAGGGCGAAGGCGAGGGCGAGGCGGCCGAGGGCGAGAAGTCCGAGGGCTGAGCCACATGGCCGGGTCGCCGAAGCAGGCAGCGGTCATCGGCCCGGGTTGCTGAGGCAAGGCCTGGTGCGGCTGCTGTGCTGCGGGAAGCCGCTTCAGCGAAGGGGCCGTGCGCAGGCCGGGCCAAATATCGGTGCGCCCGCCGGACGGCGGGCGCCTAATATTGGTCTACCATTTTGCCCGGCGATGAGGAGGGGAAGCACGTGGACAACGCGCCCTGGCTCATCGTCGGGCTGGGCAATCCCGGCCCGCGCTATGCCGGCAACCGGCACAACGTCGGGTTCATGGTCGTCGATCTGTTGGCCAAGCGGGTGCGTGCGGCGTTCGGCCGGCACCGCAAGGCGATGGCCGAGGTGGCCGAGGCGCGCCTGGGCGTCGGGGTCGACGCGCCGCGTCTGGTGCTCGCAAAGCCGTTGAGCTATATGAACCTTTCTGGCGGCCCGGTGGCGGGCCTGGCCCAGTTTTACAAGGTGCCGCCGGCGCAGATCATCGCCGTGCACGATGAGCTCGACATCCCTTACGGCCAGCTGCGGTTGAAGGTGGGCGGCGGCGAGGGCGGCCACAACGGGCTGCGTTCCATGTCCGGCTCACTGTCCACAAAGGACTATGTGCGGGTGCGCTTCGGCATCGGCCGCCCGCCCGGCCGGCAGGACCCGGCCGACTTCGTGCTCAACGACTTTTCGGCCGCCGAGCGCAAGGATCTGGAGTTCCTGGTCGACCGCGCCGCCGATGCGGTCGAGGCCGTGGTGGTGAAGGGGCTGGCACCGGCCCAGCAGATCTATCACACAGCGTGACATTTCCCGTCGCTCTCCGTTTAACCCCCAGACATCATCACTGTCAACTAATGGGGGTTCACCGGTGCAGGAGCGGCCACGGCCTTACCCGAGTCGAGACCGTCGTCCGTCGCCTTTGGACTATGCGCCGACTCCGGCCGGCCCCGCGCCGTTCAGCCCGGCGCCGATCGGTCTGGTGGCGGTGCGGCCACAGTCGCGCGGGCGCACGCATATCGGCATCCCGGTCCGTGAGCTCAACCGCAAGCGCGGCTGGGAGCAGCGCTACCTGTGGACGCTGCTGGGCACGGATCTGCTGGTCGGTGGGTCGGCCGGCGCGATGGCCTACATATTCCGCTTCGGTGGCCCGCTGACCCCGCACACCCGCACATATTTTCTGCTCTCCCTCCTGCTGCCCGTGGTGCTCGTGGCGGCGGTGGGATGCACACGGTCATATGACAGACGGTTCCTTTTTGTGGGTACCCAGGAATATGACCGAGTGATTCGCGGAGGTCTATGGTTGATCGCCGCGGCGTCCATCGTCTCCTATGCCCTTGATCTTCCGACCGCCCGTTCCTACGTGCTCATCGCGCTGCCCGCGGCCACGGCCGGGCTGGTGGTCGCGCGATTCCTGCTGCGCCACCGGCTTCACCTGCGCCGGGAGCGAGGTGAATGCCTGCGCCGGGTGATCTTGGTCGGGCACGAGCTCGCGATCATCGGGCTGACTCGGCAGCTGTGCCGCGAACGCTTCCACGGGCTGGAGGTGGTCGGCGCGTGCCTGCCGGTGGGCAGCGACGGGCAGGTGGGGCTGCCCGTCTACGGCACCTTCGATGATGTCGCGACCGCCGTGAGCCACGCGGGCGCCGACACGGTGATCGTGCTGACCTGTCCGGAGCTGGACGGGCACGCGCTGCGCCGCATGGCCTGGCAACTCGAGCGCAACGAGATCGACCTGATCGTGGCGAGCGCGCTGGTCGACGTGGCGGGCGACCGCACGACCATCCGCCCGGTCGACGGCCTACCCATGCTGCACGTCGAGCATCCACGCCTGTCCGGCGGGAGCCGGATCGTCAAGGAGCTGGTCGACCGGGTGGGCGCGGCCATGCTCGTGCTGCTCTTCACGCCGCTGCTGATCGCGATTGCCGGGCTGATCAAGCAGGGCTCGCCGGGGCCGGTGTTTTTCAAACAGATCCGCGTGGGCCGGGACGGGCGCGAGTTCACCATCTACAAGTTCCGCACGATGCACACCGACGCCGAGGCGCGCCTGAAGGAGCTGGCGCACCTGAACGAATACGACGGCGTGCTGTTCAAGATGCGCGACGATCCGCGGGTGACCTCGGCCGGGCGGTGGCTTCGCCGGTACTCGCTGGATGAATTGCCCCAGCTCTTCAATGTCGTTACGGGACAGATGTCACTGGTGGGCCCGCGCCCACCCCTGCCAGGTGAAGTTGCCGCATATGCTGATGATGTCCGGCGAAGGCTGGCGGTAAAGCCCGGAATGACCGGACTCTGGCAGGTGTCCGGCCGGTCAGATCTTCCTTGGGAGGAAGCGGTGCGGTTGGATCTGCGCTATGTCGAGAATTGGTCTCTGTCCATGGATCTGGTCATCATGTTGCGCACGATGACCGCGGTTGTGCGTAGTTCGGGGGCATATTGATGCCGCCGACATCCGATGGCGCGT
The DNA here is from genome assembly GCA_044869915.1 of Allorhizocola sp. Lineage (GTDB taxonomy): Bacteria > Actinomycetota > Actinomycetes > Mycobacteriales > Micromonosporaceae > Allorhizocola. Next base: position 16,638 of record JBIOYB010000272.1, read on the forward strand.
TTGCCGCATGGCTCGCACGCAGCGTCGGGGAGATGCTGCAAGGGCTCCGCGACGAGCTGGGCTTCGGCGATCCCGACGCGCTGCGCGCTGCGGGTGACAAGCGCGCGCACGACATGCTGCTGACCGAGCTGTCCCGCTGGCGCCCGGCCGATGCCGTGCTCTCCGAGGAGGGCGTGCGTGACGACCCGGCGCGCCTGGTCAACGAGCGGGTGTGGATCGTCGATCCGCTGGACGGCACGCGCGAGTTCGGCGAGCCGGGGCGCGCCGACTGGGCCGTGCACGTGGCGCTGTGGAATCAGAAGACGCTGACGCTCACCGCCGGCGCCATCTCGCTGCCCGCCGCCTCCCAGCTGCTGTCGACCGACCCGCGGCCGGCCTACCCGTCGCTGCATCCGGATGTCGCGGCAGGTGGCCCGATCCGGATCGCGACCAGCCGCACGCGCCCGCCCTCGTTCCTGCCCGCGCTCGCCGAGGAAGAAAGCGCGGTGCTCGTCCCGATGGGCTCGGCGGGCGCAAAAATCGCCGCGGTGATTACGGGCGACGTTGACGCCTACATCCACGCGGGCGGGCAGTATGAGTGGGACTCGGCCGCCCCGGTGGCCGTGGCCCAGGCCACGGGCCTGCATACCTCGCGCATCGATGGGAGCCCGTTGATGTACAACCGAGCCGATCCCAGCCTGCCGGATCTTCTGGTGTGCCGGGCGGATCTGGCGAGGAAGTTGTTGTCGGCCCTGTCACAGCACCGTTGATGCTTGTCGTTGTGATAGGTACCTTAATTCCCGAGTAAAAGACTAGGAAAGGCACAGGAAGGCTCGTGATGACGAATCCAGCTGCTTCCTATCGTTTCACCCATCTGGATGCTCTCGAGGCCGAGAGCATCTTCGTGATGCGGGAGGTGGTAGCCGAGCTTGAGCGGCCGGTCATGCTGTTCTCCGGAGGCAAAGACTCGATCGTCATGCTGCACCTCGCGGAGAAGGCCTTCCACCCGGGCCGGATCCCGTTCCCAGTGATGCACGTGGACACCGGGCACAACTTCCCGGAGGTCATCGCCTATCGCAATCGGCGCGTCGAGGAGCTCGGCCTGCAGCTGATCGTGGCGAGCGTGCCCGACGCGCTGGAGCGCGGGCTGGTGACGGAGCCTGCCGGGGGTTCGCGCAACCGGATCCAGACGCCGGTGCTGCTCGACGCGGTGGAAAAATATCGCTTCGACGCCCTGTTCGGCGGGGCGCGGCGCGACGAGGAGAAGGCGCGCGCCAAGGAGCGCATGTTCTCGTTCCGCGACGAGTTCGGCCAGTGGGATCCCAAAAACCAGCGGCCCGAGCTGTGGTCGCTCTACAACGGGCGGCACCACCCGGGCGAGTCGATCCGGGTGTTCCCGCTGTCCAACTGGACCGAGCTGGATGTGTGGCGTTACATCGAGCGCGACAACATCCCGCTGCCGTCGATCTACTTCGCGCACGACCGCGATGTGGTCGAGCGCGACGGCATGCTTTACGCGGTCAACGACTTCTTGGAGGCGAAGGCGGGCGAGACCGTCTTCACCGAGCGCGTGCGCTACCGGACCGTGGGCGATGCGACGTGCACGGCCGCGATCCGCTCCGACGCGGATACGGTCGACCAGGTGATCGCCGAGGTGGCCGCCACGCGGATCACCGAGCGCGGCGCCACACGCGGCGACGACAAGGTGTCCGAGGCGGCCATGGAAGATCGCAAGCGGGAAGGGTACTTCTAAAGATGTCTGGGGATCTTCTACGGTTCGCCACGGCGGGCAGCGTCGACGACGGCAAGTCCACGCTGATCGGCCGGTTGCTTTACGACACCAAGTCGCTGTTCACCGATCAGCTGGAGGCGGTGGAGGCGGCCAGCGCGGCGCGCGGCGACGAATACACCAACTTGGCGCTGCTGACCGACGGGCTGCGGGCCGAGCGGGAGCAGGGCATCACGATCGATGTCGCATATCGCTACTTCGCCACGCCCAAGCGCAAGTTCATCATCGCCGACACGCCGGGTCATATTCAGTACACGCGCAACATGGTGACCGGCGCGTCAACCGCCGACCTGGCGCTGGTCCTGGTCGACGCGCGCAAGGGGATCGTCGAGCAGTCGCGGCGGCACGCGTTCCTGTGCTCGCTGCTGCGCGTCCCGCATCTGGTGCTGTGCGTCAACAAGATGGACCTCGTGGACTGGTCGCAGGAGATCTATCAGGCGATCGTCGACGAGTTCACGGCGTTCGCGGCCAAGCTCGAGATCACCGATCTGTCGATCATCCCGGTCTCGGCGCTCCAGGGCGACAACGTCGTCACGCGGTCGGCCAACATGCCGTGGTATGAGGGGCCCTCCCTGCTGCACCACCTCGAGCACGTGCACATCGCGTCCGACCGCAACCTGGTCGACGTGCGGTTCCCGGTGCAGTTCGTGGTCCGTCCACAGTCGACGGTCGTGACCGACTACCGGGGCTACGCGGGGCAGGTCGCGTCGGGCGTGATGAAGCCGGGCGACGAGGTGATGATCCTGCCCAGCGGATACACCACACGGATCGCGTCGATCGAGACCGCCGACGGGCCGGTGACCGAGGCGTTCCCGCCCATGTCGGTGACGGTCCGGTTGCAGGACGAGATCGACGTCTCCCGTGGCGACATGATCTGCCGGCCCAACAACGCGCCCTCGATCGCGCAAGACGTCGAGGCGCTGGTGTGCTGGATGGACGAGACCAAGCCGCTGAGCGTGGGCGGCAAATACTCCATCAAGCACACGACGCGCAACGCGCGGGCGATCGTGCGGCAGCTGCACTACCGGCTCGACGTCAACTCGCTGCACCGCGACGAGCAGGCGTCGGCGTTGACGCTCAACGAGATCGGCCGGGTGCGCCTGCGCACCACCGTGCCGCTGCTGGCCGACGAATACCGGCGCAACCGGACCACCGGCGGATTCATCATCATCGACGAAAACACCAACCGCACCGTCGGCGCGGGCATGATCGTTGAAGCTGCGTGATCGCGGGGGACATACCTTACTTCAAGCTGCCGTTCCCATGCGGCGAGGTGTGGGACGCCTCGACCTACGCCGGGCACTGGCCCAGTGCCAACAGCCTGGACCTGTTTCGCGCCGGTGGCGACACGCACGGGCGGCCGCTGCACGCGCCGGCGACAGGCGTGCTCGAATACACCGGTTGGTGGAGCGAGGCGAGCGGGTGGACCATCATCCTCGACCACGGCGGCGGGTGGAAGACCTATTACCTGCATCTGCGTGAGGCTTCGTTCCTGCCGGTGGGGTCGCGGGTTTTGCAGGGGCAGCACATGGGGTTCGTGGGCAACAGCGGCAACAGCGGCTCCGCCAACGGGCCGTATGAGCCGCACCTGCACTACACGGTGATGGCCGACGGGAAGGGCAAGCGGGCGGTGTTCAGCGGTGTGCCGGCCGCGCCGCACGCGGGCGAGACCGAGGCCCGGGAACGGATCGCGAGCCGCAACTGCGGGTCGTCGTGGGACGGCGACGCCTTGGCGGAGCTGGTGACGGTGTCGCCGGACGGGACCGTCACGGTGTACCGCAACGAGGGCGACTTCACGTATGCCAAGGCGGGCGAGGTGATCGCGACCGGGCGGGATCACGTCCAGCCCGCCACGGACCTTGCGTCCCCTGGAGGGGGCGGCAGTGAGCGCGGAGCACCGGTTTACTTCGCGGATCTGGACGGTGACGGGCGCACCGAGCTGGTCGACCGGCCGCACGCGGATCTCGATGGCGACCGGCGCGATGAGCCCATGGACGGCAACTTCGCCGACCTGGATGGGGACGGGCGTGACGAGCCCGTGGGCGAGGGGATCTACGCCGATATCGATGGCAATGGGCGCGACGAGCTGATCAAAGTCACGGCCACTGGGGACGTCGAGGCGTACTGGAACAAGGGAAACGGCGAGTTTGACGAGAAGCCCGACCTTCTCATGAACGTCGGCGCCTCACGGGTTTTCTTTGCGTAGCAAGCGATTGAGCTTGTCCGGGCTGACGACCGCGAACAGGTCATGGATGCGGCCGTCGCGGCCGTCGGCGGCGAGGGACGGGCGAGTCCCGCACCGCGTTACCACTGCCGCTGTGACGGCAGCCGCACCCTCAGTCCTTGCCACCCAACGCCTTGTAGGCCGCCGTGATCGAGGCGATGACACCGGCGAGCGACGCCGAGTCGGCGCCGGTCAGGTTGACCGTGCGCAGCTCGGCGGGCTTGGGCAGCCTGGACACGATCTCGGGCATGGCCGCGATGAGCCGGGCCTGGATGGCCGCCTCGGTCTGCCCGTTGTTGATGTCCTGCCGCATCCGGCCGCGCTCGATCTCCATCAGCTTGATGGAGTTTTCGTTTTCGGCCCGGGCCGTGGTCGAGGCGAGCGCATACTCCAGCTTGAGCTGCTCCAGTGTGTGCTCGAGCTCGAGGCGCAGCCGGCCGATCTCGACCTCCTTCTCGTGCCGCTCCTGCTCCATCCGGATGGCGTGCACCTGGGTCTCGTCGCGCTGCTTGGCCAGCTTGCGCGCGTCTTCCTGCTCCCGCTCGCCGCGTCGCAGCCGCTCGTTGGCGTCGCGGTCGAAGGACGCCGCCCCGTTTTGCGCCTGCCGCGCCGACACGATCTCCTCGGCGGCGAGCTCGGCCAGGCGCGCGATCTGGTTTTGCTCGGCCCGGTAGGGCTTTTGCAGGTTTTCCCACAGTTTTGTTGAGCTGACCACCGCCTCCTTGATCTGGACGGTGACGATGCGCAGGCCCAGGTTGCCCTCTGCCACCGAGCGCAGCCGGGCGGTGAGCTCCTCGATGATGGGCTGCTTGTCGCTGAGCACCTCGAGCACGCTCATCGTGGCGACCTTGTCCTTGATGGCGGCCTCGGCCTGCTCCTTGAGCTGCAGGTTGACCAGGCGCATGGGATCGTTGCGGTCGCTGAAGTCCAGGCCGCGGTAGGCGGTCTCGATGTCGGCGACGATCCACTGCACGTAGGCCTGCACGACGACGCCCTGCAGCTCGCGGCAGATGCAAAACGCGTTGAGCAGGATCGTCTGCATCGTCCCGGGCACGACCAGATAGGAGTCGGTGTACGGGTTGTACCGGAACGATATGCCGAGTCCAACGTGGACCGGTTTCGCTTGGCCGCGCCGCGTGTGCACCACGAACGCGTTCGGCGGCACGAGCACGTTCTTCCAGCGGCCCCACCCGGTCACGCGCACGGCCACCGCCGGGCTCTCCTGCGGGGTGGGCTCACCCCCGCCCGGACCACCACCGCGCGACCTGCGCGGCGCCGGGGCGGGCGCCATCACCTTGGCCGGCCGCAGGTCCTCCTCGAGCGCGGCCTGCTGCGCCACAACCCGCTCCAGGTATGCGTTGCTCTGACTCGACGACATGCGCCGCACCCTATCAATATGTCGACATCCCGCGTTGCCAGGCCGGATGTCGGCCCGCCGACAGTGCGATCAGGGCCAGACACGTGGCGTACACGCTGAACACGTAGAACAGCACGCCGCGGCCCGCGATCTGGGTCACGCAGAACGTCGCGACGAGGGCCCGATGGGTGATGTCGACAGACTTCTACGCGGGTGCGTGAGGAGCACCGACACGGTCAGGATGGCGACGGCGGCCACGCGGGCGAAGACGAAGAAGGCGTAGCCCTCGTAGGAGATCGAGCCGATCAGGTGTTTCCAGACCGACCACCAATAGCCGACCTCCGCCAGTTGCCACAGGGCGAGGATGAGCAGCGGCGCGCCCGCGGCGACGGCCATCGGGAGCAGCCAAAGCACATACTGCGGCGAGTACACCTTGTTGGTGACCAGGAAGGCCGTCACCAGAAGGAAGCTCAGCACGACCGGATCGCGTGGCGCCCACAGCATGATGGCCAGGACGCACAGTCCTAACGCGACCATCGCGACCACGTTGAGGGCGGGCGTCTCCACGCCGACCAGTTGGAGGGCGTAGTAGACGGAGCCGAAGTCGGCCGGCCGGGATTGGTTGAGCCGGAAGAACTCCAGCCATCCGTCGGGGTAGAGCACGATGACCGGCAGGTTGACCACGAGCCAGGTGAGCGCGGCCGACAGCACCGGGCGCAACGCCATGAACGCCAGCAATAACAGGGCCGGGTAGAGTTTCGCCGCCGTGCCGAGTCCAATCGCGACTCCCGCGAGCCACTGCTGGTCCCGTTTGAAGAACATCAGCGCCAGCATGGTGAACATGACCGGGAGCATGTCCCAGTTGATGGTCCCGGTGACCGCGAGCACGGGGGAGAGCCCGACGATGAGGCCCGCGGCCGTGCGGCCGGTGAGCCTGACCGTGGCCCAGATGGTGACCATCGTGCACGCCAGCATGACGAGCGTGTTGAGCAGGTAGTAGGTGGCGGCCGTGTCCGACAGGCGCGCGGTGATGTCGGCCAGGTAGCCGGTGAGGACCGGGTACTCGAAGGAACGCTCTGTGGCGTAGGGGAAGTTGCCCTCCGCCAGCCCGCGCCCCTCGTAGAGGACCGGGAAGTCGCTGTAGCACATCCGGCCGAAGATGAGCGCGCGGTCGTAGGGCCAGCCCGCGCTGTGGCACGGCCACTTCTGCCACATGCCCACGGCAAACGTCAGCACCGCCGCCGCGTAGGGCGACCATCGGGGAAGTCTCATGCCGGCCCCGTCAGCCCAGTTCCGTTGATACGACACGCACCTGGGCGACCCGGCGGCCGTCGAGCTCCGCGACGATGAGCGTGCACACGTCGACCGTGACGGCGTCGCCCACCCGCGGCAGGCGCCCGATCGCGCTCATGATGAACCCGCCGACTGTCTCATATGGACCGTCGGGGAGCGCGACGCCGGTGCGGTCGGCGAAGTCGGACAGGTTGAGCATGCCCTCGACAACGGATGGCCGTTCGTGAGGTGGCGCGGTCGGCGTGGTGTCGTATTCGTCGTGGATCTCGCCGACGAGCTCCTCCAGCAGGTCCTCCAGGGTCACTATCCCGGCCGTGCCGCCGTATTCGTCCGCGACGACGGCGATGGTGTGCCGTTCGCGCCGCATCTCCGACAGCGCCGCGAGCACGGGCTTGCTCGCCGGGACGCGCTTGATGGTCCGTGCCAGCTCGCCGACCGGCCGGTCGGGGCGGGCGTCCCAGAGTAGGTCTCGCAAATGCACGAAGCCCACCACGTCGTCGTCATCGGCGTCGATGACCGGGAAGCGGGTGTGTCCGGCCTCGCGCGCGTATTGGACCGCCTCGCGCACGGTCATGGACACCCGCAGGAACGACACCTCCATGCGCGGCACCATGACCTCGCGCACCAGGGCGGTCGAGCGGGCGAGCGCCTTGCCGATGATCAGTCGCTCCTCGGGGTCGAGCGCGGTGTTGACGGCGACGAGGCGGCGCAGCTCGTCCTCGGTGATCTGCTCCCGTCCGGTGGTGAAGTCGGCGCCCAGCACGCGGCTGGTCCACCGGGTCAGCCCATCCGCAGCGCGGACGATCGCCGGGGCCAGGGTCCGAGCGAACCTGCCCGGCTCGCGTTGTCGGGGCGTTGCCACTCGCAAATAATGCACTATGTCCCGGATCATAATTGGACCATCGCCGGGCTGTTTGATTTTGTGTGATTGTGTTGGATGCTGTGGGCGGTTAAGCTCGCGGCATGAAGCTTCTGGTGACCGGCGGCGCAGGCTATGTGGGCAGCGTCGTGACCCGGCTCCTGCTAGACGCCGGGCACAGCGTGGTCGTGGTGGACGACCTTTCCCGCAACGACGCGGCGCAGGTGCCGAGCGAGGCCGAGTTCGTGCCCGCGCGGGTGCACGACATCGGCCGGATCCTCACGCCGGATTTCGACGCGGTGCTCCATTTCGCGGGGCTGATCGCCGCGGGTGAGTCCATGGCGCATCCCGAGTGGCACTGGGACAACAACCTTGTCGCGTCGCTGGCGCTGCTCGACGCGATGCGCGCGGCCGGGGTCGGCAAGCTGATCTTTTCGTCGACCGCCGCGACCTACGGCGACCCCAGTGAGCTCCCGCTCACCGAGCAGGCGGTCACCAAGCCGGTCAACACCTACGGCGCCACCAAGCTCGCGGTGGACATGGCGATCACCTCGGAGGCCCACGCCCACGAGCTGGCGGCCGTGAGCCTGCGCTACTTCAACGTGGCGGGCGCGCTGATCCACCGGGGTGGGATGATCGGCGAGCGCCACGATCCGGAGACGCACCTGATCCCGATCGCGCTCGAGGTGGCGCTGGGCAAGCGGGAGAAGCTCCAGCTGTTCGGCGACGACTACCCGACGCCCGACGGCACGTGCGTGCGCGACTACATCCACGTCGCCGACCTGGCCGAGGCCCACCTGCTGGCGCTCGAGGCGCTCGTGCCCGGCCAGCACCGGATCTACAACCTGGGCAACGGCACCGGCTTCTCCAACAAGCAGGTGGTCGAGGCGGTGCGCGAGGTGACCGGGCACCCGATCCCGGTGGAGATCGCGCCGCGCCGGGCCGGCGATCCCGCATCCCTTTACGCCTCTTCGGAAAGGGCGCGCACCGAGCTGGGCTGGGTCCCGGCACGGGCCGACCTGCGCGAGATCGTGGCCGACGCGTGGAAGTTCGCGCAAAAATGAAGGTGACCGCTGTCGCGCCGGGACGCGTCAACCTGATCGGCGAGCACACCGACTACTGCGACGGCTTCGTGCTGCCGTTCGCGCTGCCGCAACGCACCGTCGTCACGGCCTTTGGACAGACCGACGGCTGGAGCGTCACGTCCCAGGGCGAGACCGTCCACTTTGATCTGTCCACAAAGGTCGATGGCTGGGCGGCCTATATCGCCGGTGTGGTTTGGGTCTTGCGTGAGGCCGGGCACGACGTGCCGTTCGCCGGCCTGACCGTGAGCTCCGATGTGCCGGTGGGCGCGGGGCTTTCGTCCAGTGCCGCGCTCGAGTGCGCCGTGCTGACCGCGCTGGCCGAGCTCGGTGGGCTGGATGTGCCCGTGGCACAACGGCCCTCGCTCGCGCAAAGGGCCGAAAACGACTATGTGGGCATGCCCTGCGGCATCATGGACCAGGCCGCCTCCACGCTGTGCCAAGCGGGGCACGCGCTTTTCCTCGATTGCCGCACGCTGCAGACCCAGCACATCCCGTTCGACCTCGAGTCCGAGGGGCTGGCGATGCTCGTGGTCGACAGCCGCGCGCCGCACGCCCACGTGGATGGCGAATATCGCGCGCGCCGGGCAGGCTGCGAGGAGGCAGCCGCGAGGATCGGGGTGCCCGCTCTCAGAGACGCGACTCTTGGTGATCTGTCGCTTTTAGACGCTCATTTGGTACCGCTGGCGCGCCACGTGATCACGGAAAATCAGCGTGTGCTCGACACGGTCGATCGCCTCAAGGCGGGCGATGTGCGCGGCATCGGCCCGCTCATGACCGCCTCGCACGCCTCCATGCGCGACGATTTCAAGATCACTGTGCCGGAGGTGGACGTCGCGGTCGAGACCGCCCTGCAGGCGGGCGCCTATGGCGCGCGCATGACCGGCGGCGGGTTCGGCGGGTGCATCCTGGCCCTGGTCGATCGCGATGCGGTCGCCACCGTGGAAGGCGCCATCCACAAGGCCTTTGCCGCCAACGGGTTCAACCCGCCAGCCGGTTTCGTGGCGACGCCGGCCGAAGGGGCGCATGTGCTCTAGCGGGATCGTCTTAAAGACGATCCCGCCGCGCCTTGCTTCGCGCCCGCAATCGATACTGTTCGCGTGGTGATGCGGCACGTTCAGCGGTGGACCGAGCGCTTCTCGGCCGGCTACGCCAGGCGCACCGACTGGCTGCGCAAGCGTTCGCCCCTGTTTGACCACTTCTGGCGCACCAAGGAGCGCTACAACGAGGTGCTCGGCGGGCGGCTGTCGGCCGCGATCGCCTATTACGGCTTCTTCGCGACGTTTGCGCTCGCTATGGTCGCCTATGCCGTGACCATCAACGTCTTCTCGGCCAACACGCAGCTGGTCGATGATGTCGACCGGTTCCTGAGCCAATACTTCACCACGCTCGACACCAAGACGCTCAAGGAACAGGCGGGCACGATCCAGACCATCGGCCTGGTGAGCCTGGTGCTCGCGGGCATCGGGTGGGTCGACGCGTGGCGCTCCTCGCTGCGCGCGGTGTGGCGGCTCGACCAGCACCCGGGCAACTTCCTCGTGCTGCGCGTGGTCGATCTCGGGACGCTCGTCGTCTTCACCTTGATGATGGGCATCTCGCTCGGCGTGACCGACGGCCTGGAGCGGCTGTTCAAGCTCATCTCCGGCGGCGACACGGGCACGCTCTGGCTCAAGGCGGGCGTGCAGGGGCTGGCGTTCATCATCAACCTCGTGATCGCGTTTGGGCTGATGACCGTGATCCCGCGCATGCACATGTCGGCCCGGCGGCTGCTTCCGTCCATTTTGGCCATCGCGGTCGGGCTCACCCTGCTCAACTGGCTCGGGCGCTACTTCATCGTCGAGCGCACCGAGCGCAATCCGGCATACCAGATCGTGGCGACCTCGGTCGGTCTGCTCATCTACCTCTACCTGTTCAACCAGATCGTCATCTGGGCGGCGGCATGGGCGGCGACGGCGCAAAACGGGCGCGTCTTCGACCTGGCGTGGGGGCGGCCGCGCGAGCACGACACGCTGGACAGCTCCCAGCTCTCGAGCTGAACGCGCCTCACCGCCCATGATGGTGCGATGGGTGAACTAGTGACATTGGAGCTGGCGGCCGACTCGCCCCAGCACGACCTTCCGTGGATCATCACGTTCGGCCCGCTGGAGGAGGCAGAGGATTGGGAGCCCGTGGTCTGCGGGCCCTACGAGCGGCCGCACGCGCTGGCGCTGGCCCAGCACCTGGTCGCCGACGAGAACATCATGGCGGTGGTCGAGCCGCTGCTGCCGGCGACCACCCTCGACGAGATCCGTGAGGCGATCGATCTTTCCCAGCGGTTCGCACTGGAGAGCCTGGCCGAGGAGGAGGACGACGACTCGCTCGACACCGACCTCGAGTTCGACGAGGAGACCGCCGACGAAGACGGCCACGTCGTCGCGGACGAGCCGACGCCCGACGAGATCCGGGCCGGGTTCGCTCGCCTGTCAGCCCGGCTGGCCGGTTAGCGTGTAGTGCCGGATGGGCCGCCAGCGCCCATCCTCACCATGCTCATAGCGTGTGAAGTGGTCGACGTCGAAGCGCGCCGCATAGCCGGCGAGCCGCTCGTAGACCTCGTCCATCGCCTCCTCGGAGATGTCGTGCGCCACGGTCACGTGCGGGTGATATGGATGGGCGAGCTCGCGTGCGAGCGGCCCGCTGCGCACGTCGGCCGCGAGCCGTTCGCACTCGGCGATGCCCGCGGCGATCGAGACAAACACGACCCGGCTGATGGGCCGGAACGTCCCCGTGCCGCGCAGATGGATGCCGAACGGCGCGTGGGACCCGGCCACCGTCTCCAAGTGCCGATCGATGTCCTCGTGCTCGATGAGCGTCGGGCCGAGCAGCGTGATGTGTGCCGGGATCAGCGACGCGGCCGGGTCACCGGTGGCCGCGCGGTGCGCGTCGAGCTCGGGGCCCCACGGCTCGGGGATGCCGATCGCTATCCCGATTGTGCGTGCCAACCTAGGTGGCCGGGCGCAGGAAGCCGACCCGGTCGTACACCGTCGACAGGGTCGGTGCCGCCACCGCGCGGGCCTTCTCGGCGCCGATCGCGAGCACCTTGTCGAGCTGTGCCGGATCGTCGAGGTATTCGTTGGTGCGCCGCTGGATCGGCGTGATGAAGTCGACCACCACGTCGGCCAGGTCCTTCTTCAGGTCGCCGTAACCCTTGCCCGCATAGGACGTCACAAGGTCGTCGATCGTGCGCCCGGTGAGCGCCGAATAGATGGTCAGCAGGTTGCTCACGCCCGGCTTGCCCTCGGGATCGTAGAGGATCTCGCGCCCGGTGTCGGTCACCGCCGACTTGATCTTCTTGGCGGCCTTGGCCGGGTCCTCGCGCAGCTCGATCAGCCCGTTGGGGGTCGACGCCGACTTGGACATTTTGGCCGTCGGATCCTGCAGATCGACGATCTTTGCCGTCTCGCGGATGATGTGCGGCTTGGGCAGCGTGAACGTCTGACCGAACCGGTGGTTGAACCGCTGTGCGAGGTCACGCGTGAGCTCGATGTGCTGCCGCTGATCCTCGCCCACCGGCACCTCGTCCGCGTGGTACAGCAAAATGTCGGCGACCTGGAGGATCGGGTAGGTGAACAGGCCGACGCTAGCCTGCTCGACACCCTGCTTGGCCGATTTGTCCTTGAACTGGGTCATCCGGCTCGCCTCGCCGAACCCGGTGATGCAGCCCATGATCCAGCCCAACTGGGCGTGCTCGGGCACGTGCGACTGCACGAACAGGGTGCTGCGGCCCGGGTCGAGCCCCACCGCGAGCAGCTGGGCCACGCTGGCCCGGGTGCGGTCGCGCAACAGCTTCGGATCATGGCCCGCCGTGATCGCGTGCAGGTCGACGACGCAGTAGAAGGCGTCGTGCGTCTCCTGCAGTGTGACCCAGTTGCGCACCGCGCCGAGGAAGTTGCCTAGGTGATACGAGTCGGCGGTGGGCTGGATTCCGGAGAGCACCCGTGGACGAGACATGCGCCTATCCTATGGAACCCAGCGAGGGACAGGAGACTCACCCAAGCGTGCACAGCGACACCGATGACATCGGCGATCTGTATCACACCAGCTACCGCAAGCTGGTGGCGCAGGTCTACGCGTTCACCACGGATCTGGCCGAGGCGCAGGACGCGGTGCAGGAGGCCTTCGCCCGCGCGCTGGCCCGCCGCGACACACTGGCCGGGGTCGATGCCCCGGAGGCCTGGCTGCGGACCGTGGCGGTCAACATCGTGCGCCGGCGGTGGCGACGCCGGCAGCTGCTCAACGCGATCCTGCTGCGGGAGCGCCCGCTGACCCGCGTCGTCGAGGAGGCGCCCCAGCCCGACCGGGCCGACCTGCGCGACGCGCTCGCGACGCTGCCCCGCACGTACCGTGAGGTGATTGTCCTGCACTACCTGGCCGACCTGCCCGTGGACGAGGTGGCCAACATTCTGGAGGTGCCGGTGGGCACGGTGAAGTCCCGCCTCTCCCGGGGGCGTGAGGCGCTCAAGGGGTTGCTCGACGATGTCGAGGCACCGCCGCTCGACCAGGTCAAGCAGCGGGCGCGGACGATACGCACGCGGCGGCGGGTGGCGCAGACCAGCGCGGCGCTCGCGGTGATGGCCATGTCCACGGTGCTGTTCCTGCGGCTGGATCCACAGGCGACGGTCCCGCCCGCCGAGAGCCCTCCACCGCAGGTGCTCAACTATGCCGGCTCGGGCCTGACGCTGCGCAGCATCCCCGAGTTTGGCAATGCGCCCAATCTGGAGGGCGTCATCGACCGCTTCGAGGCCGAGGGCCCGTCCGCTTATCTGTCCACAACGGACGGTGTGCGCGCCTTCTCCACCGACGGCGGCCAGACCTGGTTCGTCGACGATAAGGCCCAGCCCCCCCAGACCCCGGCTCCGCCGTCCGGCTTCACGCCCACCTGGTTGCGGCGCAACGCGAGCGGGGTCGTCGTCGCGACCGGCGTGAAGGACGGCAAGCCGACCGTCGTGTACCAAGACGGTGGCGTCTGGAAGACCCTGTTGAGCGCGACGCAGGGCGACAACATCACGGCGACCGTGTGGGGCGATCACCTGACCGTGCTGGTGCTGCGCGGCCGGACCATCGTGGACGTGCACGTCGGCGAGATCAGCGGCCTCTACAAGATCAGCAACATCACCGATCTGAGCATCGAGGGCGAACCCATCCGGCTGCCCGACGGCCGGCTGCTGGTCGTCGACACGAGCGGCAAATGGCAGCTCAGCACCGACAATGGGCAGTCGTGGCGGCCGGCCGGCGGGAATATGCCCACGGCCAGGTCGCTGCACCAGACCGCCGACGGCTACGTGGCGCTCAACCTCTTCGACGCGGGCTGGATCGCGATCTCGACCGATGGCGTGCGCTGGCAGAAGCTACCGATCCGCTAGCCAGACCGTGGTGTCGGGCGGCAGGGTGTCGCCCACCGGTCCGCTGGCGATCAGCACCTCGCCCTCGATGGGCAACGGAGACGGCGAGATGTTGACGACCACGCGCCGGCCGCCACGCCGGAAGGCGAGCACGCCGTCGGGAGACTCGAGCCACTCCAGCTCGCCACCACGGAAGCCGCGCCGCAACCGGATCGCCTGCCGATAGAAGTGGAGCGTGGAGCCCGGGTCGGCCTCCTGCCGCTCGGCGGTGATCGCGTCCCAGCGGGCGGGCATCGGCAGCCACGGGTTGTGCCAAGCGCCCTCGCCCCACGGGATCGGCACCCGGCAGCCGTCGCGGCTCTCGCCCGTGCGGCGGAAGGCCGGGTCCTCGCGCAGCTCCGGCGGCAGGTCGGTGACCTCGTCGAGGCCGAGCTCCTCGCCGTTGTAGAGGTATGCCGACCCGGGCAGCGAGAGCATCAGCAGCGTCGCCGCCTTGGCGCGGGCCAGACCACCGTGCCGCGTCACGTGCCGCGGCTTGTCGTGATTGGACAGTACCCACGTCGTGGGCGCGCCCACGAGTTCGGCCTCCGCCAACGACTTCTCGATGACGTGACGGAACGACTTGGCGTCGAAGTCGGCCATCATGAAGTCGAAGTTGAACGCCTGGTGCAGCTCGTCGCGGCCGATGTAGCGGGCCAGCCGCTGCGGCGACGAGACCCATGCCTCGGCCACGGCCATCGCGCCGTATTCGTCGAGGATCGGGCGCCACTCGCGGTAGATGTCGTGTACCGCGTCCTGGTCGAAGTAGGGCAGCTCGGCGGTGCCCAAAAGCTCGACCTGCCGTTTGTCCAGCGACCCGACGTCGGGCAGGCCATGGGCCTTGATCATGCCGTGGGCGACGTCGATGCGGAACCCGTCGACGCCGCGGTCGAGCCAGAAGCGCAGCACGCCTTTGAAGAAGGCGTGCACGTCGCGGTTTGACCAGTCGAAGTCGGGCTGGGACGGGTCGAACAGGTGCAGATACCACTGCCCGTCGGGCGCCTGCGTCCAGGCCGGACCGCCGAAGATGGACTCCCAGTCGTTGGGCGCGTCGCGGAAGATGTAGCGGTCGCGGCCCACCCCGCGCAGCGCGTCCTGAAACCACGGGTGCTCGCTGGACGAGTGGTTGGGCACGATGTCCACGATCACGCGGATGCCCAGCGTGTGTGCCTTTTCCATGAGCGCGTCGAAGTCGGCGAGCGTGCCGAAGCGCGGGTCCACGTCGCAGTAGTCGGCCACGTCGTAGCCGCCGTCGGCCAGCGGCGAGGTGTAGAACGGGCTGAGCCAGATCGCGTCGACACCCAGATCGCGCAGGTATTCGAGCTTGCCGTGCGCGCCCCGCAGGTCGCCCGTGCCGTCGCCGTTGCCGTCGGCGAAGCTGCGTGGGTAGACCTGATACACCACGGCATTGCGCCACCAGTCGTGCGATCGGTCGTTCGTCATGGAAAACCACAGTTCCTTTGGAAGATTAGGGCACGATCATGTCGGCCGGCTCCGGTCCGGGCAAAACACCTACGAAGGATGGCCCGCAACGCCTGCAAGAGTCAAGCATGTTCTTGCTGAAAGTTTCAGCGTCTGAGGGCGGCGGTGGATCCGCGCACCACCAGCTCTGGGCGGAAGATGTACTCCGAATGGGGCGCGGGATGCCCCTTGATCTCGTCGACCAGCGCCCGGACGGCCGCCACGGCCATCGCCTGAACGGGCTGGCGAAGAGTGGTCAGCGGCGGATCGGTGAACGCGATCAGCGGCGAGTCGTCGTAGCCGACGATCGACACATCCTTGGGCACCTGCAGCCCCTGCTGCCGCGCGGCCCGGATCGCGCCGAGCGCCATCAGGTCCGACCCGCACACGAAGCCGGTCACCCCGCGGTTGAGCAGGCGTGAGGCCGCCGCGTCGCCGCCCTCCACGCCAAACCACAGCGACAGTGAGATCAGCTCGTCGATCTCCTTGTCGGAGAGCCCGACCACGCGCTTCATGGCCGCGCGATACCCCTCGATCTTGCGTTGCGCCGGTACGAACCGGTCGGGCCCGGTGATCAGCCCGATCCGCTTGTGCCCGAGCGCGGCCAGGTGCGTGACCGCGAGCTCGCCGGCCACCCGGTCGTCGCACGAGATGAACGGCGCCTCGATCGCCGTGCTGTAGCCGTTGACCAGCACGATGGGCAGCGGCCGGGCGATCAGCTTCTTGTATCGCTCGGGGTCGGCGGTCGTGTCGGCGTGCAGCGCGGACACGAACACGATCCCGCTGACCTGCCGGTCGAGCAGCATCTCCACGTATTCGTCCTCGGTCACCCCGCCCACGGTCTGCGTGCACAGCACCGGCGTGAACCCCTGCTGCGCCAGCGACGTCTCGATGACCTGGGCGAACGCCGGGAAGATCGGGTTTTCCAGCTCGGGCACGACCAGGCCGACCAGCCCCGCGCTGCGCTTGCGCAGGCGGGCCGGCCGCTCGTAGCCCAGCACGTCGAGCGCGGTGAGCACCGCCTGCCGGGTCTCCGAGGAGACGCCGGGGCGGTCGTTGAGCACCCGGGAAACCGTTGCTTCGCTGACCTCGGCCTGCTGGGCGATGTCGGCAAGTCGTGCACGCATGGCGGCATGTTAACCGAAAACGGGTCCGTTTTGTGATCCGCGCGTTGCAAAGTCTTCCAAAACTTGAAAGGGCTTGCTAACGTCCCGGCAATGCTTTCGGAAAGGGAGACCCAACATGCGTTCGATAGCCGCGGTCGCAGCGTTATGTCTGCTGCTGGGAACAGCAGCGTGCGGCGGCAACGCCACGCCTAACGCCCAGGCCAGCAAGGACAAGGGCAACGGAAAGCTCGAGATCTGGGCCGACCCGAAGCGGACGGCCGCACTCAAACCCTTCGCCGAGCAGTTCGGCAAGGAAAACGGGGTGACCGTCGAGGTCAAGGAGATCGCCGAAAACCTCCAGCAGACCTTCGTCACCGCCTCCCAGCAGGGCAGCGGCCCGGACGTCGTGGTCGGCGCGCACGACTGGATCGGCAACCTCGTGCAAAACAGCGCCATCGACCCGGTGAACCTCACCTCCGCGCAGAAGGGCGGCTTCGAAGGCAGCGCGATCAAGGCCGTCACGTTCAACGGGCAGGTCTACGGCGCGCCCTACGCGATGGAAAACCTCGCGCTCATCCGCAACACGGAGCTCGCGCCGGCCGCCCCCGCCACCGTCGAAGACCTCGTGAAGGCGGGCCAGGACCTCAAGACCGCGGGCAAGGTGTCCGAGATCCTGTGCCTGCAAATCGGCGCGCAGGGCGACGCGTACCACATCTATCCCCTCTTCGCCTCGGCCGGCGGCTCGCTGTTCGGCACCACCTCCGCGGGCGACCCCGACCCCAAGAACGTGACCGTCGGCTCGGCCGACTCGGTGAAGGCCTTCACCAAGCTCAAAGACCTGGGGGAGAAGGGCTCCGGCGCGCTGAAGACGTCGATCGCCGCTGAGAACGCCATCTCCACGTTCGCCGGCAAGAAGTGCGCGTTCCTCGTCTCCGGCCCGTGGGCCATCAAGGATGTCAAGACCGGCGGCGTCAAATACGACATCAGCGCGGTGCCCGGCTTCGCCGGCGGCAAGAAGGCCACGCCCTTCCTTGGGGTGCAAGCGTTCTTCGTGGCGTCCAAGGCCAAGAGCAAGGCGCTGGCGCAGGAGTTCGTCGCCAACTACGTGACCAACAAGGACGTGGCCAAGGCGCTCTACGACGCCGAGCCGCGCCCGCCGGCGCTGACCGCCGCGATCAACGTGGTCAAGACCAGCGACCCGGACCTCGAGAAGTTCCTCGCCGCGGGTAAGGACGGCTTCCCGATGCCCGCCATCCCGGAGATGGCCGCGATCTGGGGCCCGTTCGGCCAGGCCGAGGCGGCGGTGGTCAAGGGCGAGGACCCGGCGACGGCCGCGACCGCGGCGCAGACCGCGATCCTGGCCACATTGAAGAAGTAACGAACAGCGATGGGTTTCCTCATCGGGCGGGTCGCGGCGGTGGGCATCACCGCCGCGGTCCTGCTATACACGGTCCCGCCGCTGATCCGGACGCAATCCTGGACCATGCTGGGGATTCTCTTCGCGGTGACGGCCGCGGTCGGCTACCTCTACCTGACCAAACGGCACGTGCCGGCCAAATATCTGGTGCCCGGCACCATCTTCCTGCTGGCATTCCAGATCATTCCGGTGCTGTACACGTTCACCGTCGCGTTCACCAATTATGGTGACGGGCACCGCGGGTCCAAACAGGAGGCCATCGCGGCGATCGAGCGCGAGTCGCTGGTCGAGATCCCGGGCGCGCCCGACTACGCGCTGACCGTGGCGACGCGCGCCGGCGAAGTCGTGTTCCTGCTTGTGGATCGGGACACGAAGGCGGTGCAAGTGGGCACACCCGAGGGCCTGTCCACTGTGGACGGCGCTCAGGTCAGCCTGACCGGCAAGGTGCTCAGCGCGCCGGGCTACGACATCCTGCCCGCCGGGGAGCGCGACGCCGACGTGCAGGCGCTCGCGGTGCCGACGCCCCGCGGCGCGATCAAGTCCAGCGGTCTGAGCCGGGCCATCGAGTTCCAGGCCAACCGGAGATATGACGCCGGCTGCGATTGCATTTCAGATGTGGGGTCGGGCGAGAGGTGGGCCGCCGACGAAGAAACCGGCTATTTCGTCTCGGCGAGCGGCGCCAACCTGATCCAAGGATGGAAAGTGAACGTGGGGCTGGCCAACTTCACCCGCGTCGTCAGCGACCCCAACATCTCACGGCACTTCGCCGGCGTACTCATATGGAATTTTGGCTTTGCCCTGGGATCCGTCGCGTTGACCTTCGCGCTCGGGATGGTGTGCGCCTTGGCCTTGCACCACCCGCGTATGCGCGGCACGAAGGTCTACCGCATACTGCTGATCCTGCCCTACGCCATGCCCAGCTTCGCCATGCTGCTCGTGTGGCGGGACATGTTCAACACCGACTTCGGCCTCATCAACCGCATGCTGGGCACACACATCGACTGGATGGGGTCGCCGACGGGCGCGCGGATGGCCCTGCTGCTGGTGAACCTGTGGCTCGGCTTCCCCTACATGTTCCTGGTGACAACCGGTGCGCTGCAAGCGATCCCGAGCGAGCTGACCGAGGCGTCCAGCATCGACGGGGCGTCGCCGTGGCAGGGCTTCCGCCGGGTCACGCTGCCGCTGCTGCTGGTCGCGCTGTCCCCGCTGCTGATCGCTTCGTTCGCCTACAACTTCAACAACTTCAACGCCGTACGGTTCGTGAGCAACGGCGGGCCGTATCCGGTGGACAACAACCTGGTGGGCAAGACCGATTTGCTGATCACATACACGTATCGGCTCGCGTTTGAGGGCGGGTCCGGCCAGTTCGGCTTCGCGTCGGCCCTCTCGGTGTTCATCTTCGCGATCGTGGCGACGATCTCGGCGATCGCCTTCCGCCGCACGCGCAAACAGGAGGAGGTGTACTCGTGAAAACGCTCGTATGGCGGCACGCGATCGTGGTGCTGGTCGTCGCGTTCGCGATCGTGCCGATCCTGTTCGTGCTGTCGGCGGCGCTCAACCCGTTGGGCACGCTGAACAGTTCGGAGCTCTACCCGACCGGCGCGACGACCCGAAACTTCACCAAACTGTTCGCCGACCCCGACCACTCGTTCGGCCGGTGGTTCGTCAACTCGGTGTTCATCGCGCTCGCGTCGTCGTTCGCCAGCGTCTTCCTTAGCGTGTGCGCGGCATACGCGTTCAGCCGCATGCGTTTCCGCGGCCGGCGGGTGGGCCTGCTGTCGCTGCTGCTGATCCAGATGTTCCCGCAGTTCCTCGCGATCGTGACCATCTTCATCATCTTTACGGAGGTCACCGAGCTCTACCCGGCGTTTGGCTTCAACTCGGTGTGGGGCCTGCTGCTGCTCTATCTTGGCGGCGCGCTGGGCGTGAACACATACCTGATGAAAGGCTTTTTGGATACCGTACCCAAGGAGCTCGACGAGTCGGCCACGGTCGACGGCGCCTCACACGCCCAGATCTTCTGGCGGATCATCCTGCCGCTGGTGGCGCCGGTGCTGGCGGTGACCGCGATGCTGGCGTTCATCGGCACCATCAACGAGTTCCTGATGGCCAACATCTTCCTGCGATCGGACGACTCGAAAACGTTGGCGGTCGGCATGTTTGGCTTGCTCGGCGCCGACACGCGCAACGTCAACTTCGGCATCTTCGCGGCCGGCACGCTCATCACGGCCGTGCCGACCGTGGGCGTCTTCCTGTGGCTGCAGCGCTATATCGTGTCGGGCCTGACCATGGGCGCCGTCAAGGGATAACTCATCGTGATCGCGCCGGGGTGGTCGGGGCACGGCCCGACGGGAGCGAAGCCAGCCTTGAGGTAGGCCCGATAGGCGGGCTCGTTGGTCTCGTAGACGTCGAGCTCCAGGATCTCGCTGCCCCTTTGCCCCGCCCAGTGCGCGACCGCGTCGATGAGGGCACGGCTGGCTCCCGTGCCGCGGGCCTCGGGCGTCACCCACATCGCGATGAGGACCGTCGTTTGTGGACTCTTGGCGATCGAGCATGCCATGCCAACGGGCTTGCCGTCGGCGTAGGCCGCGAACGGCTGACCGTTGGCGGGCCACTCGCGCCAGTCGGCCTCGGTGCGCTCCAGCGTCTGCTCGTATGTCCCGCCGAACGCCTGCGGCGCGTCGAGCAGCGCGGCCAGGCGCAGCTCCCGCGTGATCGCCCAATCATCCGGGCCGAGCGCTCTCACCTCCACCATGGTGGACAAGTCTGCCTTCCCCGTTGCCCGGCCGCATCAGCTTTTGCAGGCGCGCCTGCGTCTGCGTGGCGTCCGGATGGCCCAGCTGGTCGAGCAACGCCAGCGCCTCCCGCCAGGCGGCGATGGCCGCAGCCGCCTCGCCCACGGTGTCGTAGGCGTCGCCGAGGTGGTTGAGCACTATGGCCTCGTGGAAGCGGTCACCCAACTCACGGAAGATCACCAGCGATCGGCGGAAATAGGAAAGCGCCCGCTCGTGGTCGCCCAGCCGGTGGTGGCAGACGCCCAAGATGTCCAGCGTGGGCCCCTCGATCGCCACGGAAGCGCCGGTCAGCGCGAGCCCCTTCTCGCACGACGCGACCGCCGCCCGGAACCGGCCCAGCAGGGCTTGATTCCACCCGAGGATGCTCAACGCCTTGGCCTGGCCGAGGCGATGACCCTTCGCCTTGAACAATGCCAGGCTGCGGCGGGCGCGGAGCAGCGCGGCGCCCGGCCGCCCCTGCTCGCCGAGGATCCCCGACATCGTGTGCTCGGTGTGCGCCTCCTCCACGATGTCGCCCAGCTCCCGGAACATTCGATGCGCGTGGCCCAGGTGTTCGAGGGCGGCGTCGTAATCGGCCAGGCGCCGCTCGGCCGCGGCCAGCAGGCGCAGGGCGGTCGCCTCCAGCCTCGGATCGTCCAGCCGTCGCGCCGCCTCGGTCGCCAGGCGCTGCGTCTCGCGCAGCTCGCGCCATTGACCCTGCAGGTCGAGGATCGGCGTCAACACCCACGCCAGCTGCCAGGTGTGCAGGTCGGCTCCTGCGCCGGCGGCGTGCGCGAGCACCTTGAGCAGGACCGAGTGCTCGGCGCGCAGCCACCTCAGCGCCGCGGCGCGATCCTCCAGATCCGGCAGCGCTACTCCCTCGCCCGGCGGGAGCATGCCGGTCCGGGCGTGTAGCGGGATGAGAAACAGCGTCGCAGCCAGGGCGGTGTGCAGGTAGTGGTCGAGCATTCGCGGGCCCGCGTCCCGGTCGGGCCCGTCCTGAGCAGCGAGCTCGATCGCAAAGGCGTGCAACAGGTCGTGCAGCGCGTACCTACCGGGCGCAGATCGCGACAGCAGGTTGGCCCGGGTCAACTCGGACAGCAGCGTGCGTGCCCGAGCGAGCGGGATGCCCGCCAGACTCGCCGCCGCGTGCGCGCTGATCTCCGGCCAGGGGTGCAGCCCGAGCAGGCGGAACAGGCGTGCGGCGGCCGGGCCGAGCGCCCGGTAGGAGCAGTCGAATACGGCCGTCAGCTCGCCGCCGTCGAGTCCTTCGGCCGGGGAAAGGCCCGGGTCGAGCGCGGCATGGCCGGCGGCGATCGCGAGGGCGAGCGGCAAACCCGCACAGCGGGAAACGATCGCGTCGACGGTGGCCGGGTCGGCATGCCCGATGCGGCGTGTGACGAGGTCGCGGGCGTCCACATCGGACAGCACGCCGAGCGTGAGCGGATGCGCGCCCTCCTGCACCACCAGGCCCGGCAGGCGGTTGCGGCTCGTCACGATCGTGGCGCAGTGCGGCGAGCCCGGAAGCAGCGGGCGCACCTGGTCTTCGTCGCGTGCGTTGTCCAGCACGACGAGGATCCGCCGCCCCGCGAGCAGGCTGCGGTAGAGGCCGATCTGGGCGTCGAGGCCGGACGGGATCCGTGATGGCGCGATGTCGAGCGCGTCCAGGAACGTCCGGACCGCCTCCGCGGGGTCGCATGGTTGCCCGGCGGGATCAAATCCGCGGAGGTTGAAATAGAGCTGGCCGTCCCTGAACCGCGTCGCCACCGAGTGGGCCCAGGCCACCGCGAGCGTCGTCTTGCCCAACCCTTGATTTTCATACATTAAATGCGGGATGATGGTTGACGTGGGAAAACCTCAGAACGCACTAGGATTCGCCCGCCTGTCCGACCTCCGCCTTCTGGATCTTGACGAGGACGGACAGGCTAAGGGCAATGTCGATCAGGAACAGCGCATCCGCCAGTACGGCAAGTCGGTCGGCTGGAACATCACCCGCGTGATCGTGGAAAACGATCTCGTGCTGAAGAAGGACGGCACGATCAAAGGGGTGTCGGCGTTCAAGCGGCGCAAGATCCGCCTGCCGAACGGCCGTCATGAGTGGCGCACGTACCGCCCCGGTCTGCGCCTGGCTTTGGATCTTCTGACCAAGGGTGAGCACGACGGGTTCATCCCGCTGGATCTGGACCGGGCCTTCCGTGATCCTCGCGACCTGGAAGATTTGATCGATGTCGCGGCGGAGTACAAGGTGCCGGTGGAGTCGGTGACCGGCTCGCTGCGGCTGAACAACGACGCCGATATCACGATGGCGCGGGTCATGGTCGCGGTGGCGAACAAGGAGTCGCGGGACAAGTCCCGCCGGGTGTCGGCTGCGCGGGAGCGGCAGGCACGGGCGGGCGAGTACGGCGGTGGCAGGCGACCGTTCGGGTTCGACGAGGACGGGGTGACTGTGCGCCCGGACGAGGCGGCCATCGTCCTGGAGTGTTCGGTGCGGGTGGTGCAGGCGGCCGAGGCCGACGAGCCGTCCGAGCAGGGCGCATCTTTGCGGGCCTTGGCGGCGGAGTTGCGGGCCAAGCAGGTGCCCACGGTGACCGGTAGTGAGTGGTCGGCCGAAACGTTGCGGGACATCCTGTTGCGCCCCCGCAATGCCGGGTTCATGGTGCACAAGGGTGAGGAGCTGTGTGACGCGCCGTGGGACGCGATTGTGCCGGTGGAGACGTTCCGTGCGGTGCAACGGATTCTGACTGACCCGAACCGGCGCACCGGTCCGGGTGCTGCCCCGAGGTGGCTGGGCACCACGTTGTTCAAGTGCGGCATCTGTACCGATGAGAATTTCAGCAGCCCGGTCGGGATGCAGGTTGCCATCGGTGGGCGTGATCCCCGCTACAGCTGCAAGAACAGCGGTCACTTGTCGCGCAGTGTGGCCCACACCAACAAGTTTGTCGTCACGACGATCCTCAAGCGGCTGGCGCGTAAGGACGCGGTCGATTTATTGACTCCGGCCAAGCCCGAGGTGGATGTGACTGCGTTGCGGGAGGAGGCGGCCACGATTCGTCGCAACCTCAACGAGATGGCCGCTGATCACGTGTTGGACAACAAGAAGGTGACCAGGGCGCAGCTGCACGCCGCGACGGGGGTTGGTCAGGCCCGTTTGGACGAGATCGAGTCGCAGGTGAACAACGCCGTGGTCGATTCGCCGCTCAAGCCGCTGATCGGCGCGCAGAACATTGAGGCGGCGTGGGAGGCCCTGACGTTGGCGCACCAGCGCCTGGTGATCGACACCTTGGTCACGGTGCGGATCTTGCCGGTCGCGCGTAGGGGACGTGGGTTCGACCCGGCCGCCATCGACATCCAGTTCAAGGAACACCGCAAAACCGAGACCATCCCAGAGCCGACCGCCGCAACTAGCCCGCAAGCCAAACCCAAGACGAGGAAGAAGACGAAAGCAGCCGTGTGACAGACCGCCCTTCGCGGCGGTCCTGGCTGATCACCTTCAGACCCCACGCTGTCATTGCCTGCTCAGCGTTCCGCCGCCTTGACGCGGCCGTCTAGGCTCGCTCGCGTGCTTGAGGTATCTGCGGGTGATCCTGTCGCCACCTGGGACATGATTGGCTCGGTTGCAGGCGGTACTGGTGCCCTATTTGGACTGGGTTTTGCTGCCTACGCGGCATGGACCGCGAGAAAACTGTTCAGGATCGAATCGGACCGAGATGCCGTGGCAGCTCAGCTTCAGCAACAGCGCGAAAAGGAAGCACGCCGACAGCAGGCCGCACAAGTCGGAATGTGGTTTGAGTATGATCACACCAGTTCGCCTGGTGCCACCAACGAGATCGAGACATTGGTAAGTCGCCACCTCCGCGTGACGAACCTGTCTTCGCTGCCGATCTTCATGGTCCACGTTTTGATAGTCAGCGACTCGCTCACGTCGCTCGATCCGCGAGCGGCGGCGTCGCACCGATACCTGGATGAGAACGTAATAACGCCAGGAGGCTCGACGCGGATTGAGTGGCCAGAAGACTACGATGATCACTCGATGGGTCCGCGACTATACTTCCACGAAAACGCCGGGCTGTATTGGGAGCGCGAGTTGTTCGGCGAGCTTTGGCAGGGTGTCCTCACGGAATCGACGGGCTACGCCTTCAAGCGACTGGACGTCGCCTGATCACGTCGTCGTGCGTCGCGTAGGGACGTCCGCGCCAAGGCGTTGCGTCGCCTTACGTCGCGGGCAAAAGGAAAGTAAGAAAGGGCGTGCCGCCTCAGGTCGTGGTGTG
>JBIOYB010000273.1:0-2974 GCA_044869915.1 Allorhizocola sp.
GACGTCGGCCAGGTCGGGTTCGATAGTTGAGATTGATTGCTGGCGGTCCTGCTGAGCTCCTGCTGCTTCGGCTGCCGCCGCCATGATCGCTTCGTGGATGATGTCGGTCTGCTGGTAGGTGTCAATAAGGGCGCCCAGCATCTTGTCTTCGACCTCATCGGCGGGGAGCCGGTCAGACTGGCAGGATTCCGGACCGTATCGCTGCCGGGTCATGCAGGTGTAGTAGCGGTAACGGCTGTTTCGTCCGGTGGCGGCGGTGCCGACGTAATGTGCGCCGCAGTGGCTGCACTTGATTTCGCCGGTGAGTGAGTAGTCGGAGTTGGCCGATGCGCGTTGCGAGTAGTCGTCGCTGCGCTGGTCGAGTATCTGCTGTGCGTGGTCGAATACCTCGGTGTCGATGAGGGCGGGGTGGTGGTCGTCGGCGCGATACCAGGTGCCGCGGTAGTAGATTTCGCCGAGGTAGGTGCGGTTGCGCAGGATCGCGAGCACGGTGTGGCCGGACCAGCGTTTTCCGGTGCGGGTGCGGTAGCCGCGCTGGTTGAGATCCTTGGCGACTTCCTTTGTTCCCAGACGCTTCTTGGTGAACGTCTCGAATATTGTTCTGACGGCTAGTGTCCCGCGCTGAGCAGCGCGCTGGCACCCCGCTCGGTGGTCGGTACGGAACTTTCGCCTGCCCCGTCGCCCGTGGCGGCGCGGCCTGCGACAGAGGTCCGAGGTGGCATCCGTTGCGCGGGTGATCAGCGCGTCAGGGCCTATTCACAAGTCTCAACTGGGTCAACGGACCACGACGCCCCGGCCGGCATCGCCGGCCTTGACCAGCTCCTCGATGTAGGGGTACGTCGTGGCCGCCAACTCTTCGAACCCGGCCCTGATGGCCGCGTTCGACCCATCGGTGCCCCGCATGATCAGCATGTACTTCGGCATCGCGTTCTCCTCCTCGGTGGGGCCGCCTCTCGGCCCTCGCACTCGCACCCACAGGTCGAACGGCCGGCGCGCGGATCGACACGGCCCGAAGAAATCTCTCGCCACGCAGCCGAATCCGTACGACCCGCGTTGCGCTTGTCAGACCGGCTCCTGAGCGATGGCTGACGCGGACGCCATGCTGATCAGAAGGCTTATCGTCGCAGCTTTGGAAGGCGGCGACGCTCACCCGGATCTGGGGAAAAGCATTCGGGACGCGCTCAGTGATTTCTTTCCGCTACCTGGCTGAAGAGATGGCGACGGGAATCTTTAGCAGCGTTTCGCCCGCAGCGCACTCTCTTGCCGGCCCATGTCTGGGTTCAGCCCGTAGTTGCCGAATACCTGATAAAGGTTGTCAATGCGGAGCGCAGATCACAGTTCATCGGTGTCACCGGCTCGGAAGGGCGTATAGCCGACGGCGGCATCGATAACGGTGAGGTCAGCGCAGATCAGCGACAGCTTGTGGGCATTGGTTTCGATTACGATCTCGTGGAAGTCGATTCCGAGAGCGTCGCGCCACTGCTGCGCCTTGGCAGAGTTGGGCTGGACCCTGCCGCCCGGATACAGGCAGTGCCATTTCACACCCCATACGTACCCGTCGAGATCGACCCCGGTGGCGTAGTCGGTGAGGCGCTCGTCGAGCGAACGGCTCCAGACGGCAGGGGTGAGGGTGGTCTCTACCAGCGCGGAGACGCAGTGCTTGAAGACGTAACGCAGATAGCGGGGATCCCTTCCGCTGTCGGCCGGGGCGTGCACATAGGTGATGATCTCGTAGTCGCGCATGTAGTCGGTGAAGCCGTGGAACACGACCGCCTCGTCGAATACGTCATCGAGCGCCTGCTGGATCTCCTCGGCCTTCACGGGTGCAGTTGTATCCCAGCATCAACCCGGCCAGCCACCGCATTAGCCCGGCCAGTGTGATCGGTATGACTCTCAGGGCGGCGTCCTGATGAGACAAGCGCGTACCGTTGTTGCGTGATCCGCTTATGAGTGATGACACCACGGCCATGATCATGTCGGCGGCGTTTCCTCGGGACGTGCGTCACGAGGTGATGGCGGTGAATGAGATTGTCCCCGTGCCGCGTCGGGATTCTGTGGGGTCGTTCGCGGTGGTGAGTGTCGGTGAGCCGCTGGTGATAATCCTGGACTTCGAAGGCCAACAGGTCGAGATCTGCCATCAGAAGTTCAACGACCTGTCCATCACCTTCAACACCGTGGACTGTGGGGCACCGATCCTCGGCTGGGAAGAGTCCGAGCTCTCCCCGACGTGGCGCTTCGACGACGCCCGCCTCGCGGGCTTCCACGGCCTGCTGCTTCGCCAGGTGGCACTACTGCAATGGCACGCTCCGCGTGACCTTGCCGACGGCATGGTCGCTGTCGAGTTCGGCTTCGACAACAACCAGTTCGTCATCACCAACGCGCTGGACGAGAACACCATCGAGATCGGCCGGCGGGACGCCGCATACCGCGCCCACCACCTGACACCGCCTCCTACATGACCCACCCAGGCACCTGCCCGCGAAAGTGGCCGGCCGCATGCGGATCTACTCCGATAGCCTTCCCGGGCCGGAGGAGAAGGACTGATGACAGACACCATGACGTTGTGGCGGCCGACGGGCCCGCAAGAGCTGGAGCTGGTAGCGGCGTCCGGCTGGAAGGCGTGGCCGCCGCGCCTGCCGGATCAGCCGATTTTCTATCCGGTCCTCAATGAGGAGTACGCGATCATGATCGCCCGGGACTGGAACGTGCCCGCCTCCGGCGTCGGCTACGTAACCCGGTTCGAGGTCGACGCCGAGTTCGCCAAGCGGTATCTGGTTCGTCAGGTCGGGGGCCGCGACATTCTGGAACTGTGGGTTCCGCAGAAGAGCTCGACGAGTTCAACCAGCACATCGTTGGCGTGATCCAGGTCGTCCACGAGTTCCGTTCGGACACCCCGGCGACCACATGATCAATCGCTGTGGGGTTCCGCGCGGGGCGGTAGTCGCGAGCCGGCGGTTCAGATTCGAGTCTGCGC
>JBIOYB010000274.1:0-2664 GCA_044869915.1 Allorhizocola sp.
TCGAGCGTCGATCGGAGCTCCCGCCGGGCTCGGAGGAGCGGTTCTTCGGCTACGCGGTCATGGGGCTTCCCTTCCGGTCAGGGCACGTCCTCGGCCTCCGCCGTTTTCCCACATCCTCGATCGGGCCCGGCTACCGGTCGGTCTGGCACCACGACCCGCACGGCCGCTGGACCTTCTACCAGGACCAGCCCGCTGAGCTCGCATGCACCCGCTACTTCGGCTCCGCGGTCGATGAGGTGCGTGAGGGACCCATCCGCATCGACTGGACAGGGCCCCGTAGCTTCCAGGTCCGTGCCGGTGATGGCGATCTCGAGTGGACGGTGCAGGTCGCCTCGACGCCCGTGACCCGTCTTTTCAGCGCAGCCGGCTCCGCCCTTCCGACCCGTGCCTGGCGCTCCCGCCCGGTGCTGGACGTCTTGTCCCGCGTCGCCGGCACGGCGCTGCGGGCCGGCCGGGTGCGGCTGACGGGCCTGGCGCCCAACGGGCAACGATTCGTAGCCAACCCGTTGACCATGTGGGTGGCGACCGACAGCCAAGCCACTGTGCGCGGCATCGACCTGGGAGAGATGGGGCCGGCTCCCGAGCAGGCGCACCTCCGCGACTTCACCATCCCGCAGATGTTCGTCGTCGGGCGCGCGACGTTCACCGATACTGCCACCTGACCAACACCGACCTAATCCCGGATCCACCGATGGGGGCGGCTGGGTGAGGTGAAACGGCGGCGGCGGCTTCGGCGGCGTGTCGGTCCGGTCGGGTGATGCGTCCTGGGGTCGGTGGGCTTTTCGGGGCGCTTCCGCGGAAGCGTTGTGTCGAGTTCGCGGGCAGCGGTGATCGCGGCGGGCGGGCCGAGGGGTCTGCTGGGCTGTCGGTGTGCGCGGGGCCGCGGTCAGGCGGTGGCGGGGAGCGCGCGGATGCGGTTGAGCGCGTTGATGTAGTCGCCGTGCCAGGGCCAGCGGGCCGGCAGGTGAAGCGTCCAGCCGCGTGCGTGGCGGGTCAGGCGGCCGGGGATGCTGAGCAGCCGGCGGCGCAGGGTGTGGGCGGCGCGGACGGTCGTGTCGGGGAGCCCGAGCAGCTGCGTCTAGCGCAGCAGGTTGTGGGCGAGGGCGGCGAGCACGGTCCAGGCGGCGTTGGCGTGGAAGTCGCCGGAGGGGAAGTGCGCCAGCGCCTGGTCCTTGAGGTCTGCGATGACCTGCTCGACGACGGCGTGGTCGCGGTGCTCGGCCTCGACGAGCACGATGTCCTCGCGGCGGTTGGTGATCAAGCAGAAGTGGCGCCAGTCGGGCCACAGCTCGGCCTGGTCGCCGAGCAGGCGGGTGCGGCGCACGATCAACCTGCGGCCGCCGTAGACGGTCTCGGCGATCTGCGCCTCGCCGTGCTCGGGGTAGTCGATGGTCTGCCAGGCGTCCTCGGGGATCGCGGCGACCGCGGCGCTGACGGTCTTGATCATCCGCACCCCGATCGAGTACTGCCAGCCCGCCCGTTCCAGGCGCTCGAAGACCTTCGTGTTTCAGAATCCCGAGTCGGCGCGCAGCCGCTTGACGCCGGTCGCGCCGGCCCGCTCGACGCGGGCGATCAGCTCATCGCAGAAGCGCTTGATGCCCTTCTGCGTGTTCGCCGACCCCTTGCGCAGCCGGATGTGCAGCGCCTCGCGCGTGTCCGCCCGCGTGGCGAGGATCGGGTGATACCCGAACAGCTTCGTGTAGCCGTAGGCGGCGCCCTGCTTGAGATAGCCGTGCACCTCGCCGACGAAGCTGTCGACGTCGATGATCAGCCGCCCGGCGCCCGGGCCGGCGCCGGCCAGCCACGCCCGCTGCAGGGACTGGCCGAGCAGCTTGTCGAGCTGGCGCACATGCCCGAACGTGAACGCGCGCAAGAACGTCCCCAGCGTCGAGGGCGCCGGCAGCCAGCCGCCCAACAGCCGACGAGTGCGACCCGCGCGCAGCACGCCAGTGTCGTCGATGCTGTCGGCGCCGAGCACCATCGCGAACAGCAGCGCCATCACCTTGCGGCCCACGTTGGCGGCGCCCGGCCGGTCGCGACCCAACCGCACCAGATCGCCCGCCAGCGCCTCGACTCCCAGGCGCCGCGCGAGCGTCGCGACGAGCATCACGCCGGCGTCCGAGACGACTCGCTCGTCATCGAACACGACACTCACCCCGTCCGGTCCGACCGCCTTGTCATCCTGCACCACGAAGGTGACCTCCTGACGCAGGACGCGGCTGCCCGATACAACCGCTTCTTCCCTGCTCAGGAGGTCATTCTTCGTTCCGGCCCGGACGGAACCCGCCTACCGGAACGGTGGATCGAGGCCTAAGACGGCGACGCTCGCTCGTAAAGGCTCGGAGTCGGCCGCCGCGATTGTCGAGACCCTCCATGGAAGACGCGCCCCGATGATCCCGTCGCGCGTCGCTGCGGCTGTGATCGACGGCCGAACGGGCCGCTGCTCGTCGCGCATTGCGATAGCGCGCTGAACCTCGGCGATGACGCTCGCTGCTCGTCCGTTGGTGTGAACACGAACGTTGAAGGAGGCTGGATGTAGAAGGCCAGATCACCGGATGCGGTGCTGTGCAGGAGATGGAGGAGCCTGGTCTTTTGGGTCTGGTGGCCCTCCGCGGTCGCCGTGCGGGCGGAGGCCGCAAACCACCCCGAGCTGCGGCGGTCAAG
>JBIOYB010000275.1:0-18233 GCA_044869915.1 Allorhizocola sp.
ACCCTTACCGCACCCCTTGTGGGGGGCGCGGCGGTCTGCTTTCTGTTGCACTTTCCCGCGGGTCGCCCCGGGTTGCCGTTAACAACCACCCTGCCCTGCGGAGTCCGGACGTTCCTCGGCTTCCCTCGTGGGAGGGAAGCCGCGGCCGCCTGGTCGACTCGCCCGTCGGTGTCCATGCTACAAACCCGCTCACTAAGGTCTGAGCATGGATCTCCCTCAGGCGCTTCTGCTCGCCACAGCCGGTGTCGCGACCGGTGCGATCAACGCCGTGGCCGGGGGTGGGTCGCTGATGACGTTCCCCGCCCTGCTGTGGGTGGGACTGCCGCCGATCAGTGCGAGCGTGACGAACTCCGTTTCGGTGGCGTTCGGCTATGTCGGGGGCGTGCTGTCCACCAAAGCGGACTTGAAGGGGCAGACCACGCTGCGGTGGCTGCTGCCGAGCGTGATCGTGGGGTGCGCCGTCGGGTGTGCGCTCCTGCTCAGTACCCCCGAAAAGGTCTTTGACTTTGTCGCACCGACCTTGGTGCTGGCCGCTTCGTTGCTGATGGCGTTGCAGGATCGGGTCACCAAGCTTGTCGCGCATCCGCACGACCAGCCGATTTGGGCCAAGATGGCGGCGGTGTTCGCGCTCGGGGTGTATGGCGGCTACTTCATCACCGCGATCGGCGTCATCATCATGGCCGTGCTCGGGCTGGTGCTCAGCGATCCGATCCGGCGGACGGTCGCCACAAAAAACGTGCTGCAGCTCGGGGTCGGTGTGACGGCCGCGATCGCGTATGCGCTGTTTGGGCCGGTGGCGTGGGAGGCGGTGGCGGCGCTCGTGCCGGGCACCCTCCTCGGCGGCTTGATCGGCGGGCACTACGGCAGGCGCCTGTCGGCCCGCACCCTGCGCTGGATTGTCGTCGGGTTTGGCCTTGTGGTGTCCGCCCTACTTTTCGCCAGGGCCGTCTGACAGGATCACCGGGTGAGTTTCGATCAGAGTGTCCTGCCCGATGTCGGCCAGTTGGTGGTCGGGATCCTCGGCGGGACCGGCGACCAGGGCCGCGGGCTCGCGATCCGGCTTGCCGCGGCCGGCCAGCGGATCCTCATCGGCTCACGCAATCGGCAGCGGGCCGAGGATTCCGCCAAGGACATCGCGTCCGTCAGCGGTGGAAACGTCGAGGGCGATGCCAATGCCGCGGTCGCGGAGCGTGCCGATGTCGTGATCATCGCCGTGCCGTTCGAGGGACACGCATCGACACTACACGATCTCATCGACCCGCTCCGGGGCAAAATTGTCGTGGATTGCGTCAACCCGTTGGGTTTTGACAAACAAGGACCTTTTGTTTTGCCGGTACCGGAGGGAAGCGCCGCCCAGCAGGCCGCCGCCATCCTGCCGGACTCCCGCGTGTGCGCCGCGTTCCACCACGTCAGCGCCGAGTTGCTGGCCGACCCATCCGTCGACCGGATCGAGCTCGACGTGCTCGTGCTGGGCGACGACCGTGAGGCCGTCCGGGTCGTGCAGGCGCTCGCGGGCCGGATCAACGGCATGCGCGGCCTGCACGCCGGCCGCCTGCGCAACGCCGCCCAGGTCGAGGCGCTCACCGCCAACCTGATCGTCCTCAACAAGCGATATGGAGCACATGCGGGCATCCGCATTACCGACGTCTAGTCTGGGTATGTAGTGCCGCGTGCCCACGGTTCTCGACGACCGATATCGGCTGGACGAGCTGCTCGCCACCGGTGGCATGGGCGCGGTCTGGCGGGCCACCGACCTTCGTCTGGATAGGACGGTCGCGGTCAAGGTGCTGTCGGCGGGGCTCGCCGGCGACGCCGACTTCGTGGAGCGCTTCCGGGGCGAGGCGCGCACGATGGCGGCCCTGCACCACCCCAATATCGTGAGCGTCTACGACCACGGCGAGGACGGCGGCGACGTCTACCTGGTGATGGAATACGTCGCCGGCAAGCCCCTGTCACAGGTGCTGGAGGAGCGCGGGCGGCTGCCCGCCGACGAGACGCTGCGGATCGTCGCGCAGGCGGCGACGGCCCTGCAGGTGGCGCACGACGCCGGGATCGTGCACCGGGACGTCAAGCCCAGCAACCTGCTCATCGAGACCGAAGGCACCGTCCGGCTGGCCGACTTCGGCGTGGCGAGATCGGCGGCGACGGCAGGCCTCACCGGTACCCAAAAAATTATGGGGACGGTCCAATACATGGCGCCGGAACAGGCCATGGGACAGGGAGTCACCCCGGCGGCCGATATCTATGCCCTCGGCGCGGTGGCCTACCACTGCCTGGCCGGGCAGGCGCCGTTTGGCGGGCAGACGCCGGTCGAGGTGGCGCTGCACCATGTGCAGGACGTGCCGCCGCCGCTGCCGCCCGATGTCCCGGCCACCACAAGGATGCTCGTCGAGCGGGCGATGGCCAAGGATCCGTTGCGCCGCTTCGCAAGCGCGGCCGCACTGGCGTCCGCGGCCACCACGCCGGGCGGGCCGTCGACCGCTGTCATGGACCCAGTCCCGACCGAGCCTGTCGGCCAGCTCAAGCGGCCCAGCGGCAGGCTCGCGGCAGGCGTCGGCGCGGGAGCCGTGGCGCTGGCCGCGATCGCCGCGCTGGTGCTCACCAACCTGCCGGACCGGCCCGCGAGCACGCCGATCCTCCCGTCAGGGTCGGCCATAGCCCCGGCGCAGGGTGCGACGGCCACACCACAGACCCGGCGGCCCACAGCGCCCGCCACGGCCACCCGCACCCCGGCCGGCACCGCCACCAATTCACCGACGCCGGCGCGCACCAGCCCGACACCGAGCCCGGCCCTGACCGCGGATCCCCCCACCCCCACACCCACGCCGCAGGCGTCATCATGAGGGATGCCCGGAGATCGGCGACTGCTCGACCACGCCGCGCTGGAGCGCTCGTCGGTCGTGGCCAACAACGCCATGAATCGCGAACGCAACCTCGACGGGGTCAACAGCTACCGCAAGGACCTCGGGTTCAGTCCGCTGGCCCATCTCGTGGACAACAGCAAATCGTCGTGGTTGGACATTTGCTGCGGATCGGGCCGGGCCCTGATCCAGGCGGCGCGGGCGCAGGCCGGGCTGCGGCTGGTCGGCGTGGACCTGGTGGACTTCTTCGACCCCTTCTCCGACCCCGGGCTCACGCTCACCGCGGCCTCGATCATCGACTGGGCGCCCGATCCGGGCCGGACCTTCGACCTGATCACGTGCGTGCATGGGCTGCACTACATCGGCGACAAACTGGGCGTGCTGGCACGTGCGCTGCGGTGGCTCGCGCCCGGCGGGTTGTGTGCCGCGCACCTCGATCTCGCCAACGTCAAACTCGTGTCCGGCGGGCGCCTGCCCCGGCTGCCCAGGGGCCTGCGCTACGACTCGCGCCGGCGGCTCGTCACCTGCCGGGGGCCGCTGGAGCTGCGCCTCGAGCTGGAGTATGCCGGCGCCGACGACACCTGCGGCCCCAACTTCACCGGTCAGCCCGCGGTCGACTCGTATTATCGCCCGGCGGTGTGAGAAAACGCGGGCGTGAAATTTCGCACTCAACGCTGACGCCAGGTGTTCATCGGGTGGAAACATCTGTCTTGGACCCGGGGACTGCACACCGCGGCCTCGAGGTTGAGAGGAGAAGACAGCGATGTCCGACACCGTAGCGTCCCTATACGGCGGCCCCGCCGGCAAGCGCGTGCGCACCCGTGACCTGCAGCAGGCCAAGGAGCGTGGCGAGAAGTGGGCCATGCTCACCTCGTACGATCAATATACGGCGCGCATCTTCGACGAGGCCGGCATCCCGGTCCTGCTCGTCGGCGACTCGGCCGCCAACAACGTGTTCGGCTACGAGACCACCCTCCCGGTCACGGTCGACCAGCTCATCCCGCTGGTCCGGGCCGTCGTGCACGGCACCAGGCGCGCGCTGGTCGTGGGCGACCTGCCGTTCGGCTCCTATGAGGAGAGCACCGAGCAGGCCGTCCGCACATCGGTGCGTTTCATGAAGGAAGCCATGTGCCACGCGGTGAAGCTGGAGGGCCCACGGCGCGAAGCCATCGCGGCCATCACCTCGGCCGGCATCCCCGTGATGGCACACATCGGCTTCACCCCACAGTCCGAGCACCTGCTGGGCGGATATCGCGTGCAAGGCCGGGGCGATGACGCCAAAGCGCTGGTCGAGCAGGCGCACACCTGCTACGAGGCGGGCGCGTTCGCGGTCGTGCTCGAGATGGTGCCCGGTGACGTCGCCAAGCAGATCACCGAGGAGATTCCGGTGCCCACGATAGGCATCGGGGCCGGGTCGGAGACCGACGCGCAAGTGCTTGTGTGGCAAGACATGGCGGGCCTTCGGGTGGGCGGCGGGCCGGTGCCGCGCTTCGTGAAGCGCTACGCCAACCTGGCCGAGGAGCTGTCCAAGGCGGCGCACGCGTTCGCCGAAGACGTGCGTGGCGGTGTTTTCCCGGCCGAGGAGCACACGTTTTGACCGGAGTTCAGTTGTTCATGGCCGCGGGGACGCGGCCATGAACGTGAGTGATGACGGTGGCGACGAGCATCCACAGTGGATCGTGTGGCGGCAGGACGACAACGGGCACCAGTTCGAGGTCGCCCGGCACGTGGATCGGGAGTCGGCGCAGGCGCAGGCCGACGAGATGCAGTCGCGCGGGCACAAGCAGATGTATTGGGTGGCCCGCGTGACGCCTAGCTCGTAAACGGGGCGGCCGCCACGAGCTCGGCAAACTTGGATTCGTTGACGTATTCGGCGGTGCGCGAGTGTGGCTTGAGTCCCGCCTCGCGTCGCAGCGACTCGATCAGGAACGGCTTGAGATCGCCGCGCGGGAAACGTTCGAGCGCGTCGGCGAGGACCGCCGGCGGGATCCGGTCGATGCGCAGGCCGAGCACGTCGACGGCCGCGCCGATGCTGACGCCCGCCACCTCGGGGCGCGGATCCTTTGCGGTGGCCACCTCGAGGTGCAGCGCGATGGCATCGTGCACCAGCGAGACCAGCTCCGGGCGCGCGTCGAGCGCGCGCAGCGCATCGGCGGCGGCCTGGGCGCCCTGCCGCTCAAACGGGGTTACACCGTCCTCATAGGAGGGTGTCAGCCCCAGATCGTGCAGCATCGACGCGACATACAGCGCCTCGACGTCGTACCGAATCAATCCTCGATCTTTGAGAAGAGCCGCGCCGAAAACGAACGTACGCTTGCAGTGATTGACCAGCAGGACGGGTGATGCCGTGGCCAACAGGGCGTCGGCGGCGCGGGCGAGGGCTGTGTCTGGCGGCTGCTGCATGAGGGCTCCTGGTTTGCGTTCAGGGAGGCGGGGCTTTCGTAGGGGGGCGGGCTTTCTTAAGGGAGGCCGGCTTTCTTAAGGGAGGCTGGCTTTCTCAGGGGAGGCTGGCTTTCTCAGGGGAGGCCGGCTTTCTCAAGGGAGGCCGGCTTTCTCAAGGGAGGCGGAAACGGTGGCGGTAGTCGGTGGGCGTCGTGCCGAGCCTGCGGCGGAAGGAGCGATACAGCGTCTCGACCGAGCCAAACCCGCAGCGGACGGCGACCACGTCGAGCGCGTGATCGGTCTGCTCGAGCATGCGGCGCGCGGCCTCGGCGCGGCTCGCCTCGACGAACGCGGCCGGCGTCGTCGCGGTCTCCTGTGCGAAAACCCGCGCGAAATGGCGCTCGCTCATGTGCGCGCGGCGGGCCAGAGCGGGGATCGATAGGTCCTCGGCCGGGTGCTCGGTGATCCAGTGCTGCAGCTCTTTGACGGCGCGCGTCCGCGGGACGGGTGTGGAAAGAGGAACACTGAACTGGCTCTGCCCGCCGGGCCGGCGCAGATACATGACCATCCAGCGGGCGGCCGAGCGGGCAAGCTTCTCGCCGTGGTCATCGGCGACGAGGGCGAGCGTCAGGTCCATGCCCGAGGACACGCCCGCACTGGTCCAGACGCGCCCCGAACGGATATAGATGGGATCCGGGTCCACGTCGACGGACGGGAAGTCGGCGGCAAGCCGCGCGGCTGAAAACCAGTGTGTCGTGGCGCGCTTGCCGTCGAGCACACCGGCCTCGGCCAGCATGTGCGCGCCGGCGCAAACGGAGGCGATCCGGCGCCAGTTTTGGTGTTGAGCGCTGACCCACTTGACGACGGCGGGCACGCTCAGCGGGCGTGTGCCGGCCATGCCGCCCGGGACGATGACCGTGTCCACCGGGCCGCAGACATCCTTGAACGCGAGGTCGGCGACGATCCTCACCCCGCTTGAGGTGGCGATGGGGCCCTTGCGCGGGCCGGCCAGCAGGATTTCATAGCAGGCGTCGTCGCTGAGTCGGGCCGCCACCGACAGGACCTCGGCCGGCCCGGTGACGTCGAGCAGCTCGACACCGTCGAAGACCGCGATGACGATCCGTTTTGCCATAGGTCGCAGCATGCCTATCGCCGGTGGCTGGCGGCAAGGACACGACTCTGTCAGATCCTGCCAAGGCTAGGCTGTTGCGCATGGAACATGCCTTGGCGGAGGCGTTCGTCGCCGAAGGGCCGCGGCCCGAGCTGGCCGAGCGGCTGAGCCTGTTCGCGCCGTTGATCGGCAGCTGGGATTTGATTGTGTACGAGGGGGAGCAGCGCACGACCGCCGAGTGGCATTTCGGATGGGCGCTTGACGGGCGCGCGGTCGCCGACGTGTGGATCAGCCCGCGACGCGAGGAAGGCGTTAAGCACGAGGGCGAGTGGGGCCTGTCGTTGCGCTTCTACGATCCGGCGATCGGGGCGTGGCGGTCCACATGGCACGGGCCCAAGCGGGGCTGGGTCATCCCGTTCCGGGCCGGGCCCAGCGCGGAGGGGATCGAGCTGGGCGGGGAGCGCGATGGCATCGAGCTGCGTTGGATCTTCAGCGGACTGGCGCCCGACTCGTTCCGTTGGCGGGCCGAGGAGAACGGCGTGGTGCGGCAGCGATTCGAGGCGGTGCGGCGTGTTTGACGTGACCCCGGTGGGGGTAGTGTCCACTTTGGAGCGCCGGGAAGACGCGCCGAGGCAGGGCGACGAGGGCGCGCCGGAGGCGTGGATCGTGTTCGGCGAGGCTTACGTCGAAGCGCTGCACGGGCTGGCCGCGGTCACCGATGTGTTCCTGTTGACGTGGCTCGACCGGGCCGACCGCACGGTGCTGCAGGTGCACCCGCGGGGCGAGGCAGACCGGCCGCTGACCGGGATTTTCGCCACCCGGTCGGCGGATCGGCCCAACCCGGTGGGGCTGCACCGGGTGCGCATCCTGGCGATCGAGGGCAGCCGGCTGCGGGTGGATCGGCTGGAGGTGCTGAACGGGACCCCCGTGATAGACGTCAAACCGGTGCTCGGCGAGATCGATGAGCGCTAACATGTTTTTGATCGATCGGCCCGGCCCGGGGTGGATCGCCATGATGCCACGGCCGGAGGGTCGGGATCGGCTGCCGGGCGAGCTGGCC
Source organism: Allorhizocola sp. (assembly GCA_044869915.1). Lineage (GTDB taxonomy): Bacteria > Actinomycetota > Actinomycetes > Mycobacteriales > Micromonosporaceae > Allorhizocola. Next base: position 7,415 of record JBIOYB010000275.1, read on the forward strand.
GGGTTGCGAGCCGGTGGGGTGGACACGCTGGTTTGCGCGCTGACCGAGCCGGAGCGGGAGCGGCTCGGGCTGGCAGACCTGCCCGCGGCCGCCGAGTCGGCGGGACTGTCCTATGTGGGCTTCCCGATCGTGGACTTCGGTGTTCCTGACGTGGACTCGATCTGTGTGCTGGCGGGCAGGCTGGCGGCCGAGATCGAGAGCGGGCGGTTTGTGGTCGTGCACTGCTTCGGCGGGGTCGGCCGCTCCGGCACCATCGTGGGCGCCGTGCTGATCCGGCTAGGCTCGACGGCCGACGCGGCCATCGAGCTGATGACCCGGGCACGCGGAGTCCATGCGCCCGAAACCGAGGCCCAGCACGCGTTACTTCACGCGCTGGCGGAGCACTTCGCGGATCCGGGCGCCGACAGCCGGGACCGTTGACGGCGTCCCAACCCGCCCAGCGCTGCGGCCGCTGAAGCACAGACTTGACGGCAGGCCGACCGGCTGGCGCGGCCCCGCGGGATCGGTTGAATAGTGGGCAGCACCGCAGCCCACGCTTGATCAGCATGGCGCGGCGTGGGCGGGTGCGGTCGTTCGGAGGGGCCGCTCATCCGCCCGTCTGCTCAGCCGTGGAAGCGAGATTCTGCTGGGCGGCGTAGGCGATGCGGTTAGACGAGGCTCGCGGGGGCCAAGCGCCGCCCCGGCCGGGCCACGGCGAAGCCCGGGGTTTTGTAGCGATGCGCCGCGTCGCCGCCCCGGCCGGGCCCGGGTTGGGTCAGCGATGCGCCGCGTGGCCGCCTCGGCGCCGGGGCCACGGCGAGGCCCGGGGTTGGGTTAGCGATGCGCCGCGTCGCCCTGCGGCGGCGAGGCACGGTGATGTGCGGGGGGCGTCGGGCGGCCCGCTGGCGGGGCGCGGCGATGTGGTGGCGGGCAGGATTGGTGGGGCGATGTGCCGTGGCGGGGTGGTGGTGGGCGTGGCGGTGGCGCGGGTTAGGGCGCTGATGCTTCGCGGAAACGGTTGGTGATGGGCAGGCGCCGGTCGCGGCCGAAGGCCTTGAACGAGATTTTGGTGCCGGGCGCGGACTGGCGGCGTTTGTATTCGGCCGAGTCGACCAGGCGCAGGACACGGTCGACGATGGCCGGGTCGTGGCCGGCCGCGAGCAGCTCGTCGCGGCCGAGGTCGCCGTCGACGTAGCCGGCGATGACCGGGTCGAGCACCTCGTAGGGCGGGAGCGAGTCGGTGTCGAGCTGGCCCGGCCGCAGCTCCGCGCTGGGCGGCTTGGCGATGGAGCTTTCGGGTATCACGGGAGAGACGGTGTTGCGCCAGCGGGCAAGCTTCCACACCAGCGTCTTGAGCACATCCTTGAGCGGGTTGAACGCGCCGACCGAATCGCCGTAGAGCGTGGAATAGCCCACGGCCAGCTCGCTCTTGTTGCCCGTGGTCAGCACGAGGTGACCCTCCTGATTGGAGATTGCCATCAGGATCACGGCCCGCACTCGGGCCTGCAGGTTTTCGACCGCGAGCCCAGACAGGTTGAGGTTGGCCAGGAACGCGTCGACCATGTGCTGGATCGGCTCGACCCGGTAGTCGAAACGGAGGTTTTTGGCCAGCTGCTCCGCGTCGTCGCGGGAATGCTGCGACGAGTGGCCGCTGGGCATGGACACGCCCACGACGTTTTCGGGGCCGAGCGCGTCGGCCGCGATGGTCGCCACGACCGCCGAGTCGATGCCGCCGGACACGGCGACCACGACCGACTTGGCGCCGTTTTTGCGCACGTAATCGCGCAACCCGAGGACAAGCGCCGCCCAGACCTCGGCCTCGTCGGCGAGCCGCTCGGCAACGCCCGCGTCGGCAACGCCAGCGGAAGCAACGCCAGCGGAAGCAACGCCAACGGAAGCAACGCCGGCGGAAGCAACGCCGGCGGAAGCGGCGGCTGCGGTGGCTGCGCTTGAGGAAGCCGCGCTTGAGGAAGCGTTGGCTGGGGTGGCTGCGCCTGGGGAAGCGGTGTCCAGGGATGCCGTGTCCGGGGAAGGTGCGGTCGTGGAAGCGGTGGCTGAGGAAGTCGCGCCGGTGGTGGGGAGGGCTGCGGGGATGGCGACTGGTGTGGGGGGCCAGGCGGTCTGGATCGGGATGTAGACCAGCGGCATGGGGCTGGTGGCGGCGGCAGTTGCGGCAGCGGTGGCGGTGCCGTGGGTGGGTGCGGGCGGCACGTCGATGTCGTGGATGAGCATGGCCTCGGCGAACTGGGGGCCGCGCGCCAGCACGGCGCCGCTCGCGGCCACGATCATCGAGTCGCCGTCGAAGGTGAGCTCGTCCTGGCCGCCGACCATGTTGACGTAAACCGTGGTGGCGCCGGCCTCGGCCGCTCGGCGCTGGACCAGCGGCAGGCGCACGTCGTCTTTGTTGAGCTCATATGGCGAACCGTTGATGTTGAGCACCATGCCGACCCCGGCCGCGCCCGCGGCGGCGAACGGCCCGCCCGCCTGCCAAATGTCTTCGCAGATGGTGAGCGCAATGTCCACTTCGGACCCGTCGGCGAATGCGGTGCGCAGGATGGTCAGCGACTGGCCTGGCACGAAATAGCGGTCCTCGTCGAACACGCCGTAGTTGGGCAGGTGGTGCTTGTAGTAGCGCGCGACGATCTCGCCCCGGTGCACCACGGCCAGGGCGTTGCGCGGGCCGCCCGCGGCGGTGGAGTCGGACCCGAGCTTGGCGGGCCCGTCGGCGTCAAGGAAACCGACCACGACCACGAGCTCGCCGAAGCCGTCGGCGGCCAACTCGGCGGCCAGCCGCTGCATGGTGGCCTGCGAGGCTCGCACGAAGGACTCGCGGAAGACCAGGTCCTCCGGCGGGTATCCAGTGATCATCAGCTCGGGGAACACGACGAGCTGGGCGGAGCCGGCGGCCGCGCGGGCGACGCCCTCTCGGACCAGCATGGCGTTGCCGACCAGATCGCCGACGGTGGGATTGACCTGAGCGAGAGCCACACGCACCTTAGCCATGCCCTAAGTCTGGCACCACCCACCGACACTTTTGACCCCACCCGCAAGTGGGCTACGCCACGCACGGTCAAGCCGCACGGTCAAGCCCGGGTGGTCACGGCACGCGGTCAAGCCGCACGGTCAAGCCGGGTGGTCATGGCACGCGGTCAAGTCGCACGGTCAGGGCACGCGGTCAATTGGCGGGCAGCTCCAGCTCGGTGAGCTTGGGCTGTCCGAGGTGGACCCGGACATCGTCCACGAGATGGGCGCATTTGCGGTCGGCGATGTGCACCTTGTGCTGGTTGAGGGTGACCGAGATGAGGAACCGATCGCTGTCGGCCGTGACCATGTGGTAGTAGATGGCGCCCCGCTCGACGTCGAGCACGAGGCGGATCAGGTCGCCCGTGTTGAGCGAGCGGAACTCCTCGTTGAGCCGGCGCAGGACCGTCGTGATGGTGGCGGCGTGCCGCTTGTATTCGTCGCGCCGCTGGTATGGCTCGACGATCTCGTGGAAGCGCGCGAGGTCCGGATGGTCCAGCAGATCGAGCGTCATGACGCACTGGCCTTCGACGTAGTACCCAACATAATGAAGGTCATCGACGCTCATCGCCTTGATGATCATATCTATGACCGGGTTGTGGGTTCCGGATTTAAAGTGTGGGTACCGTTCGATCTTGACCTGGGTGGGATCGGCCGGATGGTGCGGCGCCGGAAGCTCCTGCGGCACGTCATATCGCACCCGGCCGACATAGAGCGCGCCGATCGACGCGACCGCGAGTCCAATAACGACGGTCGGGACGCCGAACGCCTTGGGCACCGGCCCGTTGGACAGAGCGAAGCCCAGCGTGGCGGTGGCCAACCCCGCCACCGTCAGGCCCAGAGACATGACCAGCCGTGCCGTCAGGCGCACCGGTTTGGCGTAATACAGCAACAACGCGACCGGCCCGACGATCAGGATCAGGCTCAGCGCCAACGAGAAGTCGTAGTTTTCGCCCTTGACCCGGGACACCACGAACTCGCTGGAGATCGGCAAAAGCAGGGACGCGCCAAGGAAGATGGCGAGCCTGCGGCTCCACGACGCCATGGCCGGACCGTCCTCTTTGTATAAAGGGGTGAGGACAGTGACCGTACCTGATGCCTACTACCTATCTAAGAACGCGAGGTGAGCCTGTTCAATGTCATGTCCACCAGCCGCAGTGGATCGGCGACGTCGGCCGTGCCGAGTTCGCGCAGCACCGAGAGCACGTGACCGACCCGGCGCAGCGTGACATAGCCGGAGGTCGTCTTTTCCGGGCTGATCAGCGTGAGTTTGAGCGCGAAGGTGTCCCGGGAGATCTGCTTCTCCTCGACGTGGACCGACGCCTGCGTGCCGTCGTCGAGCCGGGTCTGGAAGTCGCGGCACCGCTCGCCGATCAGGCGCAGTTCGCGCAGGGTCGCGTCGGCGCCGTCGCCCGTGAACGACGCGAGCACCTGGCTCAGGTCGGTCGGCCCGATCAGGATGGAGCTCGCCTGCCCGGCCACCTCGGCCACGTGGGCCTCACGCAGCAGGCTGCCGGGGTCGAGCAGCGCGGAGCAACGCTCCGGAGCCGGAACCCTGCGGACCGTGGCCTTCGGGACTTCCGTGTGGGTACCCCCCAAATCAACGGGTTTTAAGATCGCCTGCTCCAACTCGGGCTGGCTGGCGAACAGCGGGCCGGGCTCGTGCGGCACCGGCAGCGGCGGGGCCGCACGCGGGGTGGGACGGCTGCTCAGCGAGCCGGCCAGGTTCAGCGCCGTCAAAAGGACCAGGCCGAGCACCGATCCGCCGACGAGCGTGCGACGGCGCACCGCAAGCGAAACCGGCGGGCGTTCCGGCGCACGGCGGTGCCGACTCCTTGACATGCCCAATCAACGGGCGCGATGGTGCAGGGGTTGCGCGAATTCCGGGCTCACTCGCGCGTTAATCTGCGCTTAATAGGGTCGTGGAAGGGTGGCACCGTGGACCGTCAGCAGGAGTTTGTACTTCGTACGCTGGAAGAACGAGACATCCGGTTTGTCCGGCTGTGGTTCACCGATGTGCTTGGCACCCTCAAGTCGGTCAGCGTGGCTCCGGCCGAGCTTGAGGCGGCCTTCGACGAGGGCATCGGGTTCGACGGGTCGGCGATCGAGGGCTTTGCCAGGGTGTACGAGTCCGACATGATCGCGATGCCGGATCCGACAACGTTCCAGGTGTTCCCGTTCGAGGGTGGGTCGTCGGGGGAGAGCGCGCGGATGTTCTGCGACATCCTGATGCCCGATGGCACGGCCAGCTGGGCCGACCCGCGTTACGTGCTGCGCCGCGCGCTGTCCAAGGCCGCGGACAAGGGCTTCACCTTTTACACCCATCCCGAGATCGAGTTTTTCCTGCTCGAATCGGGTCCGGTGGACGGGTCTGTGCCGATTCCGGTCGACTCCGGCGGCTATTTCGACCACACGACCCACGCCGTGGCCCGCGATTTCCGCCGCCAGGCCGTGCTGGCGCTCGAGCGGATCGGCATCTCGGTGGAGTTCAGCCACCACGAGGTCGCGCCCGGCCAGCAGGAGATCGACCTGCGCTACGCCGACGCGCTCACCACGGCCGACAACATCATGACCTTTCGGCACGTGATGCGCGAGGTCGCGCTGACGCACGGCGTCCGGGCCACGTTCATGCCCAAGCCGTTCACCGACCAGCCGGGCAGCGGCATGCACACGCACCTGTCGCTGTTCGAGGGCGAGCGTAACGCCTTCCACGATCCGGGCGACCCGCACAAGCTGTCCAAGACGGCCAAGGCGTTCATCGCCGGCGTGCTGGCGCACGCGCGCGAGTTCACCGCCGTGACCAACCAGTGGGTCAACTCCTACAAGCGGCTGTTCCCGCAGGCGCTGCCCGATCGGATCACCGAAGCGCCGGCGTATGTGTGCTGGGGCCACCTCAACCGGTCGGCGCTGGTGCGCGTGCCCGCCTACGGCAAGCCCAATTCGGCCCGGGTCGAGGTGCGTTCGCTGGACTCCGCCTGCAATCCCTACCTCGCCTTCGCCGTGCTGCTGGGCGCGGGCATGAAGGGGATCGAGGAGGGGTTGGATTTGCCACCCGGCGCGGAGGACGACGTGTGGTCACTGTCCAATGCGGAGCGGCGCGCCATGGGATATTCGGCCCTGCCGGAAAACCTGTCCGAGGCGATCGACGTGATGGCCGGCTCCGAGCTCGTGGCCGATGTGCTGGGCGAGCACGTGTTCGACTTCTTCCTGCGCAACAAGCGGTCGGAGTGGGAGGAATACCGGCGCGAGGTCACGCCCTACGAGCGCATCAAATATCTCGGAGCGCTGTAGCACAGATCTGGACGAGCCTTTGGCCCGGCGGGTCCCCTATGCCACCCGGAGCTGCCAGATCTGTGCAGCTCCGGACTCTTGGCCCCGAAAGACGCATCTCGTCGAGAATTTCTCATTTCCAATCAAACTCCGCATGGTGGAGCACGGGCACCTTCACCCGCCACCGCCAAAGCCCCAGCGCTATGGGATGCGCCAGCAAATCCGCCGACACGATGACGGTCGCTTCCGGCGCACCGAAGCCGAACTCCAACGCAGGCACTAACGTGTTGCCGCACTGGAAAAATGCGTCGTGAACCGGATACCGAAGCGGCGGCTCGAGCGCATCGGGCGCCTGAGTACACGCCGAATTCTTGGACCCCGGAGCCATTCTTGCCAGCCGCAAGGCTATTTCCCGGCCAAGCGCCAACGGCCCACGCATGAGAATCTCGAAATGATTACCTTCCGGTCGTATCTGGCCATCCACGAAGGTCAGTTGCGGATCGAAGCTGGCGACTATGGCTCCGGGCCCCTTGTCAAGCGACTGTCCGTGGTAGATGGAGACTCCGACGATCCGACGGGCATTGTCCAGGTGCGGCTCATCGTGCGGCTCATCATCCTGCCACGGCAAATCCCAGACTTGGAACGGGACTGGGCTGCTTTCCATCGGGTTGTACCTTTCTCTCGTTGTCCCGCGCTGAAGGTGCGTTACACGGCGTTGCATGCGCTAGACACAGCGTCAGTCATCCGTCACGATCGTTGAAGCCGTTAGCCGTTTCCCTCCGTTTCCTCAATGGATCGTCGATGACTGGAGAAGCTTCGCTTGGCGAGATCTTGAAGGCTGCCCGAGAGGCTGCCGGCTGGAGCCTGAGCCGGATGGGGCAGGCAACTGGCTACAGCAAGCCATATCTTTGGAAGCTTGAGGCGGGAAACAAGGAGGTGAAGGCCTGGCACATTAGGGCGTATGACCGGGCGCTTGGGGGCGATGCCGTGCAGCGGCGAGCCCTAATGATCATGGGCGGGAGTGTGGTGCCGGCGATGCTCTGGTCTGAGCTGGAACTCCCGATCGAACGGCCAAAACGCGTTGAGTCAGAAGACGTCGCGGCGCTGGCGGACACGGCAGATCATTTGACTGGCTTGGGCTTGCGCCACGGGGGTCGCGCGGCCGCTGCGGCGACTCGCGGCCAACTTCGCTACGCCGCCAGCCTGCTGGATCTACGCATGCCTGAGCAGGTCCGGCTCGGTCTTCTGCTGACCGTTGCGCGGCTCGCGGACCGGTCGGCGTGGGCGATGGCCGATATCGGTCAACTCGGCCAGGCCGGCAAGGTCTATGACTTCGCCCTTGGCATAACGCCCGACACCACGCAACGGTGGCTCACCCTGGTAAACCTTGCAGACTTGCGGCTCAAGCAACACGATCCGAAGAATGCACTCCAACTTCTTGATCAGCCTAGTCCCTGCCTGCCGGTTCTGAGGTTCCTGGAGCACTCTACAAGGGCCTATGCCCATGCGCTTCTTGGCCAACTCAGTGTGACGCTGCGGCACGTCGATCGGGCCGACGACGCTCACTCCCAAGTAGACCCAAGCGAGCTGCCTGACCCGGTTCGCCCTTATGCGTCCGGTCACGGCGGACACGCACACGCGGCGGCCGGCAAAGCCCTGCACGTGCTGGCTGTCGCTGGCAGCAGGGAGGCCAAGCGGCTCGGGGTGGAGAGGTTGGAGGCAGCGATTAATGCGTTCGGTGCCGAGCGCGCGCACGCGGTTGCCGGTTGTGAGACTCGGCTGAAGTCGCTATCAGGCTAGGGCTGGACCGAGAGCACCGCCGAGCAGACATCGATCAGTCCTTGGCGCAGAGCGCTGGCACGCGTCGCGAAATTTCGTTGCTGACGGATGTATTCGGCCCTTCCCTCGGGCGTCTCGATCGGCAGGGAATGCAGCCCGAGGCCCGAAAGATCATAAGGGCTCGCCTGCATGTCAAGTGTCCGCACCTCGCGCGCGAACGAGAAGCAGTCGGCTACCAGTTCACTCGCAACAAGTGGTGCCAGCTTGTAGGCCCATCGGTATACGTCCATGTTGGCGTGAAGGCAGCCGGGTTGTTCGTTCTCGAACTGGGTTTCCCGCGTTGGCTGAAGAAGGTTGAGCGGCCTGGCGGGTTGTGTGAAGAACCGGAATGCATCGAAGTGGCTGCATTTGACCTTGATCTCTTCCACCAACGCCGATGTTGCCTCGGAGCCGAGGCGGAGCGGCAGAACATTGTGCCGAGTTTCGCTCTCGGTCTGCCGATACACCATCGCCCACTCGTGCATGCCGAAGCAGCCGTAATGTGGTGCGCGGCCTGCTGTGGCCTTGAGAAGGGTGTAGATCCATCCGATGGACCCGCGACGGCGGCCAAGGATCTTGTGAACGTCCAGCCTGAGATGGCCATCGGGGTCTTGCGTGTATTGCGGGCCGAACTCGGAAGCATCGGCGTGGGCAAGCGAAACGCCTTGCCCGGGGTGCCAGCGCCGTAGCTGGGCCGGACGATAGTTGTAATAAGTCAGAAGGAACTCCTCTATCGAGTGCCTTCCATGTTTGCTTCGCCTGGCAAGGTGGTCGCCCAGCCATCCGTCTATCCGGCTCTCGTGCAGGAGACGGCGCTCGCGCCACTCGTGCTCCGGCAGGACGCGATGAGCTGCCGCAACGACGGACGGGGAAGCCACGGTTTGCATCTCCTGCTTGTCTGGTTGGTGTGGTGTCATTTGCTTGGCCTGGCGCCTGCGGGCGAGATGGTCGCCGACGAGGGTATCGACGCGGCGCTCGTGGGCGAGCCTGCGCCGCTCCCAGTCCGGCAGCACCGATTCCACCGGTCAAGGTTAGCGTTCCGCCATTAAAGAGCTTCTTTTCTGGGTACCGTACCGACGTCATCTTTTCGGGGGGAGAGAACGATGAAGCGGTTAGCGATGGTGTCAGTGTTTCTCACAGCGCTCCTGGCCGGAGCCGGAGTCAGCACGGCGGCCGCGGCCGCGCAGCCATCACCGAGTCCGAGCCCCAGCGCCTCGCTGGACCCGAACACGGCGCAGGTATGCACGCAAACCGGCGATACCGTAGAGCAAGGCATCAAAGCGTTCACCGCCGAGATCCAAAAGGCCGGCACGGCCGCGGCCAACCGCGACCTCGCCGGGGCCGAGGGATACATCAAACAATCCGGCACGGTCCTGACCAACGTGGCGAGCCAGCTGACCACGCAGGCCGGCGAGGCGCAAAACCCGGAGCTCAAGGCCGCGCTGCAGGAGGCCGCGACCGAGCTGCAAACGCTGGGTGCCAGCCTGACCAGCCTCACCTCGCTGGAAAACTTCGACACCAGGCGGTTCGTGGCTCTCGCCGTGAGGGTGGCCGCTATCTGCCGGCTCACCTGATCTCTTAGATTGGTCGGGTGCGGATAGCTCGTTTTGTTCATTCAGGTGGCATGTCGTTCGGCCTGGTCGAGGGCGAGAGCGCGGCAGGGGACACCATCGTGGCCATCGAGGGGCACCCATTCGGCGAGATCAAGCGGACCGATCAGCGCTGGGCGCTGGCCGACGTGCGACTGCTCTCGCCGATCCTGCCCAGCAAGGTGGTGTGTGTCGGGCGCAACTACGCCGAGCACGCCGCTGAGCACGGCTCAGAGGTCCCCAAGGAGCCGCTGCTGTTCCTCAAGCCCAGCACGTCCATCATTGGGCCACACGACCCGATCAGGCTGCCTCCGCAGTCCAAACAGGTCGAGCACGAGGCCGAGCTGGCGGTCGTGATCGGCGCGACGGGCGCGCGACGGGTGGACCGGGCCGACGCGGCCAAGGCTGTGTTCGGATACACCTGCGCCAACGACGTCACGGCCCGCGACCTGCAGCGCACGGACGGTCAGTGGACCAGGGCCAAGGGCTTCGACTCGTTCTGCCCACTCGGCCCGTGGATCACCACCACCGCCGACGTGAGCGATGCCGAAGTCAGGTGCGAGGTCAACGAGGAGGTACGCCAGCTAGGCCGGACCAAAGACATGGTCTTCGACGTGCCCACCCTCATCTCCTATGTGTCGCACATCATGACCCTCCTGCCGGGCGACGTCATCCTCACCGGCACCCCGGCCGGGGTATCCCCCCTGAACAACGGGGATATCGTGACCGTCCGGATCGAAGGGCTGGGCGAACTGCGCAACCCGGTCCTGACACTCTGAGCGCTTCTGATTTGGTCCGGTGCGGCCCGTCGGGTAAAGTTCTGTCCCGGCACGGCCGCGGCCGGGCCTTTGGGGTATGGGGTAATTGGCAGCCCAACTGATTCTGGTTCAGTTAGTCTAGGTTCGAGTCCTGGTACCCCAGCGGGCAATGCCTGCTGGATCTGCTAAGCTTCAGCAGCTTTGACCAGAAGCACATTCGCACCACAGCAAGTCAAAGCGAGTCCTGGCCCCGTCGTCTAGCGGCCTAGGACGCCGCCCTCTCAAGGCGGTAGCGAGGGTTCGAATCCCTTCGGGGCTACATCGGGCGGCTCACCCTGCTCGCTGACCTTGGTCAGCTTCGGGGTGGGCCGATTTCGCATTCTG
>JBIOYB010000276.1:0-22154 GCA_044869915.1 Allorhizocola sp.
GGAGCCGCTGGGCGACGGGCTGGGCTGGGAGCCGTTGCAGGCCACGCCGTTGAGCGCGAAGTCGGTCGGCTGCGGGAACGGGTTGGGCGGGGTGGAACCGGACGCCGACCGGGTCCACGTGCCTTGCAGGCCGACGCTGGTGTTGGTCTGGCCGGTGCCGATCGAGCCGTTCCACCCGGCGTCGGTGGCCGTGATCGCGGTCGTGCCGGTGTAGGTGGCGTTCCAGCCGCCGTTGCGGGCATGGCCGCTGGGCATCGTGAAGGTCAGCGTCCAGCGTGTGATCGGATCGCCGAGGTTGGTGATCGCCAGCGTGGTGTTGAACCCGCCGGAGGTCGGGGTGGACTGCCACGCGTTGACGTTGGTGTAGGTGACCGTGCATCCGGTCGCCGCCCGCGCCACGGTCGGCACGACGATGCCGAGACCGATGGCAACCACCGCCGCTGCGGCGCTGGTGAAGATGGCATTGCGGTGTCTCATGGCGCCTCCATGACGCATCGAGAGATGTGGAAGCGTGCCCAGCTCACCGCATTGCTGGGTGCCATTGAACCAGACGATCCGCCGGGCGACAAGAACCGGTTAAGTAAGGAAAGCGTGCTCGTGGTGCCGAGCTTGTGCCACATCCGATGAACCGGTCAAGCGATAGCGCATCTGACCGCTTTGGACGGTAAGACGGTATGGTGCGATCATGCCCCCCTCGGTGACGCCCTCGCTGACGGAAGAGCCCGCGGAAAAGCCGGTCCGTTCATTGATCAAGCCGGTTGACCTCGGTGTGTCCATCGTGGCGTGTGCGATGGCGCTTCTCGTGCTGTGGCAGGTGTTCTTCCCGCTGCCGCAGGGCAGCCAGTTTTACCTGATCATCTTCCTGGCCGGGGTGCTCCCGCTCGTTTTCATCGTGTACCCCGGACGACCCTCACTGCCCATTGTGGACGGTGTGCTGGCCGCGCTGGCGCTGGCCGTGTGCGCGTATCCGCTGCTCGACTACGACGCCTTCCTCGACCGGCAGGGGTTGCTCGCGCCCATCGACGTGGTCATGGGCGCGATCCTGCTGGTGCTGCTGCTCGAGGCGTGCCGCCGCACGACCGGGTGGGCGCTGCCGATCGTGTGCCTGCTGTTCCTCGCCTACGGCTACTACGGCGGCCTGCTGCCGCAGGCGTGGACGATCGCGCACGCCGGGTTCGACTTCGACCAGCTGATCGACGCGTTCTACAACTCGGGCAGCGGGTTCTACGGCACACCGCTGGACGTGGCGGCGACCTACATCGTGCTGTTCACGATCTACGGCGCGGTGCTTGAGCTTTCGGGCGCGGCACAGTTCTTTGTGGACCTGTCGGTGGCCGCGTTCCGGCGCTCGCGCGGCGCGGCCGGGCGCACGGCGGTCGCGGCCGGCTTCCTGCTCGGCACGGTGTCCGGGTCGGGCGCGGCCACGACGATCGGCACGGGCGCGGTGACCTGGCCGATCCTGCGCCGGGCGGGCTATCCCGCGGAGCGGGCCGGTGGGGTGCTCGCGGCGGCCGGGGTGGGCGCGATCCTGTCGCCGCCGACGCTGGGCGCGGCCGCGTTCATCGTGGCCGAATACCTCAACGTGTCCTACCTGACCGTGCTCGGCTGGGCGATGATCCCGACCGTGCTCTACTCCCTGGGCATCCTGCTCGCGGTCGAGATCGACGCGCGGCGGTTCGGGGTGCGGCCGGTCGACGTGGCGTCGGAGTCGGTGTGGCGGCTGCTGGGCCGGTTCGGATACCACTTCAGCTCGCTGATCGCGATCGTCGTGCTGCTCGCGCTCGGCGTGTCCGCCGTCAAGTCGGTGGTCTACGCGACCCTGCTGGCGCTCGCACTGTCGTTTTTGGACAGGCGGCGCTGGCCCACGTTCAAGACCACCTTTGACGCGCTCGCGGCCGGGGTGCGCCAGGTGCTTCCGGTAGCGGCGATCTGCGCGGCGGCGGGCATCATCACCGCCGTCACCACCAAGACCGGGCTCGGGTCGCAGGTGGCCGCGCTGCTGATCGACGCGGCCCGGTCCATCACCGACCATCCGGGCACGGTGCTCGCGCTGACCGCCCTGCTCGCGGCCGTCGCATTGGCGCTGCTCGGGCTGGCCGTGCCGGTGACCGCGTCGTTCATCATCGGCTGGGTCATCATCGGTCCCGCCCTGCTCGACCTTGGTGTGCCCGCACCGGCCGCGGCCATGTTCGTCTTCTACTTCTCGGTGCTCTCGGAGGTCACCCCGCCCACGGCGCTGGCGTCCGTCGCGGCCGCGGCGATCACCGGCGGGCGGGCCATCCCCACCATGTGGCAGTCGCTACGCTACGCGCTGCCCGCATTCCTTGTGCCGCTGGCGTTTGTGGCCACAGGCCCGGGGGAGTCCCTGCTGGGCCGCGGCGCGATCGTTGACGTGGTGTGGGTGGGTGTGGTCGCGTGCCTCGCCGTCACCGCGCTGGCCATAGCCACCGGTGGCTGGATGTTCGGCGTGGGCCCGGCCGGCACGCCCGCGCGTGTACTCGCCGCGCTGGCCGGCCTGTTCCTGCTTTACCTGCACCCGATCAGCCTCGCGATCGGCGGCGGCCTGCTCGGGTCCGCTGTCGTCGTGTCAGTTGTGTTCAAAACAAAGGGAGTTCCCCATGAAATCGTTGCGGATTAGCGTGACCACCGCGCTGGCCGTGGCCGTGGTGCTGGCGAACGGCGCGTGCGGCGGCAGGCAGAGCGGCGGCTCGACCGACACCGGCGCGCAGGTCAGCTGCGTCGTCGACAAGGACACCCGGGTCAGCATCGCCACCGGCAACAACACGGGCGTCTACTTCGCCCTCGGCAACGCCTACGCCCAGCAGATCTCGGTGGCCACCAACGGGAAGGTGAAGGCCACGGCGTCCGAGACCGGCGCGTCCGTGCAAAACATCCAGCAGCTCGTCGCGGGCGACTACCAGATCGCGTTCTCACTGTCGGACACGGCCGCCGACGCGGTCGAGGGCAAGGATTCCTTCGAGGGCAAGAAGCAGCCCGTGCAGGCGCTGGCCCGCATCTACAGCAACTCGACCCAGGTGCTGGTGCGCACGGCCGCGGGCATCAACAGCGTGGCCGATATGAAGGGCAAGCGGGTGTCGACCGGCTCGCCCAAGTCCGGCACCGAGGTCATCGCCAACCGGCTGCTCAAGTCGGCCGGGCTCGACCCCGACAAGGACATCTCGGCGCAGCGGCTCGACCTGACCAAGACGGTCGACGGGATGAAGGACGGTTCGATCGATGCCATGTTCTTCTCCGGCGGCCTGCCCACACCGGGCGTCACCGACCTGATGACGACGGCCAAGGACAGGGTGAAGTTCATCGACATCGCGCCGCTGCTGCCGGAGATGAAGAAGATCAACACTGTGTACGAGGTGGGCAGCATCCCGGCCGCCACCTACAAGACGGACGCCGACATCCCGACCATCGTGGTGCCGAATGTGTTGCTGGTGCGCGACGATGTGGACGCCAATCTGGCGTGCGTGCTGACCAAGGCGCTGTTCGACAAGAAGGACGACCTCGTCAAGGCCAACGGCGCGGCTCGGGGGATCACGCTCGACGTGGCCCGCAAGACCGCGCCCGTCACGCTCAACCGTGGCTCTGCCAAGGCGCTCGACCTGCTTGGCGCGCCCGCGTAGGTCCGGATTTTGGGACCCGCCACGATCGGTGGCGGGTCCTTCTTGCGTCCGCGGATGAATATCGGCTCGCGCCGATACCGATACGAAATGGGAACGAACTCGGTCGCGACTAGTATCGGCCCGGACCGTAAGTTACCGTGCCTGCACACCACCCGAGAGGACGCGACATGCAACTCCGAAAGGCTGTGTCGGCTGTGGCCATTGCCACGGCGGCGGCGCTGCTTGCCGCTTGCGGCGGTGGCTCGGGCGGCTCCGGGCAGGGCCCGGCGTCCGTCACCATGTGGATCTACCCAGTGCTCGCCGACGAGACGAAGCACCGTGCGTTCTGGAACGAGACCATTGCCGCCTTCAAGGCGCAAAACCAGAACATCGACGTGAAGGTCGAGATCTTCCCCTGGGCCAACCGGGACGAGGCACTGGCCACCGCGATCGCGGGCAGGAAAGGCCCCGACGTGGTCTACCTGATCCCCGACCAGATCCCCAAGTATGCCAACGCGATCGAGCCGATCGACGGGCACCTGTCCACGGCGGCCAAGTCCGACTACCTGGACAACGTCGTCAAGTCGATCACGATCGACGGCAAGATGATGGGCGCACCGGTGCTCACCTCGGCGCTCTCGCTCGTCTGCAACAGGAAGGTCTTCCAGGACGTGGGGCAGGCCCGCTACCCCAAGACGTGGGCCGACATCTTGTCCATGGCGCCCGCGTTCAAGGCCAAGGGTTACGACATCCTGAGCTACGACGGCGACCTGAAGACCACGCTCAACGTCACCTTCTACCCGCTGCTGTGGCAGGCGGGCGGCGACGTCTTCAGCGCCGACGGCAAATCCGTGGCCTTCGACGAGGCACCGGGCGTGGTCGTGTCCGTCGTCGGGGTGCTCGGGCTGGCGCTGCTGGCCGGATATGCCTTCGCCAAGAAGCGCTTCCCCGGCAAGGAGACCATGTTCTGGTCGTTCGTGGCCATGCTGATGGTGCCGTAACACGTCACGCTCATCCCGCTGTTCATCCTCATCGCGGACTGGGGCGGGGTGGACACCTACTGGGGCCTGATCGTGCCCACGCTGGCCAACGCGCAGGCCGTGTTTCTCATGCGGCAGTTCATCGGCACGCTGCCGGACTCGCTGTTCGAGGCGGCCCGGCTGGACGCTTGCTCCGAACTGCGCATCCTGTGGTCGCTCGTGCTGCCGCTCACCAAGCCGATCCTCGCGACGCTGGGCGTGTTCGTATTCCTGTGGCATTGGAACGACTTCCTCTGGCCGCTCGTGATTGGACAGAGCGAGGACATGCGCACGCTCACGGTGGGCATCGCCTCCCTTCACGCCGAGCGGGTGCCGCTCAATGTGGTTTTGGCCGGCTCGGTCGTGGCGTTTGTTCCCATCTTTATGGCGTACCTGGTGGGCCAGCGCTATTTCACGGAAGGCGTCGCCACGACCGGGATGAAGGGGTGATGGCCGGGCTGGGCGGTTCCGGTCCGGTACCGTCTGGTAGGTGTTGATCGCACTTGCCGGGCTGGCCACGACCCACCCCTACACCGACGCGCGTTCGCTGCAGGAGCACGCCAAGCTGGCGGTGTGGGAGCCGGATCCGCAGCGGCTGGCCTGGTTCCGCGCCGAGCACCCGTCGGCGACGGTCGCCCCCGACCTGGCCGCGCTGCTGGACATGGGGCCTGCAGGCGTCGTGCTCACCGTGCCCACCCCGCAGGTCGCGGCCGCGCTTGAGCCGGTGCTCGCGCGCGACCTGCCGTGCTTCATCAACAAGCCGGCCGCGGCCACCGCCGCTCAGCTCGCCGCGCTGGAGCCGGTCGTCGCGCGGGCGCCGCATCGGGTGCTGTCGTCGTCGGTGCTGCGGTTCGCCCCCGGCCGGGCCGCATTCGGTTGTGCTGACCGGCGATCCGGATCCGGTGACGTCGCTCGGTTACCGCGGGACCGTGGACGCCTTCCTGCGCATGGTTTCGGGTCAACCGAGCCCTGTGCCGTGGGCGCAGACCCGCGCGGTGTTGCAAACCCTCATCTCGGCCCGCGCTGGGTGATGCGTGAGGTGCCCGTTGACGGGCGGGCTCTCGGGAGGTTACGGTCGGGGCCGTAAATGGCACGCGAGGGGAGCGGCATGCAATCGTTGGCACAACTGGAGGAACGGCTGTCGCGCCCGCGGCAGGCGCTCGTCGACGACCTGAGCAAGCTCGACGGCGACATCCTGGTCCTCGGCGCGGGCGGCAAGCTCGGCCCGAGCCTGGTCCGGCTGGCGCTGCGCGGGCTCGACGCGGCCGGGTCCAGCGCGAGAGTGATTGCGGTGTCACGCTTTTCGGAGCCGGGCCGGGCCGGGCCGGGCCGATGCGCTGCGGGCCGAGGGCGCTCACGTGATCGTGGCGGACGTGGCCGACGACGCGGCGCTCGCCGGCCTGCCCGACGCGACCAACGTCGTGTTCCTCGTGGGCTCGAAGTTCGGCACCTCGGGACGCGAGCACGCCACCTGGGCCACCAACGCCTACCTGCCCGGCCGGGTCGCCCAGCGATACGCCGGCTCACGCATCGTCGGCCTGTCGACCGGCAACGTGTATCCGCTGGTCCCCGTCGCGAGCGGCGGATGCACCGAGCAGCCACCGGTCGATCCGGTGGGGGACTATGCGATGTCGTGCCTCGGGCGCGAGCGCGTCCTCGAGCACTTCGCCGCGCTCGACGGCACGCCCACCGCGCTGATCCGGCTCAACTACGCCGTCGAGATGCGCTACGGCGTGCTCGTCGACCTCGCGCGGGCCGTGCTGGCCGGTGACCCGATCGACCTGACCACCGGGCACGCCAACATCGTGTGGCAGGGCTACGCCAACGAGGTTACGCTGCGGGCTTTGCATCACGCCGACGTGCCGCCGTTCGTACTCAACGTGACCGGGCCGGAGACCGTTTCCGTGCGCCAGGTCGCCCACGCCATGGCGGCCCACCTCGGGCGCGAGCCCGTCTTGCACGGCGCCGAGGCGCCGACCGCGCTGCTGTCCAACGCCCAGAAGTGCCATGGCCTTTTCGGGTATCCGGAGGTGTCGCTCGCCGAGCTGATAGACCTCACCGCCGACTGGGTGTCGCAAGGGCTCCCGCTGCTGGGCAAGCCGACCCACTTCCAGCGGCGCGACGGCAGGTTCTGATGCTGGCCGCGTTTCGCAAGGGTTGCGTGATCCCCGCGCATCCCTTGGCGCTCAACGAAAACCGGCGGTTGGACGAGCGGCGCCAGCGGGCGTTGACCCGCTACTATGTCGACGCCGGCGCGGGCGGGCTCGCCGTGGGCGTGCACACCACCCAGTTCGCCATCCACGACCCCGACGTCGGGCTGCTCGATCCGGTGCTGGAGCTGGCCGCCTCGACGGCGCGGGCGGCCGGTCGCGACATCGTGCTGGTGGCGGGCGTTTACGGGCCGACGAAGCAGGCGGTCGCCGAGGCCGAGCTGGCCGCCTCGCACGGCTACGACCTCGTGCTGCCGCCCGCCGCCGGGCTCGACGAGGACGCGCTCATCAGACGGGCCCGCGCCGTCGGCGAGGTGCTGCCCGTCGTCGGGTTCTACCTGCAGCGGGCCGTGGGTGGGCGGGAGCTTTCGCGCGACTTCTGGACCCGGCTCGCCTCGCTCGACGCTGTGGTGGGCATCAAAGTGGCGCCGTTCGACCGGTACCGCACATTGGATGTCCTCCATGGCGTGGCGCGGGCGGGCCGAGTGGGCGACCTCGCGCTGTATACCGGCAACGACGACCACATCCTGGCCGACCTTGTGACGCCGCACCGGATTCGGGTCGACGGCCGTCTTCTGGACGTCGAGTTCGTGGGCGGGCTGCTCGGGCAGTGGGCGGTGTGGGTGCGCCGGGCCGTCGAACTGCTGGCCGACGCCCACGCCGCGCCGCGCGGGGCGGCGACGACGAGGCGCTGCGCCGGTTGCTGACCCTGGACGGCCACCTCACCGACGCCAACGCGGCCATCTTCGACGCGGCGCACGCCTTCCACGGGTGCCTCCCGGGCATCCACGAGGTGTTGCGGCGCCAAGGATTGCTCGCCGGGCGGTGGTGCCTCGACCTGGCCGAGGACCTCTCGCCGGGCCAGCTGGCAGAGATCGACCGGATATGCGCGGCCTACCCCCACCTCGCCGACGACGAGTTCGTGGCATCCAATGTGGACCGATGGCTGGCTTAGAGCGTCAGGCGGTAGAGGGTCAGCGGTCGGCCGCTTTCGCCGGAGCTCAGGTGGCCCAGCCGTTGCGCGAGGCCGGCGAGCTCGAGCCGGTGCAGCATGCGCCGGGCGGTGCGCTGCTGGACTCCGAGCTGGTCGGCCACCTCGCGTGTGGTCAGCGGCTGGGAGCCGGCGGCCAGGCGCACCTGCTTGAGCCGCTCGAGGGTCGGGATGGACAGGCCGACCCGCTGCGCGATGACCGACATGTTGGGCGCGCCCTTGCTCGGCGCGGCCGGCTCGGACTCGAGCACGACGTCCATGTCACCCCGCAACGACAGCACGGCGGCGACGGGGCCGAGCCGGCGTGCCCGCGAAAGTGCCCGCCTGGCAAGGCTCTCCGCCTCGGCGGCGCTGCGCCCGAGGCCGAGGCCGACGCGCACCTGCTCGTGCCGGTCGGCCAGGCGCCGCAGCATCGGCAGCGCGGTGAAGCCGGCCGTCGCGTCGCCGAGCGGGCCGCGCGTCGTGACCAGCAGATGCGTGCCGCCGGTGAACCGGGCCAGGCTCCCGCCGAGCGCGGTGGCCTCCTTCAGCAGGCCCTCGTCGTCGCCCGACACCTCGACCAGCCCGAGCGCGATCTGCGCATCCTCCTGCGCCTGATTGTCGGCGCTGAGCAGCAACTGGCGCAGCGCGATGCGCACCGAATGGGTGGAGGGCGCCAGGCGCAGCACGGGCATCTGGCCGCGCAACGCCTCATAGACCGAGCGCAGGCACGTGACCGCGGCCGTGCTGGGCGTGGCGCCGCGTGCGCACTTGCGATGGAAGGCGACGAAGTCGTCCGACGTGAAGCCGGCGCGGTAGGACATGACCCGGATCCGCTCGACCGGCACGCCCGCCTCGCCGAGTGTGCCCATGACCTCGGCGCTGGGCAGCGTGTCGACGGAGATCCGGCTCGGGTCGTGCCCGTCGCGCAACAGCCGCACGGTGCCCTGCAGCAGCGTGGTGCCGGTGTAGTCGACGAACACGGCCGGGCGGCTCAGCGCCTTGGCGTCCTGCGCGAGCGTGTAGGGCACGATGCCGGTGAACAGCCAGGCGCGCACATGCGCGTCGTGCGCCGCGACGATGCCTGGCGCCTGCGACTCGTGGTCGTAGTCCAGCCGCCGCGCGATCACGCCGGGCTGCTCCTCGCACACGGCCGCGACGTCGTCGACGAGATCGTGCGGGCCGACCACTCCGATTTCGATGGTCACGGGTCCTCCTTGCCAAGCATTGTGTACCAGATTACGGTCAGGCCCGGTATCCGGGTATCGGTGGGAGGTCGATGATGTTCCCGAGCATGGCCGAGGCAGGCGGGCGGACGCTCGGCGAGGAGGAGATCGACGCCGTGACCCGCGTGCTGCGCTCCGGCATGCTGAGCTCGGTGTGGGGCACCGAGGTCCGCGCGCTCGAGGCCGAGATGGCGCAATTGCACGGCGTCGCGCACGCGGTGGCGGCAAGCTCCGGCACAGCCGCGCTGCACCTGGCCGTCGCCGCGGCCGCCCCCGACCCCGGCGACGAAATCATCACGACGCCCATCAGCGACTTCGGCACGGTCGCGCCGATCCTGGCGCAAAACGCGGTGCCGGTCTTCGCCGACGTCGACCCGGGCACCGGCAACCTCGACCCGGACGCAGTCGCCAAGGCGATCGGCCCGCGCACCGGGCGATCCTCGCCGTCCACCTGTTCGGCGCGCCCGCCCCGGTGGCCGAGCTTCGCGAGCTGGCCGACCGGCACGGCGTGATGTTCATCGAGGACTGCGCCCAGGCGTGGCTGACCCGCTGCGCCGACGGCCGGCTCGCCGGCACCACCGGTTCGATCGGCTGCTTCAGCCTGCAGCAGTGGAAGCACATCACGTGCGGGGACGGCGGGCTGGCCATCACCGGCGACCCGGCGCTGGCCCGGCGGATGCGGTTGTTCGCCGACAAGGGCTGGCCGCGCGAGGACGGCCGCCGCCGGCACGCCGGGTTCGGGCTCAACTACCGCATGACCGAGCTGGCCGGTGCGGTGGCGCGCGCCCAGTTGGCCAAGCTGGACGGGGTGCTCGCAGCGCGCCGGCGGACGGCCGCGCGGCTGATCGAGGCGATCGCCGGGCTGCCGGGATTACGGTTGCCAGAGGCCGACGTGCAGGCGCACGCGTGGTGGCTCTTCCCGCTCGTGCTCGACGGCGGCGGCAACCGGGAGTTCGCGGAGGCGTTGCGGGCCAACGGGATCCCGGCCCGGGCCGGATATCTCGAGGAGCCGCTGCACTGCGCGCCCGCGTTGGTCGAGGCTCCCATCTATGGCACGTCCCGGTTTCCGCTCACGGCGGCCGATCGCCTCCCCGACTACGGGCCCGGCGTGTGCCCCGTGGCGGAGAGGCTGGTGCGCGAAACCCTCGTCGTGATCGACTGGAACGAGCGGTACACGGAAGCGCACGTGGACGCGATCGCCGCAGCGGTGAGGAGGCTACGATGATGGATCCCGCGGCGGCAGCCCTGCGCGACCGCCTACGCTGGAAGCTCATCGCCGCGACCGCCACGCCGCCGCGACCGGGGCACGAGTTCGACGCGGGAGTGGTCGACGCTTATCTGCGTGGGCCGGTCGCCGATGGCGTGGACGCGCTGGCCGTGCTGGCACACACCGGGCGAGGGCCGCATCTGCCGCCGCCGACTCGCGACAGCGTCATTCGCCTCGCGGTAGAGCTCGGCGTCCCGGTGATCGTGGGCGGCCGTCCGGCCGAAAGCCTGACCGACGTGCTGCGCGAGGCCGAGCAGGCGGTGGCGCTGGGCGCCGACGCGCTGCTGGTCTTCCCGCCGGCCGCCGAGGCAGGGGAAGCCGCCGGGCAGGTTGCGGGATCACGCCCGGGTGACGTCGTCGACTGGCACGACGCGCTGTGGCGGGCCACGGGCCTGCCGATGCTCGCCTTCGACCTGTACTCGAGGCCGATCGACGCACGGGTGCTGCCCGAGGTGCTGGCGCATCCGGGCGTCGCGGGCCTGAAGGTGGCCCGGCTGCATGACGCCGTCGCCTGCCAGGCGGTGCTCGACGCGACCAACGCGGCCGGGCGGCTCGCCGTCACGGGTGAGGATCGCATGTTCGGCCCGTCGCTGATGTGGGGCGCGCAGGCGGCCCTGGTCGGGCTGGCCGCGGCCGCGGTGCCGGTCACCGCCCGGGTGCTGCGCGCGTTCGCCGACAAGGACTACGCCCGGTTCGTCGCGGACTCGGGGCCGCTGGATCGGTTTGCCGCGGTCGCGTTCGCCGAACCGGTCGAGGGCTACGTGCAGCGCATGCTGTGGGTGGCCGCCGCCGAGGGGCGCATCCCGCAGACGCACGCGCGCGACGCCTTCGGCCCCGGGCTGTCCGATGTGGAGCGTGAGCGGACGCTGGCGGCGTTCCGTGCCGTTTGAAGCCCCCGAGCTAGGCATCGAGCTGGACATCGACGTGCTGATCGGGCGATACCCGGACCGCGATGGTCCGCCCGGCGACGCGGCGTCGGTCCGCGCGGCCATGAGCGCGGCCCGGTGTGGCGGCGGGCGCCGTGACGAGCCTGCGGGCCGCGCTGTTCGATGTCCAAAGTGGAAACGACGAGGTGCTGGCGGCCAAAGGCGAGGACGTCGTGCCGATCGGCGTTGTGGATCTGCGCGACCCCATCGGCGCCGAGCGCGAGCTGGATCGGCTTGTTTCTCATACGGTACGGGCCGTGCGGCTGTTTCCCGAGGAGCAGCACATCGAGCCGGACTTCCCGTCGGTGCGCCTGATCGCCAAGCGTGCCACCGCGCTCGGACTGCCCGTGCTCATCGGCGGGGATGTGCGGCGCTTCTGGCGCCCGCTCAGCGGTCTGGGCGCGGTCGTGGTCTTCCTGGACACGCACTTCTACCACCTCGGCGACTTCCTCGTGGTGGCCCGCGACGAGCCCGGCTTTCACACCTCCACCCGGCTGCTCAACTCGCCCGACGCACTGGAAACCGTTGCGGCACACGTGGGTGCGGGCCGGCTGCTGTTCGGGTCGCGCACACCTGGGGCACGACGGTCCTCGACCTGGCGCAGGCGTGCACCGATCTGCCCCGCCTGCGGGCGATCGCGGGTCACGCGGCCGCGGACGGGTGGCGTCACGCGGTCGAGGCCGCCCGCTCGTGCGATCGCCTCTACCTCGAACCGTCGTGGTCACACGCACCGGCCGGACGGATGGCCGGCATCGTGTCCGCAGTGGACGATCGCCGGCTGCTCTTCGGCACGGACGCCACGCTGATCGATCCGGCCTCCGCCCTGGGCGCCGTGCTCGGCGCCGGGGTCACGGGCGAGACGGCGCAGCGTCTGGCCTGGCGCAACGCGGCCGAGCTCTTCGGCCTGCCGATCGGGAGGTGAAAAGGGCGGCCCCCGCCAGGGCCGCCCTTTTCTTCAAGTGGCACTAATGCGCTAGTGGCTCGCCGGAGCCGGCTTCGGGTAGGCGCGCGTGCAGTCGCAGAAGATGCAGTGCCACGCCGGCTGGCTCGTGTCATGCTGCTCGAAG
Source organism: Allorhizocola sp. (assembly GCA_044869915.1). GTDB lineage: Bacteria > Actinomycetota > Actinomycetes > Mycobacteriales > Micromonosporaceae > Allorhizocola. Next base: position 12,300 of record JBIOYB010000276.1, read on the forward strand.
GGCTCGTGGTCGACCTTGGCGTGCCCACAGGCGCAGTAGCCATCGGTGTCGTGGTTGCCCGCGGTGTCGTCGCCATCGGTGTCATGGTTGGGATTGAGGGAGACGGGGTTGATCGGCATCTTGGGTTTGCCCGGCTCCATATTCGGCCGCTGGGGGATAGTCATGAACGCTCCTTGGTCCGCGTGTCGTAAGCGTCGATCGTCTGCCGGGCGAGTGTGCGCCACTTTTGGTCGCCCGTCTGCGTGGCCAGTTCCTCCGCCTCGTGCAAGTGGCGCAGGCCGAGATCGGTGTCGCCGCGTCCCAGATATGCCGAGCCGAGCCCGCACAGCGTCTCGGCCTGGGTGAAGTGTTCACCGATCGTGCGTTGCAAATCCAATGCCATGCTGAGGGCCGCGACCGCTCTGTCGTATTCGGACCGTCCAACATGGAGAGTGCCAAGCGCTGTCAAGGCGATGGCCTCATGTCTTTGATCCCCGATCTCCCGCGCGATGTCCAATGCCTGCTGCAGGCACTGCTCGCTGGACGCGTAGTTGCCGAGGATGTTGTGTAGCTCGCCCAGGTTGTTGCAGGCGACGCCGAGCCCCCGGCGCTCTCCGGCCCGGGACAACATCTCTACCGCCGTGCGGTAGGTGGTCAGCGCCTCTTCATAGCGCTTGAGGTCTGTGTAGGCCAGGCCGAGCTGGCTGAGCGTGAACCCGACCGCCCGCTGGTCGCCGATGATCTGCTCCGCCTCCAGCGCCAGGGTGAACTGGCCGACCGCCGCCTGCGGGTTGCCGGCGCGAGTGTAGGCGACGCCGAGGTTTTTGCTGGCGACGCTGATCGCGACCGGGTCGCTGGTCTCGTGCGCCGCCCGCAACGCCAGCTGATTGATGGGCACCGACTCGGCGGCGTGGCCCCGGTACAGAAAATAGGAATTGATTAAATATCCGAAGTGCCATGCGGCCGTCAGGTCGCCCTGCGCCTCGGCGTGCTGAACAAACGGGACGAAGTTGGGCTGCTCCGTGTCGAGGAACTTGAGCAGTTCGCCGGGCTGGTCCAGCACCAGCGGGGTCGCGTCGACCCGGGTGCGTCTCGGGGTCAGGGTCTGGTTGGACAGCGAGGCCAGCCCCAGATACCACTGGCGTAACCGGTGCAGTGCACTGTCCATATCGGACAGGGAACGGGCCCGGTCGGCGGCGTAGATGCGCACCAGGTCGTGGAAGGCGTAGCGGCCGTTGGCCACCTCGTTGAGCAGGTGCGCCTCGGCGATCTCGTCGAGGATGTCGCCGATCTCCGCATGATCGGTCTCGGTCAGGCACGCCGCCAGGTAGGTGCAGAAGGTCGGGCCGGGGTGCAGCCCCAAGAGGCGGAAGGCCCGCGCGGCGGGTGTGCTGAGGGCGTGATAGCTGGCGTCGAAGACGCTGCGCAGCCCGTAAGACCCTGAATCCTGGGAAACCATATCGATTCTTGTGTCCTGCTCGCGTAGTTGGTCGGCGATGGTGGCCAGTGGCAGGCGGGTCCGGCTGGACAGGCGGGCCGCGACCAGCCGCACCGCAAGGGGCAGCCCGCCACAGTGGGTCACCAGCTCGTGCGCGGCGTCGAGCTCGGTGTCCAGACGCGGGCCGACGACGCGGCGCAGCAGGTCGAGGGACTCCTGGCGGTCGAGCACGTCGAGGGTCACCCGGCGTACGGCGTGCTTGAGGGTCAGCGGGCTCAAGCGATGGCGGCTGGTGAGCACCAGAAAACTGGACACGTCCGACGGGACGAGAGGCAGGATCTGCTCGACCGAGTGCGCGTTGTCGCCGATGATCAGCAGGCGCTTGCCGGTCGTCAGACCTCGGTACAGGTTGATCTGTCCGTCCAGATCGGACGGCAGCGTGGAGCCGGTGACGCTCAGGCTGCGCAGGACGTGAAGCAGGGCGTCGCTGGCAGTCAACGCGTCCGTCGAGGCGTGCCCCCGCAGATCCAGGAAGATCTGGCCATCCGGGAAGCGGTCCTTCACCTGGTGTGCAAAGTGGACGGCCAAGGCAGTCTTGCCGATGCCGCCCTGCCCCGCGATCAGGGCGATCTGCGACTCGTCGACGCCACGGTCATCGCTGCCGAGACTGTCGTGCAGCTGGGCCAGCTCCGCCTGCCGGCCGGTGAAATAGCCGACGGGCGGGGGCAGCTGCATGGGTTTGGGCGCCTGCTCGGAAAGGTCAAGCTTGAGGTCAAGCTTGGGGTCGCGGCGCAGGATCTGCTGCTGCAGTTGGTTGAGTTTGGCGCTCGGCTCGATGCCCAGCTCATCAGCGAGCGCGCGGCGCGCGTCCTGATAGGCGGCCAAGGCGTCGTCCGGTTGCCCGTTGCGGTAGAGCGCCAGCATCAGCTGATAGCGGAAGCGCTCTCGCAACGGGAACCGGCCGACCAGGGTGGTGAGCTCCGCCGCTATCTCGGCATGGCGGCCAAGCTCGAGCTCGGCATCGAGACATCTCTCCAAGCAGGCCAGATGCTTGTTGTCCCAGTGCGTCGCACCCACCCGGATCGGCCGGCTGTCTATCCCCTCCAGCGCGGGTCCGCGCCAGAGCTTGAGGGCCTCACGAAGCAGCCTCACCTGCTCCGCTCGGTCCGATGCGGCGTCGGCCTCGGCCACCAGCCGGTCGAACATCAACGCGTCGAGCTGATCGGTGTCGAGGCGGAGGCGATAGCCGTTGCCCGCCGTCTCCAGCCTGGTCCCGAGCAGCCGGCGCAGCTGTGAAGCCGTGTTGCGCACCTGCCGCACGGCGGTGTCCGGAGGGTTGTCCTCCCAGATGGCCTCGATCACCGCGTCGGTGGAGACGATCGCGTTGGGACTCAACAACAGACACGTGAGCATACGCTGCTTCTTTAACCCCGGGATGGAAACGAATTCGCCGTGGACCATCACCGTGAGCGGACCGAGGATACCGATTGCGCACACCCGCACATTGTGCGCGGATGCCCCCGTTGGCGCGCGGCGATGTTGCGGGTGGCCAGACCCCCCAGACCCCCGATCGGTCTGGCCACCCCTGGGATTCGTGCTATGGATCTCGTGGCAGGGCTGCCGTTTTATCGGATGGACTCTTCTGAAAAGAGAAACTACTGGGGTGCGTTCATCGGGTCGTTCATCACCGAGTTCATCGCGCGATTTAGGCCCTGAGCTGCACCTTTTCGTCCCGTATAAAGGATGCGTATAAGCGTTGCCGCGCGCTTACGGCCCGTATTGAAAGGCGATGGCTCGGGACGTCCATGCGATGGCGTCCCGGTGGGACATCGAACGGGAGAAGAGGTATCCCTGGCCATAGGCGCAGCCGATGGAGATCGAGATGTCGCGTTGGCGCTTCGTCTCGATGCCCTCCGCCACGACCGTCAAGCCAAGCGTCCGCGTCAGCTGCACGATGCCCCGCACGAGTTCGCGTTGGCGCGTTGAGGTAGCCATCGTGCTGATGAATATCCGGTCGAGTTTCACGATGTCAAGGGGAACCTGGCGGAGGTAGCCCAACGCGGAGTAGCCGGTGCCGAAGTCGTCGATCGCCACCCGGATGCCCCAGTGTCGCAACCGTTTGAGGTCCTCCCAAACCCTGTCGTCATCGCGCAGCAGAAGGCCCTCAGTGATCTCCAGCACGAGCCTGGCCGGTGGCAGGCCCGCCTCGGCCAGCAGTCGATGCACCGTATCCACGAAACCACTGGAACGGAACTGCCGCACCGAGACATTCACGCTGACATACGGATGCCCGTCCGGCCCGGTCCGGTGCCATTCTTGCGCGTCGTGGATCGCCGTGGCGAGGACCCACTCGCCGATCGGCGTGATCAGTCCGGACTCCTCGGCGATGTCGATGAACTCGCCGAGTGAGAGCACGCCCCGGGTCGGGTGGCGCCAGCGGATGAGTGCCTCGAATCCGGCGGTCCGGCCGGTGTCGAGGGCGATGATCGGCTGATACTCGACGATCAGAGACCCGTCCTGAAGGGCCTGACGAAGCGCCGAGCGCAGCTCCCGCCGGTAGCCGACAGCGGTGGACGTCGAGGGGTCGTAGCGGCGCCATTTGCTTTTGCCGGCAGCCTTGGCCGCGTCGAGAGCGAGGTCGGCGTGGCGCAACAACTCCTGCGCGGTGTCGGCGTTCATGGTGGTGGCGACCCCGACGTTGCCGGTGCAGGACAGCATGTCGCCGTTTCCGAAAATCGGCGCCGCCAGTGCCTCGGTCAGCTGAGCCGCCAACTCGTCGACGACCTCGACGCCTGTCGCGTTGGCCACGAGCACGGCGAACTCGTTGCCGCCCAGCCGGGCGGTCAGACGGCCTTCGCCGGCGATGTCGCGTAGGCGGGTCGCTACCGCCTGCATGACGGCGTCACCGGTCTCCCGGCCGAGCGCCTCGTTGATCGCCCGGAAGTTGTCCAGGTCGATGAGCAGGATGCCGGTGACGCCGATGTCCGCGGCGATGGCCTCGCTGACCCGTTCATCGAAGAGCAGCCGGTTGGGCAGTCCGGTGAGCGCGTCCCGGAAAAGCCGTCTGGTCAGCTCGTGCTCGAGGCGGCGCTGGTTGGTCACGTCGCGAAGGGTCACCACCACGCCGCGAACTGACTCGTCCGCGCGCAGGTCGCGACACGACACCTCAACGCGAACGGTCCGCCCGTCGTGGCCGTGCATGGTCCAGTCGGCTCGACCGCCCACGCCAAGGTTGGCCGGGTCGGCCCGGCGGGCATAGCGCAGGAGATACTCGGCCTGGCGGCGCTCGGCCACATCGACCAGATCAACCAATAGCGCGCCATGTAACGCGGTGGTGCCCAAAAGCACGCGCGACGACGGACTCGCATATCGGATCCGGTTGTCATCATCGACGATCAGGATGACATCGGTGGCCTGTTCGACCAGGGTGTAGAGTTGATCATGGTGACGTTTGGTGATTTCCGCGTTCAGGCGCACTCGCTCGAGCGCGAGCGAGGCCTGGGACGAAAGCGCCTCCAGAACGACCGCCAAGTCCTCCCGGTTGGCCGTGTCGCGGTCCACGATCAACGCGCCCCTGTGCACGGCTGCTTCCGGAGGTGTGTCCGTGGGAGGGATCAGATCCACAAAAACCCGGGAGCCGGCTGAGCTCAGGCGCGAGACGGCCCGCCGCACGACTGCCGCGACATCCTTGCGGCTGGCGGCTGCCATGAACTCCGCCGCCGCGTCGCGCAACACCTCCACGACCGACATCGACGGCTACGACACCGGCATCGCGTTGGCATGAGGTGACTCGGTGGGCGAGCGGCCCATCCGGGCCAACCCTGTGGCGGCGGCGGCCGCGAGCCGCTCCAGGACGGCGACCTCGTCGGCGGACGCGCGGTGCAGATCCGCCCAGTATGCGCCGATCGCGCCGACGGGGGACTCCGGGCGGATCGGCGCCATCACCAGACTCCGCACAAAGGTGGGCCGATAGGCCTCCTGCGGGATGCGCTCGTCGACGCGAATATCGGGAACTACCACCGTCTGCCCGTGCGTCATCGCCCATCCGCTGATGCACCGGTCGACCGGGAAGCGCTGGCCCTTCCACAAGGGGCTCATCGCGTCCTCGTCGGCGTAATGGCAGTGCCTGTCCTCGAGCCAGACGATGGTGACACCCTGAGCATTCACGCCGGCCCGGGCGCTGTTCTTCAGAATGAGCTGAATCTCCTCGACGCTGTCGGCCTCCCGCAGCATCTGGATCGCCCAGTCGATCGAGTGCATCTATCTTTGCCCCTTTCGCTGCTATGACGACCGCCACCGATCGCCTGCCCTGGCCGTGCAAAACAAAATGGCGGTCCCGCCAATCTGACCAAATCCAGCATATCAGGCAAATCGAGCAATTCTCAGTTTGATCATGCCGCCGCTGCTGAAAGTACTGACGGGAAACCGCCATGCCGGAGTCGGCGCATCGGGACGTATTGTCGCTGGAAACGAAATTCGTAAGGAGTATTAACAGTTCCTTAAATCCACTGTGGACGGCCGCGCCGTGACCACCGCAGTGCAAAGGAGGACCAATGAACAGGACCGCGCTCGCGGCCGGGCTGACAGCCGCCGTCGCCGTGACGATCATCCTCGCCCCGTCCGGGGTGGCGACCGCGCACGGGACGATGTCGGATCCACCGAGCCGGATCTACCAGTGCCGGTTCCTCGAAAACCCGGAAAACCCGACGTCCGGTGGCTGCAAGGCGGCCAAGGACGCCGGCGGCTCGGCGCCGTTCTACGACTGGAACGAGGTGTCGCTGCTGACCGCGGGTGGCCGGCACCGCGAGCTGATCCCCGACGGCAAGCTGTGCAGCGCAGGCCGCGACAAATATCGCGGCCTGGACGTGGCTCGCGCCGACTGGCCCGCCAAGCGGATCTCGTCCGGCTCGCTGACGATCACGTATCACGCCAGCGCACCGCACGCGAACAGCAACTTCGAGTTCTACATCACGCGCCAGGGCTGGAGCCCCACCCAACCGCTGCGCTGGTCGGATCTCGTACACATCCAGACATTTAACAACCAAAACCCGACCACGTTCACCAATTGGACGATCAACATCCCGCAGCGGTCGGGCCGGCACATCCTCTACTCGATCTGGCAGCGGGTGGTGGGCAGCCAAGAGGCGTTCTACACGTGCTCCGATGTGGACTTCGGCGGAGGCACGCAGCCGTCGCCGACCGTGTCACCTACGCAGTCGCCCACGCAGTCGCCCACGCCGTCTCCGACGAGGCCCCCGACGGCCTCGCCGACCACGAGCCCAACCGGCCAGCCGGGCGGGACGTGGCAGGCGGGCACGACCTATCCGGTGGGCGCGCGCGTGACCTACAACGGCCTGACCTACCAGTGCCGCCAGGCTCACACCGCCCTGCCCGGCTGGGAGCCGCCCAACGTACCGGCGCTCTGGCTGCAGGTCTGATGAAGCGGACTTTACTGGCACTAATGCTGGTGCTCTCCGGTTGCGGCACAGCGCCGCCGCCGGAGAGCACCGGCCAGTCGGGCTTCAATCCGACCGACGTCATGTTCCTGCAGATGATGGTCCCGCATCATGAGCAGGGTTTGCGGATCGTGCGCCTGGCCAAGGAGCGCCCGGTCCGGGCCGAGGTGCGGATGCTCGCCGAGGCGATCGAGACCACGCAGTCCGACGAGATCGGGTCGATGGCCGTGTGGCTGCGCGGCTGGGGCGCGCCGCCGAGCGCCAAACCCGAGGACCACGCGGCGCATGGTGGCATGCCGGGCACGACCGACGCCGAGCTGGCCACGATCGTGAAGGCGTCCGACGCCGACTTCGAGCGCAAGTTTCTCGACCTGCTGATCGCCCACCAGGACGACGCGAGGCAGATGGCGCTGATGGAAAAGTCGGGCGGGGTCAACGCCGAGGCGCGCAAGCTCGCCGACAACATCGACAGATCACGTGAGGCGCAGATCAAGCAGTTGCTCAGCTATCGATGACGTTCAGTTGCCGAGGATTTCGAGCCGGGCCGCTTGCAGCCCGGCTTGGAATCGGGTCTGCGCGTTGAGCAGGTTCATGACGCGCCGCATACGGCGCTCGACGGTCCGCAGCGCGACACCCATGCGCCGCGCGATGGCCTCGTCGGTCAGGCCCGACGCGGACAGCGCGAGCAGGAGCTCGTCGTCGGCGGTGAGCCCGTCGGGCGCCACCGGGCGCGATCGCGGCGGCCACAGCGGGGTCGCCCGCTCCCACAGCGCCTCGAACAGCGCGAGCAGCCCGTCGAGCAGGGGCGACGGGTGCACGACGAGGATCCGGTGGTCGACGGGCATCAGGCCGAGTTCGCCGTCGCAGACCATGAGATCGAGCGGTACGCCGTCGAGCACCCGTCCCCGCTCGCCCAGCAGCGCGAGCTCGCGCGCCCGCGCCAGCGCCTCCGGACTGTCCAATGAGGACCTGCAGTACACCGTGCGATAGGTGAGCCCCGGCTTCATCTGCGCGCCGTGGTGCGGCGGGCGGCCCAGGATGAGCACCTCGCGCCCCGCCTGCGCGAGCCGGCGGACGATGGCGTCCGGCTCCTGCGCGAATCCCACGGGCGAGGCGTCGCCTGACGCGATCCGGAACTGTTCGGCCAGCCGGGCCGCGCCCAGGCGCGCCCGTTCGATCTCCTCCTGCCGTTGCCGCGCAAGGGCTTCCACGGCGGCGTCGGGCGCGACGGGTGCGAACCGGGCCGGGCGCGTGGGGGAGCGGATGAGCAGGCCCAGCCGTTCGAGCGAGCGCAGGTGCCTGCGCAGCCGGGCGGCGGGCCAGGCGGTGGCGGCGACGAGGTCGCCGAGTGTCGCATGTGGACGCTGAAGCAGCGTGCGATACACGGTCTCGTCGCCGTCCGAAACGCCTAGCGATCCGAGGATCGCATTTTCGATCATGGGAGGGTACCCAGATGAGCCTTCACGGTGTTGGACCAGTTGCTCCCGGCGAGACGGTCCCAGTTGACCGACCACGTCATCGCCCCGCGGAGCGCGGGGTATGTCCGGGGTGGACGGAAGCTGCCGCAGCGGGTCGCGGTGGCCAGGCACGACAGGGCGTCGTTGACCACGGACGGGCTGACGTAACCGCCACCGGCCGCGCTCGGCGACGCCGGCAGCCCCAGCGCCACCTGGTCGGGCCGCAGCCCGTTCTCGAGCTGGATGCACGCGAGCGCGACGATGAAGTTGACCGTGCCCTGCGAGTAGGCCTGGTTGTTGTCGCAGCCGAGCATCGCGCCGGAGTTGTAGAACTGGGTGTGCACGACCGTCAGGATGTCGCTGATGTTGAGCGCCAGGCGGAAGTAGGAGCCGCCGGTCGACTGCATGTCGATGGTCTGCGGGGCGAGCGTGATGACGAGGTTGGCACCGGCCCGGCCCCGCAGGTTGCGCAGCGCCGTGGTCATCGCGGCCGGGTTGAGACCGTTTTCCAGGTCGATGTCGACCCCGTCGAAGCCGTAGGTGGTCATGAGCCCGTGCACGGAGCTCGCGAAGTTGGCCGCGGCCGTCCCGTCGCCGACCGAGATCGTGCCCCGCTCGCCGCCCACCGAGATGATGACCTTCTTGCCCTGCGCGCGTTTCGCGGCGATGTCCGCCCGGAACTGCGCGTCGGTGTAGCCGCCGAGCGTCGATGACAGCCCCGGGTCGAGGGCGAACCGCACCGCGCCCGGTGTGGTTGTGGCTTCGGCGAACGCCACGACGATCACGTCGTATGCGGCGGCGACGTCGCGCAGCCGCAGGGGTGTGGCCCCATTGGTGAAGTTTTGCCAGTATCCGATGAGCGCGTGCCGTGGCAGCGGGCCGGGGCCGGGTGGGCTCGCACTAGTGGTGGGGCTGGGGCTGGGCGAAGTTGAAGGTGAAGGTGAAGGCGACGATGTCGGTGTCGGCGGGGTCGTGCCGGGCCCCAAAACCTCGAGGTCGTCGGCGTAGTACGCGCCCTGCGCGTACCATCCATGAGTATAAATGGTTAGGCTCGTCTGGCCCGCCCCGGTCGTCACGGTGAGCGACAGCCGTTGATACGCGCCGCCGGTGCCGGGCGTCCACGTCGACGCTCCATTCTCGACACCGAGGTACACATACGAGCCTTTGACGTAGCCCGCCACCGTGTACTGGGTGTTGGCCACGACGGTGACGGTCTGGCGGCAGCGCGCGGTGCTGCTCGCGCTCGCCGCTCCCGCCATCGCGTAGGTGCCGGTGCGGGCCTGGCCGGTGACCACGTTGTTGGTCGCCTCGCAGGACCATCCGGACAGGTTGCCGACCTCGAAGCCGGGGTTGGCCAGCACGTTGGCCGCGGCCTGCGCCGGTAACGCGATCACCACTCCAGTGACCAAGGTGGCCAGGCCGGAGGCGATCGCCAAAGCGATTCGGGTGCGCATACTTCGACGGAAGCCGATGGGCTCGGCTAATGTCAAGGTTTCTTAACTATTTTTAGGCTGGCCGTAGGGTG
>JBIOYB010000277.1:0-3855 GCA_044869915.1 Allorhizocola sp.
GGTGTAAGACGTGTCGCTGGTGCTGGACGTCGTGTTGATCTGGTCGTAGTAGTTGGACAGGTCGGGCTTGAGCCTGCCGTCGGCCGCGGGCCCGATCGAGGCGCTGCTGGCCCACGCGTCGTCGGAGCGGTCAAGTGTGTTGCGGTGGTTCTGACCGCCAACGCTGACAACGTTTTTCGCCCACGCCTGCGGCCGCGAGGAGCGCGTGCCCGCGTTGCTCTGCGACTGGCAGATCAGGATGTCGTGGTCGAACACGATGTCATCCATGCTCGCCGATATCGTGGTGTAGGCGGTCGTCAATGCGTCGCCCCAGCTGTTGCTCTGGAAGACGGCGCGGTAGTTGAGGCTCGGGTTCACCAGTTGCGCGGTGTGCGCGTAGCGGTCGGTGACCGTGCTGTAGGTGGCGAGGATGCCCTGGCCGGTCGGCAGCATGCCACGGTTGAGGGCGACCGCGCCCTGGGCGAAGATTTGGCCGTAGGTCGAGGTGCCGTGGCTCGTGTCGGTGGTGTTGGCGCCGTGCACGATCGGTGGCCGGGCGCGGAACTCCTGATGCGTGGTGCGCAGCCCGCCGTCCATGACCTCACCGCGCACGCCCTGGCCGGTATAGCCGCGCGCCGTCTCGATGGCGTTGGCGCCACCGTCGGCACGCGCGTTGTTCATGTCGGTCTCCGGCGCCGACCACTGGTCGATCGCCAGCACCGCGCCTTCGGCGGCCAATGCCCGCAGCTGGGCACTGTCCAATGTGGCCTCGATCAACGACTTGGAGGCGGATATCATTTGGACGGTACCGCCGAGAGCCTCGATTTTGTTGATGACCGCACCCTGCTCGACCACATCGCGGTTGACCAGCGAGACGCGCACGCGGCCCGGCTGCAGCCCGGGCGCCAGCTTGTCGCCCGCCTCGTAGGCGCCGACCCAGCGCACATAGGGCAGCTGCGCCACCAAGGCTTGCGTGTCGCTCGACATGCGTGCCACATAGGCGTTGTCGGGCAGATACGAGCCCAGTTTGACGCCCAGCCGGCGCAGGTCGCGGCGCTGGGAGTCCAACGGCGCGTTGGTGAACTGGACGATGTAGGCCTCGGCCGCCTTCGCCGCCGCGCCCGCTGTCGCAAGTGGATCGAACTCGCGCGAGCGCAGCCGGATCTGGGTCGCCTGCGGCAGCGCGCGGCTCCAGGTGCGCCCGCCGTCCGGACTGATCTGATATGTCCCGTTGGCGGCAAAGCGGACCTGTTCCGTCTCGCCCGGCAGCGAGAGCGTGCGGAAGCCGTCCGGGCCCTGCGTGTTGGCCGTGGCGACCGCGACCGTGGCGATCGCCGTGATGAGGCCGGCCGCACTGGCCACGATGACTCTGTGGAGTCGTTTCAAGGGTCTCCCCCCTCCTCTTGGGTTGGCCAATAAGGTAGTTAAGTCTCATCTAGATGTATAGATGCAACCGTCAAATGGCTGTTACGAGACCCGGTCGTGACGTGCGAAGGCGACGCTGTGCGCATGGCGGCGCCCGCTTTTCCCAAGACCGCGCGCGGCTCGAGCGCGCTGGACATCAACGACCTGGCCAAGCAGCCGGCCGACGTGAGCGCGGTCATCACGGCCGTGCTGGCGCTGGACACAAAGGACGGTGACCCGCCGACCGGCCGGGTCGACTCCACGAAGATCGCGGCCGGGGGCCATTCGCTGGGCGGCATGACGACGGTCGGGCTGTTCAGTTCGTACGCTCGGGACACCAGGATCAAGACAGGGATCGTGATGGCCGGGAGCGCGCGGACCGTGGGGACGGACTACCCGGATCCGGCCCCGTCGATGCTGTTCGTGCACGGCGAGCTGGATCGGGTGGTGTATCCGGCCGACGGCCGTGCCGCCTATGATCCGTTCCCGGGCAAGAAGGCTTGGCTGCGGCTCGAGGCGGGAGACCATTTAGGACCTTATATCGGTACGGACTATGAGTTGACGCTTTCGGTCACGCAGACGTCGCTCGACTACCTGCGGTGGGCACTGCACGGCGACGAACCCTCGCTGAAGAGATTCAATGCAACCGTAGACATCGAAAGTAAACTTTCCTAATAATTGATGGATGAGGAAGCTTCTCCCCCTGACCCTCCTCGCCGCCGCCATACTCGTGTCGCCAGCACCCGCCCAGGCCGCAAACCTGTTGGGAAATCCGGGTTTTGAGACCGGCACGCTGTCGCCCTGGGCGTGCACCGGCGGGCTGGGCTCTGTCGTCACGACGCCGGTACGCAGCGGCACGAGAGCGTTGTCCGGCGCGGCCTCCGCATCGGACAACGCCAAGTGTTCGCAGACCGTCGCCGTGCAGGCCAACACGGCCTACGTACTATCGGCGTGGGTACGCGGCAACTACGTCTACTTGGGAGTGACCGGCGGCGCGTCCACGTGGACGCCGTCGGCCTCCGGCTACACGCAGCTCACGGTCAACTTCACGACCGGCGCCGGGCAGACCTCGGTCGAGGTGTACACCCACGGCTGGTATGGCCAGGGTACGTATTACGCCGACGACGTGTCGCTGGACGGGCCCGGCGGGCCCGCTGTGCCGGGCGTTCCCGGCAGTCCCAGCGTGGGCACGATCACGAACACGTCGATCGCGCTGTCCTGGGGCGCCTCCACCGGGGCCACCGGCTATCGCGTCTACGACGGCAACACTCAGGTGTTCAGCGGCGCCGCCACGAGCGCGACCGTCTCGGGGCTCGCCGCCTGCAGCACGCATTCCTATACGGTCACGGCCTTCAACGCCAACGGCGAGTCGGCGCGATCCGGCGCGGTGAGCGCGACCACCACCGGGTGCACCAACCCCGGCCTGCCGCGGCATGCGCTGATCGGCTACCTGCACGCGAGCTTCGCCAACGGGTCCGGCTACATGCGCATGGGCGACGTCCCGGCGGCGTGGGACATCATCAACCTCGCGTTCGGCGAACCCACGTCGGTCACGTCCGGCAACATCCAGTTCCGGCTGTGCCCGGTGGCCGAGTGTCCGGGCGTGGAGACCGAGGCCCAGTTCATCGCGGCCATCCGGGCCAAGCAGGCGCAGGGCAAGAAGGTGCTCATCTCGATCGGCGGGCAGAACGGGCAGGTGCAGCTGACCACGGCCGCGGCCCGCGACGCGTTCGTCTCGTCGGTCTCGGCCATCATCGACCGGTATGGTTTGAACGGGCTCGACATCGACTTCGAGGGGCACTCGCTGATCCTCAACGCCGGTGACAACGACTTCCGCAACCCGACCACGCCCGTCATCGTCAACCTGATCGCGGCGCTGAGGTCGCTCAAGGCGCGCTACGGCGCGGGTTTCGTGCTCACGATGGCGCCCGAGACCTTCTTCGTGCAGTTGGGTTATCAGTTCTACGGCGGCAATTGCGGCGGATGCGACCGGCGCGCCGGCTCCTACCTGCCCGTCATCTACGCCATGCGCAACGACCTGACCGTGCTGCACGTGCAGGACTACAACTCGGGCCCCATCTACGGTCTGGACAACCAATACCACACCATGGGCGGCTCCGACTTCCACATCGTCATGACCGACATGCTCAAGGCCGGATTCCCGGTCGCGGGCACCGGATTGACGTTCCCCGGCCTGCGGCCCGACCAGATCGCCTTCGGCACACCGGCCGCGGTCAGCGCGGGCAACGGCTTCACCTCCGTGGCCCAGGTGCAAGCCGCGCTCAACTGCCTGACCCGGGGCACCGCCTGCGGCGGCTACACCCTGCGCGGCGGCGCCTCACCGGCGCTGCGCGGGCTGATGACGTGGTCCATCAACTGGGATCGCTACTACGGCTGGGAATTCATGAACAACCACGAGCCGTATCTCAACAACCTCCCGTAGCTACCCTCCAAAGTGGAGGCCGGCCCGCC
>JBIOYB010000278.1:0-34079 GCA_044869915.1 Allorhizocola sp.
CCCTCGGCCGAGCCGAGCGCCTCGCCATCGGCCGAGCCCACGCTCGCGCCGTCGTCGCCCGTGCCCTCTTCGTCGGCGCGGACGGTCGCGCCGACGGCGCCCCGATCGCTGGAGAGCACCGGCAAGAGCCGCACCTCGGTCTCGCTGACCTGGCACGCCCCGGCCGACCTCGGCACCGGCGGCATCGAGCGGTATCGCGTCTTCTCCAACGGTCAGGAGGTCGCGTCGACCACCAACACGGCCGACACGATCATCAACCTCATACCCGGCACGTCATACACGTTCACCGTCAAGGCATACAGCCGCATGGGCCGGGAGTCGCCGGCGAGCAACGCGCTGACCGTAACGACCGATCTTCCGGGCCTCAGCGCGCCCTCATCGGTCCCGTGGGGCCAGGACTTCAACATCACAGGCGCGGGCTGGCCCTGCGCCAACGTCAACGTCTTCCTTGGTCCACATCTTGTCGTCATGCCCAAGACCGACGCCGGTTCGTTCACCGACACCATCTATGTCGACTCCAACGGCAATGTGAAGGACGTCAACGGCGGATCGTTCCAGCTGTTCCCGGGCCGCTGGGAAATCAGGGCGAGCTGTGCGGGCCTGACGCAGACCGCGGCCATCGTGGTGGGCTCTAAATCGATTGACCAGCCCCCGCAATAGGCGCAACGCTTGCCCATAGCTCCCCGCAGCGGCCGAGTTCGGACCAGTCCTCCACGGACCTTGCACCGCCGCAGATGGGGCGGCAGTGAGATCGCTCCGGTTCGCTGCGCGGCCGACCTCGGCCGCGCAAAGAGCACGGCTTCGCCTGGACGGAGTTGAGAGCTATGGGATTGGTGAAGGCCCGTGGGCTGACGAAGATCTTCCGTCGGCCGCAGAAGGACCCGGGTCTTCGCGGCTCAGTGAAGCACCTGTTTCAGCGCAGGTTCAAGGATTTCCCCGCGGTCAACGGCATCGACGTGTCCATCGACGCGGGCGAGGCCGTCGCCTATGTGGGGCCCAACGGCGCGGGCAAGTCGACGACCATCAAGCTGTTGTGCGGCATCCTCGTGCCCACGGCGGGCGAGGTCGAGGTCGCGGGCGTCACGCCGCACCGCGACCGCATGACCAACGCGCGCAACATCGGCGTCCTGTTTGGACAGCGCACGCAGCTGTGGTGGGACCTGCCGGTGCGGGAGTCGCTCGGGCTCCTGCGCGACATGTATGACCTGCCCAAAGACTTTTACCGGCAACGCATCGAGCGGCTCGACGAGGTGCTGGGCATCGGCGAGCTGATGCCGGTGCTCGCCCGCAAGCTGTCGCTGGGGCAGCGCATGCGCGCCGACCTCGCCGCCACGCTGCTGCACCAGCCAAAGATCGTCTATCTGGACGAGCCCACCATCGGGCTCGACATCTCCGTCAAGGACAGGGTGCGCAAGTTCCTGCGCGAGCTTCAGGCCGACGGCACCACGCTGATGCTCACCACGCACGACCTCGGCGACATCGAGGACGTGTGCGAGCGCATCATCATCATCGACGAGGGCCGCAAGATCTTCGACGGCCCGCTCGCCGAGATGAAGGACAGCTTCGCCCGCACGCGCCGCATGCACCTGCACATCGTCGACGGCACGCCCACGGACGTCATCGAAAAGCGTCTGTCCGGTGTGGAGGTTTCCGGGTCGGGCAGCGAGGTGACGATCACGTTCGACCGGTTCGCGCACACGGCCGGCCAGATCATCGCCTCCGTGCTGCAGGTCGCGGAGGTCGGCGAGTTCCACCTCGACGAGCCGGAGATCGAGGACGTGGTCCGCAAGGTCTACGCCGGGGAGCTGCTGGTGTGAACGCCTATCTGAGCATGTTCCGGATGTCGGCCCGGCGCACGCTCGCCTACCGGTTGAGCGCGCTCATCGGGTGGCTGGGCGGCGGCGCGATCCTGATCAGTTCGATGGCGGTATGGAGCGCGCTGATCGGCGACGGCGCGATCGCCGGATACGACTGGGAGACGATGAAGGCCTACCTCATGGTGGCCTGGGCCGCGGGGTCGGTCGGCGCGTCACAGGGCGACTGGCGGATGGCCGACCGGATCAGGGAGGGACACGTGGCCACCGACCTGACCAAGCCGATCGACTATCAGGGCGCCCGCTTCGCCGAGCACGCGGGCGGGCTGGCCACCGAGATCCCGGCCGTCCTCGTCGCGGCGGCGGCCGTCGTCGTGGTCACGGGTGGCATGCCGGCGCCGCACAACGCTTTTCTCTTCCTGCTGTCGTTCGCCTTCGTGGTACCCCTCAAATTTTGCCTCACCTATATCACCACGATGATCTGCTTTTGGACGCACAACTTCATGGGCATCTCCTGGGCCAAGGACGCGGTCATCTGGCTCTTTTCCGGCGGCCTGATCCCGCTGTCCATGCTGCCCGCGTGGCTGAGCGTGCCGGCGTCGCTGCTGCCGTTCGCGAGTCTCACGGCGACACCGGCGGCGCTCTATCTCGGGCAGGCCACCGGCGGTGCGGCGGTCAAACTCTTGGCGCTGCAACTGTTTTGGACGCTGGCACTGTGGTTCGGGGCGCGGCTGCTGTGGCGCGGCGCGCTCAAGGCCCTGACAGTGCACGGGGGTTGAGTCATGCTTCGCACGATGCGGATCTATCGCCGCAGCCTGGGGGCGCACTTCCGGTCGCTTTTGGAATATGAGGCCGACTTCTGGGTGCTGATCGTCGCGGGCGCGATGTTCAACGCCTTGAACGTGCTGTTCCTGAGCGCGGTGTTCGCGCACGTGCCCACGCTCAACGGCTGGTCCTATCCGGAGGCCGTGCTGCTGGTCGGGCTGTGGGGCATGATCGCCGGTGTGTCGCCGCTGTTCTTCGAGGGCGTGTGGCGGCTGTCGGGGATGGTCAACCAGGGCTCGCTCGACTATCCGCTGGTGCGCCCGGTGCCTGTGCCGGCACAGGTGTTCAGCAGCGCGATCGGCCTGCACGGCATCGGCGACATCCTCATGGGCGCGATCATGTTTGGCTGGGCGCTGTCCCGCGTCGACGTGGACTGGTCGCCATTCACCGTCCTGATCGGACTCGTCCTGTTCGTTTGCGCGGCAGCGATCCACCTGTCGATCCTCACGATCACCAACGCGGCCGCGTTCTGGATCCCCGGCCCGCACCCTTTTCTGGCCGTCGCCGTGCACACGTTCGAGGACATGGTGAAATACCCGTTGACGATCTACGGGGCCGGGATGCGTGCGATATACACATTCGTCGTGCCGTTCGCGTTCGTCACGTTCTTTCCCGTCTCGTGGCTGCTTGGCAGGTCGGCCGGATGGGTGGGCCTGCTGACCCCTTTGGTCGCCCTCTACTGCGTCTGGCTGGCTCGCACCGTCTTTCGCCGCGGACTGCAAAGATACGACAGTTCGGGGCACTAGTTTTCCCGTATAACTACGCACATGCTGCGGGCCGCTCTCGGACTGTTACTTTTCCTGGCTGGGTGCGGGTCGCCACCCGGCCTGGTCGAGCTGCCCACACCGGCGCCATCGCTGGCCGCGCGCCTGCTGACAGCCGAGGACCTGCCGGGATTCGCGCACTTCGACTACTACGATCCCGGGCTCAACGACGTGCGGGGCTGTGATCCGCTGTCCATCCCGGAGCGCCCCGACGCGAGCACTCAGTTTCGCGCAGGCGAAAACGGGCCGTACATCCACGCCACCCTGAGCCTGCGCAGCGACGCCGACGCTCGCGCCGCAATGGAATCCGCGCGGCGCGTGCTGCGGGAGTGCGCCACGTTCACCTCGCGCACGCCCGACGGGCAGACCGTCACCACCGCCGTGGAGCCCGGCGTCATCACCGGCCTTGGCCACGAGACCATCGCGGTCAGGTTCACCACCACGACGATGGCGGGGCAGCCGCCGTTCCTGTCCGACCGGGTGGTCGTCCGCAGCGGACGGTTACTGATCGCCGTGGCGCACAACAACTTCCAGAACGTCGACACCACCCTGACCCAGTTGGCCATCGAACGCGCCGTGGCCAGAGCAGGAGCGCTCAAATGAAAGAAGTCGCCCGGCAGATCCTGGCCGAGCTCGCCCCCGAGGAACTGCCCTACTTCGACGTGGTCGCCACCGACTTCTACACCAACGAGCGAGGCCGCAAAAAGGCCATCGACGACCTGTTGTCCGGCAGGCGGACCGACGACCCCATCGGCTTCGACGCGGCCGTAGGCGTGGGCATGATGACGACCCTGATCCTGACCATCCTCAACGGCGTCGCGACCGACGTGCTCAAGGACACGGCGAACGGCTGGTGGCAGCGATGGCGGGCACGGCGGCGGCTGGCCAAGGAGGTGAATCCGGCCGCGGAGCTGCCGCAGCTGAGCAGCATGCACGCGGCCGAGGTGGGCAGGCTCGCCTACCTGCTGGCGCTCGAGTCCAAAGTGGAGCCGGAGCGGGCGCAGCGGGTCGCCACCCTGATCGCCGCCGCGCTGACCGGGCCCGCACTGTGAGGCCTGACCCTTTCGCGCTGCCGTCCGCGACGAACGCGCGCTTCCTGCTGCTCATCTTCACCACGACGATCGGGGCGACGCTTGTCTACGGCTGGCCCGCCGGGCTGTTCAACGCCGGGTCTCGGGGTCCGCTGGCCACCGACCGGGTCGGGTGCGCCAACGACGCGCGGCGTGGCGTCACGACGCTCGCCGCGTCCGAGCTCGCCGACCGGATGGTGGTGTGCGTCGACGAGGCCAACGTCGCGGCGTTCCTCCGGCTCGCCGGGCTGGGCGCGCTGTTTCTGCTCGCCGCCCTGCTGCTGTATGTGTTCTGGCCCAGCGGGCGGCATCCGTTGCGTCCGCTCGCCGAGCTGCCGGCCACGCCGCCGGTCGTGGCGGCACGCGAACTGGTCGTCCAATCCGGACAGAAGGTGGACGTGCGGGTGGCCACGCTGCGCGCGTCCACGGGGGCTCGGGCGCTCGGGAGGCTGGGGCGGTATCGGATCGTGCTCGACGCCGGCCTGCTGGCCCGCCCGCACCTGCTGCGTGGCGTGCTGTCACACGAACTCGCGCACATACGCAACCGCGACATCGACATCACGTACCTGACGATCGCGCTGTGGTGGGCGTTCGTCGGCTTGGTCGCCGCACCCGCTTTGGTCCTCGCGCTCGCCGATCCGGGGCTCGTCGGGTTCCTTTGGTGGCGGCTGCCGTTCTTCCTTGCCGTGCTTTGGCTCGCGCGCACGGCCGTGCTGCGCAGCCGGGAGTTCTACGCGGATCTGCGGGCCGGCGACACAGAGTCGATCAGGGAGTCCGTCGCCGGCGCGCTGCGCGGGCGCCCGGCCCGGCCCCTTTGGCGGCAGCTGTTTTCCCACCATCCGCACGAGGCGCTGCGCCTGGAAGTGCTGGGCGGCAAGCCATTGCTGTTTCGGCTCAGTCCGGGCGAGGCGCTCGGCGCGGGTGTGCTGCTCGGATTCGCGTACCCACTGATATCTTTTCTGCTTCTCATGGTCCGGCCGAGCGCGCTGTTCTTCCGGGACTGGGGCATCGGTTTGGTGCTCGGGTTGTGCGTGGCGATGGCGATCGCCGGCTCGGCGTGGCGGGCCGTGCAGCACGCGATCGCGACCGGTGGCCGGCCGCCCGCGACTTGGCCCGCGGCACTGACACTCACGGTCGGCATCCTCATTGGACAGTTGGTCGCGCCGGACCTGGCCGACATCGGGAGCTGGGGCCTGATCGCCCGCCACGAGCCACTGATCGCGGGCGCCATCGCGGTGATCCTTTTCCTGCTGTGCCAGATGTTCCTGCGCTGGGTCGTGCTCTGCGCGGGATGCTGGCTGCCGGGAGCGGCCCGGCCACGGCGGGTCGCCAGGTTTGGCATCGTCTCGTCGGCGGCCGTGTTCGGGTTGTGGGTCTCGACCTGGTTTCTGTTGGTGTCCATGCTTTCCGCGGGCTATCCGACGTGGCAGACGCTGTCCGTCGTGCTCGGCGCGGTGGCCTTCCAGCCCGTGCTCGCCCTGTGCGTCGCGTGGGGGTGCGTGTATCCGGTGTCGGGGCTGGTCCGGTCTGGCCGGGGCGGGCTGGGCGCGGCCTACGTTGCCGCCGCGCTCATCGCCGTGGGCTTCGCCGTTACGCCGATCCCGTTCCACGAGCAGATGCGGGCGCTTGCCGCGCAGGCACAGCTGTGGCCGATATTCGGCATCTTCGCGGTGACCGCGGCGGGCTGCGCGGGTGCGGCCTCGGTGCTGCTCGGCCTCTGGCGCGGTGGGCGCCACCGCACGGGCGAGGTGGGTGTGCTCGCCGGGCTGGCCGCGATGATGGCGGCGCCGTTCATCCTCCTGGCATTCACCGGCCACGTGGTCGCGCTGGGATGCGCGACGCCCCGACTTTGGGAGTGCCTGAACCCGTCGCTGATCCCCACGCAGAGCGTCCTGGGCAGCACGATCCTGCCCGCCTTCGCGCTCACCACCATGCTCGCGGTGCTGGGCGCGATGGCCGGATCGCTTATCCGGCGCGCCTTCACCCGCGATGTGCCGGTGACGCGCAAGCGTCGGCATTGGACAGTCGCCACCCTGGGCGTGACACCCGCCGTCGCCGCGGCCGCCATCGTCGGCTGGCTCGGCACGGCCGCCATCGTGGACGCGACCGGCGGCCGTTACGCCATCACGCCCGAGCAGCTGGCGTCCGTGCGGGCCTACGCCAACAGCGTCCGTCCCTACACGATCACCCGCGAGATAGCCTGCACCTATAGCACCGGCGTGAGCTACGCCATCGGTTTTCAGGAATTGGCGGGCACCGATTATATGCAGCGCCTTTCGATGGGAGCCGTGGCCGCGGCGTCGTCGGACGACGTCGTGCTGCAGGCGATGGGCCGCGAGGCGATGTTTGCCCTACTCACCTCCGACATCGGCCGCAACGGCCGCGCCAACCGGGCGATGATCAACTACTGCACCATCGTCGCGGCCGCGCCTAAAACACCACCCGCGCAGGTCACGGCCGCAAACACCACCCGCGCAGGTCACGGCCGCGCCTAAACGCCACCCGCGCAGGTCGCAGCTGCGCCTAAAACACCACCCGTGCAGCAAGCAGCCGGTCGGTAACCGCGGCATCGCCGGTGACCGTGGGCGTCGCGGCGGGGCGGCCCGAGACGTGGCGACAAAACTCGATCGCGTCCACGCGCAGCTCCGCCACCGCGATCCCCTGTCCCACCGGCCATTTGCCACCCGCCGGCCCGTCGAGGCACAGCCGCACCGGCGGCCCCGCCCACGCCTGCGCGAAGTCCCGCACCACCTGCTCCACGATGCGCGCGTCGTGCGCATAGAGCGAAGGCGGCCGGCCCACGGCGCGGGCGATGTCGATGCGGTGCATCCACGGGTCGCGCGGCCCGATGACCCGGATCAGGTAGTCCAGCGAATCGTCGACCATCACCCGCGCTTCGGGAAACAACCGGCTCAACCGCATGCGGCGCAGGGGCGCGGGGATGCGGCCACCCGCCTTGATCCCCCGGCGGCCCCAATAGGCAAGCTGCGCGACGAGTCCGGCGGGCGGGACGGCGGCCCGCTCGGCCACCTGGAGCTGGTTGTGCCCGTCGAGCACACCGGCGCCGGGCATGCGCTTGGCGGCGCGGATCCGGCGCAGCAGGCGATCCGGCCGGGCGGCGCCCTCGAACTGGCCCACCATGTGCGCCACCACGTCGTGCACTGTCCAACCCGTACAGTCGGTCGGCCGCGCCCAGTCCGCCTCGCCGAGCGACCGCAGAAGCTCAAGGGCCGCATCCAGCTCGACGAGCCCCAGCGAAACGGACTCCACAATGGACGTTCGCGCGATCACGGCTTGCCCCCGTGCGCCGCGACGAACATGTCGATCAGCTGGGGCAGCAGGCTGGTGAACCGGCCGTCCTCAAACGCCGCCGCGGGTTCGTTGGCCATCTGCTGCGTCATCGCGCCCGCTATGAGCGCGGAAAACAGCGCCAGCGCCGGCTCCTCGGCGGCCCGCGAGTGCAGCTGGCCCAGCGAAACGGCCGCCCGCAGGACCTCACGGATCTCGTCGACGAACTCGATCGCGGGCCCGAACGCCTCCGCCGACGGCTCAAACTTGGGCACCGGGCGCCAGAACAGCAACTGCGCCAACGGCTGGTTGGCCAGACCCCACCGGCCGACGGCCGCGACACCGGCCCGCAGCGCGGCCAGGCCGGGCTCGGCCTGCCGCACCCCCGCCCGGAACGAAGCCAGCGCCTGGCGCGCTCCCTCGGCGAACAGCGCGTCATAGAGCGCGAGCTTCGACGGGAAATACTTGAACAGCGACGGCGGCTGGATGCCCAGCCGGCGCGCCACGTCCGAAAGGCTCAGCGCCGCAACGCCTTCGGCCGCCATCAGCTCCATCGCGATGCCGAGGATCTGCGCGATGGTCTCCTCGCGCCGCGCCTGGCGTCGCGTCAGACTATAGGCCATAGCTAAAGCTACGACCTATAGCCAGACGCGGTCAAGTCTATGATCTTGACTACTGCCGGGACAGCTCCGTCTCGCCGGCCAGACGAGCCGCGCGATCGGCGGTGGTCAGCGCATCCAGTGTCGCGTCTAGCTCGCCGCCCATCACGAGGTCGAGATTGTAGGCGGTGAAGCCGATCCGGTGATCGGTGATGCGGTTTTGCGGGAAGTTGTACGTGCGGATCCGCTCCGACCGATCCACCGTGCGCACCTGAGCCTTGCGCGCGTCGGAGGCCGCCGCGACCGCCTGATCCTCGGCCAGCTGCAACAGCTTGGCGCGCAGCAGGCGCAACGCCGAAGCCTTGTTTTGCAGCTGCGACTTCTCGTTTTGGCAGCTCACCACGATCCCGGTGGGCAGGTGGGTGATGCGGACCGCGGAATCGGTTGTGTTGACCGACTGCCCGCCCGGCCCACTGGACCGGAACACGTCGACGCGCAGGTCATTGGGATCGATCTCGATCTCCGTCTCCTCCGCCTCGGGCGCGACCAGCACACCGGCAGCGGACGTGTGGATGCGCCCCTGCGACTCGGTGGCCGGGACGCGTTGCACCCGATGCACACCGCCCTCCCACTTCAAGCGGGACCAGACGCCGTGACCGCCATCCGGCACGCCCTTGGTCTTGATGGCCACCGCGACGTCCTTGACGCCACCCAGATCGGACTCCTGCGAGTCCAGGATCTCGGCCACCCAGCCGTGCCGCTCGGCGTAGCGCAGATACATGCGCAGCAGGTCGCCGGCGAACAGCGCCGACTCCTCGCCACCCTCGCCCGACTTGATTTCGAGGATGACATCCTTGCCGTCGTTGGGATCCCGCGGCGCGAGCAGCTCGGCGAGCTTCTCCTCCACCTCCGGGATCCGAGCCTCCAAAGTGGACGCCTCGGCGGCGAAATCGGCGTCGGCCGCGGCCAGCTCGCGCGCTGCCACGAGGTCGTCACGCAGCCCCGCGAGCTCGCCGGCCGTCTTGTGTATCGGGGTCAGCACGGCGAAGCGCCTGCCCACCCGGCGCGCCTCCGCCTGGTTGGCGTGAATGGCCGGGTCGGCAAGCCGCTTTTCCAGCTCGTCGTACTCGGCGAGCAGCGCCGACAAACGATCAGTTGTCATGGGTTCCCCTGGGAAACGGCTCGAAACGGCTCTGAGACGGCTCGACGCCCGCCCCACGAGAGGGCGGGCGTCGGCAGGACAGCTACTTGGAGGTCTTGGCGTCCTTCGTCGTCTGGCCTTGGCCAGACGAGCTGGAGCGCTGCTGAACCTTGGCGTACTTGGCCTGGAACTTGGCCACCCGGCCGGCCGTGTCGAGGATGCGCTGCTTGCCCGTGTAGAACGGGTGGCACACGTTGCACGACTCGGTGTGGATAGCCCCGCCCTTGGCGGTGCTGCGGGTCTCGAAGGTATTGCCGCACGAACACGTCACAGTGGTGACGTTGTATGCCGGGTGGATGCCTGATTTCATCGCCGATGGTCCTTTCGAAAGCGGTCGCTGGGTCGCCGTGGGGGCCCACGGCGTGAACCAGTACCTGGAAGACGACCCACCACTATAACTCGGTCGCGCGGAAGCGACGAACGGGGCTAGCCTGCTCGATCGTGTTGACCCTCGATCAGCTTTTCCCTCCGGGCGCGCTTGAGTCGGCGATCGCGGATGGCCACGTCCGGGAGCAGACCCACCCGACCGCCCCACTGACGATCTACAACTACACCGAGGTCTGCGCTTTCGCCGGCGCTTGGACGGACGTCACCCTGACGTGCCGTGGATTGATCGCCGACGCGACACGCCGGGTGATCGCCCGCCCCTACGCCAAGTTCTTCAACCACGACCAGCCGGGCGCTCCGGCGCTGGCGCTGCACGAGCCGGTGACCGTGACCGACAAGGCGGACGGCTCGCTGGGCATCGTCTATGCCGCGCCCGACGGCTGGGCCGTCGCCACGCGCGGTTCGTTCGCGTCCGACCAGGCCGGGCACGCGACCGCCCGGCTGCGTGAACGTTACGCGGGCTGGGCGCCCCCGCAAGGGTTCACCGTGCTAGTGGAGATCATCTATCCGGACAACCGGATCGTGCTCAACTATGCCGGGCTCGACGATCTCGTGCTGCTCGGCGCGGTGGAGATCGCCACGGGCCGGAGCTTTGGGCCCGAGGCGGTGCCCGACTGGTGTTCGCCGACGCGGGGGCGATCGCCAAGCGGGTGGACGCGGAATATGCGGACCTCGTGGCGGGCCTGCCCGAGGGCTGGACTCGCAAGGACTTCGCCGTCCGGGCCGTGCGCAGTGAGCTGCGCGGCTACCTGTTCGCCCGGCTCGACGACAAGCCCATCCGGGAGGCGATCTGGCAGCAGATCAAGCCTCCCCCATCGGTACGGGAGTATTAGATCGTGACGACGCTGACCATCACGCGTGGGCTACCCGGCTCGGGCAAGACCACCTGGGCCAAGGCTCAGACCAATGCTGTGCGGGTAAACCGGGACGAGCTGCGGCGCATGCTGCACGGCGGTTATTCGGGCAACGACCGCGCCGAGTTGCAGGTGACGCTGGTGCAGCGTGCCGCCATCGCCGCGCTTCTCGACAGAGGCGTGGACGTGATCTGCGACGACACCAACCTGCGCGGCCGGACGGTTCGCGAGCTGGCCGACCTGGCGCTGCACTCGGGCGCCTCGGTCGTCCTGGAGGACTTCACGTCGGTACCCCCTGAAACATGCGCGGACAGGGATGCGCTGCGACCGGAAGCCGAGCAGGTCGGCCGGGAGGTGATTTTCCGCATGTATCACCGCTACCTGGCCGGCGCCCGCGCGAAGATCGAGCTGCCGACCGCGGTCAAGGTGGAGAAGTATGAGCCCAGCCTCGATCTGCCGCCCGCGATCCTGGTCGATCTCGACGGCACCGTGGCCATCATGGGCCGGCGCAGCCCATACGACGCGAGCATGGTGCATTTGGACAGTCCAAACGCACCGGTGATCGAGGCTGTGCGCGCGATGCACGCGGCCGGGCACACGATCATCTACTGCAGCGGCCGCACGGACGACTACCGCCACCTCACCGAGGAGTGGCTCGCCCGGCACGTCGGTGTGCCCTACGCGGCGCTGCACATGCGCAAGACCGGCGACGCCCGCAAGGATGCCGTCGTCAAGCGCGAGATATTCGAAAATCGCATCCGGCACGCCTGGCGGGTCATCGCTGTTTTCGATGACCGCAACCAGGTCGTCCAGATGTGGCGCCAGCTTGGACTCACGGTCTTCCAAGTGGCCGAGGGCAACTTCTAGCTTGCCTACTCGCCCGGCGTCGACTTCGCGATCTGCATCAGGAACTCGATGTTGGTCCGGGTCTGCTTGAGCCGGTCCAACAGCAGATCGATCGCGGCCTGCGACTCGAGGGAGTGCAGCACCTTGCGGAGCTTGTGGATGATCACGAGCTCCTCTGGTGCGAGCAGGATCTCCTCCTTGCGCGTGCCGGACGGGTCGATGTCGATGGCCGGGAAGACCCGCTTCTCCGCGATCTTGCGATCGAGCTTGAGCTCGGCGTTGCCCGTGCCCTTGAACTCCTCGAAGATCACCGAGTCCATCGCGGATCCCGTCTCCACCAGCGCGTTGGCGATGATGGTGAGCGATCCACCATTTTCGATGTTACGAGCGGCGCCGAGGAACCGCTTCGGCGGATAGAGCGCCGTCGAGTCGATACCACCCGACAGGATGCGGCCCGACGCCGGCGCGGCCAGGTTGTAGGCCCGGCCCAGACGTGTGATCGAGTCCAGCAGCACCACGACGTCGTGGCCCAGCTCCACCAAACGCTTGGCCCGCTCGATCGCGAGCTCGGCGACCGTCGTGTGGTCCTGCGGCGGCCGGTCGAAGGTCGACGCGATGACCTCGCCCTTCACCGAACGCTGCATGTCGGTGACCTCTTCGGGCCGCTCATCCACGAGCACGACCATCAGGTGGCACTCGGGGTTGTTGCGCGTGATCGCGTTGGCGACGGCCTGCTGGATCATCGTCTTGCCGGCCTTGGGCGGCGACACGATGAGCGCGCGCTGGCCCTTGCCGATCGGCATGACCAGATCGATGACCCGCGTGGTCAGGATGTGCGGCTCGGTCTCCAGGCGCAGCCGCTCCTGCGGATACAGCGGCGTGAGCTTGTAGAACTCGGGACGCTTGCGCGCCTCCTCCGGATCCATCCCGTTGATCGTGTCGAGCCGGACCAGCGGGTTGTATTTGTCACGCCGCTGCTCGCCCTCGCGCACCGAACGCACCGCGCCCGTGATCGCGTCGCCGCGGCGCAGACCATACTTCTTGATCTGCGACATCGACACATAGACGTCGTTGGGACCCGACAGGTAGCCGGTCGTCCGCACGAACGCGTAGTTTTCGAGCACGTCCACGATGCCGGCGACAGGGACCAGCACGTCGTCCTCGGCAACCTGCGGCTCGGCACCGCCACCGCCGCCGGTGCTCTCCGAGTGAGTTCGGTCACGCCCGCGGCGACGGTCGCGGAAGCGGCTGCGCCGGCTGCGCCGGCCGTCGCTATCCTCATCGCCGTCACGTGCATCCCGGTCACGTGCATCGCGGTCACGTGCATCGCGGTCACGTGCGTCGCGGTCGCGCCCATCGCGCGACTCACGTGAATCGCGAGAGTCGCGGCCCTCGCGCTCGAACCGACGCTCCCTGCGCTCCTCCTTCTGCGCGGGCGCGGCGTCGCCCTCCGACGCGCCCTCCAGCCCCGAAATCACAGGCTGGGGTGGACCCGAGGAGCGGCTCGCCCGCCGGCTCGGCCGGGTCTCGGTCTCTGTTACTGGCTCGGCAGCGGGCTCACGCACCTCCGCGCGAACCTCCTCGCGTGCCGGCGCGGACGCGGCACGCGCCCTCGGCGATCCCCCGGTCTGAGCTGCGGTGATGGCGGCAATGAGCTCGCCCTTGCGCATCCGCCCCGTGCCTGTGATGCCCATCCCGGCGGCCATGGCCTGCAACTCCGGGAGCAGCTTGGCGGACAACCCGCTTCCGCTGCTACGGCGGCGCCGGCCGGTGGAGGCGTCGTCAGCGACCTGGGAAACATCCGACATTGTGTCGGTGGTGTCGCTCAATGGATTCCTTCCCTCGATTGGCCGGGGCTGCCCGGATCTGGCGGAACGCCTGGAGATGGTGGCCGGGCGGCCTCGGATACACCCGCAAAACTCCCCTCGTGGGAACGCTCGCGGGAGGTTGTGCTCAGACGCGCATGAGGCGATCTGTGGCTGCGGGTGGGCGTGAGAATAACTGAGGGTTTTGCGCCGCCCCGCAGATGGATCGGGCGCTTCGCGGCTGTGCTGTCTTAGAGGGTAATCAACCAGTGCCACCAGCGGCAACACCGGGCTCCCCCGGCGTGTCCGAACGTACGCTAAATGTTACCTGCTTGGATCATGGCTCCGCCCGTTTCCGCAGCAAGGCTGTGGGTCAGCCACCTCCGGCCAGGCTCGAATCCCGGCGGAAGCGATGTCAACGCCAGCACGCTCGGCCCGGCGCCGCTGATCACCGCGGCGACGCCGAGCGCGCGCAACTGCCGGACCATCTCGGCGCTCGCGGGCATCGATCCCGCCCGATAATCCTGGTGCAGCCGATCCTCGGTCGCCTCGAACAGCAGGGCGGGATCGGTGGTCATGGCGTGCACCAGCAGCGCCGAACGGGCCGCGTTGAACGCGGCGTCCGCGTGTGGGACGGTCTTCGGCAGCGCCGCACGCGCCTCCTTGGTAAACCCCTGATTCGCCGGTACGAGCAGCGTCGGTCGGATATCCGTCGAAGGCGCAAGCGACACGGCCTTGGCCGCGCCGCCCGCTGTCCACGCGATGGTGAACCCGCCGAGCAGGCACGGCGCCACGTTGTCCGGATGCCCCTCGATGCGCCCGGCGATGCGCAGCTCACCGGCCCGGTCCAGTGGCCCCCCGGACAGCGCGTTGGCCAGGGTCACACCCGCCACGATGGCCCCACTGGACGAGCCCAGCCCGCGCGCCTGCGGGATGCGGTTGACGCAGCGCAGCTCGATCCCGGTGGGCTGCGGCCGCGCGATCTCGGCGAACGTTTCGCGCATCGCGTAGACGACCAGGTGCCGGTCGTCGGCGAGCAGCTCGCCCGCGCCCTCGCCGGTGACCTCCACCTTGGTGGGCCCGTCGGTGAGCGTGGCGGTGATCTCGTCGTGCAGCGTGAGGGCAAGGCCCAGGCTGTCGAAGCCGGGGCCAAGGTTGGCGCTGGTCGCGGGCACCCGCACGGTGTAGGAGATCGCCACGGGCAACATCCTAGGCCGAGTTGCCTGTCGGCGGCGGCGCACAGCAAGCCGCCGTCGACGCAACGGGCGCACAGACCTGTGGCCCGCGCCGAGAAGGGCTGATTTCGCCCTCGCCACCCGCCCGATTACCGTGTCCGCGTGTCCTCGACCCTCTTCAACGTGCTGGCCGGCGTCGTAGCGTTTGGCGTCGCCCTGGCATTGATCGCCGCCCTCATATTCGTGATCGTGAAGCGCCGCCCGTTCGCCGCCGCCGGCGTCGGACTGCTGCTGCTCCAGCACGTGCTGCTACTCGCCTCGAGCTTCGTGACACCTTCGATCGTCAGTTCCGGCGGCATGGAGGGATTCTTCGCGGTCAATCTCGGCGTCCAGGTCGTCGGCCAAGCCCTGTTTCTGATCGGGCTAGGACTCATCCTCGCGCAGATCTTTGTCAAGCGGCCGGCCGGCGGACCGCAGGGCCATCCGTAGCGCGAATTCGATCTGGGAGTTGATGCTGCGCAGGTCGTCGGCCGCCCACTTCGCGATCGCGTCGTGGACGGCCGGGTCCAGCCGTAGCAGCAGTTTTTTGCGCTCAGGCATGTGCAGAAGTCCTCAGTAGAGCGTCCCCGCGTTGACCACCGGGTGTGCCGGCCGGTCGCCGCACAGCACCACCAGCAAATTGGACACCATCATCGCCTTGCGATCTTCATCGAGGTCGACGATGCCCTGCTCGCGCAGGCCGTCGAGCGCTCCGGAGACCATGCCGACCGCACCCTCGACAATCTTGAACCGGGCGGCGACCACGGCCTCGGCCTGCTGGCGGGCGAGCATCGCGCCGGCGATCTCTGGCGCGTAGGCGAGGTGAGTGATGCGGGACTCGATGACCTCGACGCCGGCGGGCGCGACCCGCTCGGCGAGCTCGGAGGTGAGCTCCTCGCTGACCGCGCTGCTGTCGCGCAGGCTCGTGCGGCCACTGTGATGTGCCTCATAGGGGTAGCTGGTCGCAAGGTGCCGCACGGCCGTCTCCGCCTGCACCTCCACGAAGTTGACGAAGTCGTCGACCGCGAACTTGGCCGCGTAGGTGTCGACAACCCGCCACACGACGACGGACGCGATCTCGACCGGGTTGCCGTCCGCATCGGACACCTTGAGCCGCTCGGTCTCGAAGTTGCGGATGCGCTTGGAAATCTTGCGCTTGTTGGTCAGCGGCCAGGTCCAGTGGAAGCCCGGCCGGTCGATCGTGCCGACGTAGTGCCCGAAGAACTGGATGACCTGGGCGTCGTTGGGGCTGATGATGATCAGTCCGGAGCACACCAGCAGGGAGAGCAGCACGCCCGCCGTGATGGTCACCGCGATGGCCCACTCGGGCATCGCGATATTCACAGGGATGAACACGGCGGCGACGAGGATCGCCAGAACGACCGCCACTATGGCGAAGCCGGACACCCAGAACGCCCGTCTCTGCATGAGATCACCTTTCTATCAATGTGATATCACTATGCTACTACACCCGCGCAAGCGCTCATCTTGGTAACAAGTGACGACCGCGAGCTCTGGCGACGTATCCCCAGAAGTAGGATCTTTCAATGTTCCTGGTGTCGTGGTTGCGGCAGAATGCGCGGAAAGCGGCCGCACCGGCCGTGGCGGCAATTGTGGCGGCGGCGGCGATGTATGTGGTGCAGGAGCTCCGGATGCGCGAGCAGCGGATCGCGTTCCACAGCCAACAGACCGAGCTGCGCGCGGTGCTCAGCGCGCCCGACGCCACACTCAAGTCGGCACAGCTGCGCGACGGCGGCAGCGTGACACTGATCAGCTCACGGCAGCACGACATCGCCATCGTGGTGCTGAAGGAGGCCAAGCCGACCGGGCAGGATCGGGCCTACCAGATCTGGCTGATGGAGGGCACCGACTCACGCTCGATCGGCCTGCTGCAGCCCAACCAGACCGACGCGACGCTCGTGTTCAGCGTGCTGCGCGACAAGCGTGCGCTGGGCGTGACGGTCGAGCGGGCCACCGGTCAGGTCAGCCCGACGCTCCCGCTCGTGGCCGAGATAGTCCTCTCGCCCTGAGTCAGCTTGCGCGTGGCCAGACGCCAGCCGATCGCGTAGGTGAAAGTCGTTGCGGCGCAACAGGCGATGAGGATCTGCGGCGAGATGGAGTCGACGAACAGGCCGACGATCAGCTGCGACACGGTCACCGCCAGCATGGCCACCATCGTGTCGGTCGCGTTGACCCGCCCGCGCAACTCATCCGGCACGATCTGCTGGATGGCAAACCCCGACATGACCCAGTTGGCGCCGCCCGCCAGGTGGGCAAGGAAGATGCACACCAGCACCAGGCCAAACCACGGGGCGACCGACACTCCAATGTAGAACAGCCCGTAGGCGCCCATGGAAATCGCCAGCCCGGGCAGCAGCCACGACGGCCGGTTGAGCACGCGCCGCAACAGCAGCGGGCCGACCAGCGCGCCCAGCCCCCGCGCGGCGAACATGATGCCCAGACCGCGGGCTCCCACCCCGTACACCATAGTGGCAAGGATGGGGAACGTGGTCAGGACGCCATTTCCCAGCCCCACAGCCGATTTCACGGTCACCAGGGCGAGCAGTTTCGGTTCCTTTTTCAGGTATCCCATCGCTTCCCGGATCGCTGAAAAGGCCGGGCGGCTCGTCGACGGCACCGCCTCCTGCATCGGCCGCCGGATCCGCCACGTGAGCGACGCCGCGACCATCAGTCCAAACGCGACGATCCCGAAGCACACATACGCCGAGAACCACGCCGTCAGCAGCCCGCCCACCGACGACCCGATGATGGTCATCGTGCCCCAAGTCGTGCCCGCGACCGCCATCGCATTGGCCAGATCGCCGCGATCGACCAGGTTGGGCAGTGCCGAGCTCGCGGCGGGCGAATAGAACGCCTTCGCCACGGCCATGCCCGACAGCGCGACGAGCGCGATCGGGCCGGCCATGGGCCCGCGCACGAGGAACAGCCCGCCGACCGCCGCGAGCGACGCCAGATTGGCCGTGATCATGATGTGCTTGCGGTCGAACCGGTCAGCGATCGTCCCCGCGTAGGGCAGCAGCAGAGCCACCACACCGGTCTCCACCGCCAGCGCCAGCCCGCCCCAGATCCCCTTGCCGGTCAACTGCGTCAGCAGCACCAGCAGCGGCACCATGACGAACCAGTCGGCGCCGAACACGATGAGCTCGGCTATGTAAAGACGGCGGAAGTCCCTGTTGCGGGTAAGGACCGAAAGCACACCCGTAAGCTACACCACGAACGCCGAGTGCCCACTGCGCGCGACTTCCCCATTGACCGGGGGTCCGTCCGGCATCACCTTCACCCGCCCGACCCGGAACCCTTGCGCCACATCGGCATCCGTGCAGATGAACTGCGGCGTCGTGATGAACTGCCAGTGCCGGTCACGCACACACATCCGGATCCCCTCGCGCTGCGCCCACTTCGCCATCCCCGGCACTTCCGGGCCGATATCGTTGTCGGTGATTTCGATCACTATGGGCCGGCCCGCGGCGCGGCTCTCGAGCGCGGCGAGGGTGATAGGCACGGACGGGTCGTGGTCGTTGGTGATCGTGCGAAAGTTGGGCACGAACGCCATTATCAGCGCGACAAGCGCGAGCGGTGCCCAGTGCAGAGCCCAATCCGGCCCGCGGAAGCGGTCCACCGCCCACATCATCAGCGAAGCCGCGAAAAACAGCGGCACCGCCCAGTAGAAGAAGCCCATGTATGGGTCGCCCAGGTGGTCGATCCCCTTGTAGGCGTAGAAAACCAGCAGCCCGGTGACGACCGCGGACAGCCACAGCCCGCAGCGCACAAACGGGTCCGTCACGCGCGTGGCGCCCCAGATGACGGCCACGACGGGCACGATACCCAGCAGCGCACCGGTCACGGTCTTGGTCGGCCACCAGTACCAGGCGACATAGCCGACGGAGAGCAGGAGCGACTTGCCGCCCGCGCCGGAGGAGCTGCCGTAGGTGAGGTATTTGCCGAACTCGCCGGGCCAGTGCAGCACGGTGTTGAGCGCGATCGGGATCAGGAAGATCGCGATGATGCCCACGGCCGGCAGCCACTCGCGCCACTTGAACCCGTGCTTGCGCACGAGCAGGAAGACGGCCACGCCCGCCACGATCGGTGCGAAGAGCAGGAAGACGGCGTGCCCGTGCACCAGGAACCCGCCGGCCACGGCCACCGCCCACAGGTAGGTGGGCCTGCCGGTCGCGACCGAAGCGCACGCCACGAGGAACATCACGAACGTTGGCACGTAGACGAACGGCATCCAGGCGTTGTTGATGATCTCGGGGTAGAGGGCGATCAGCGCGATCATCACGAGCAGTGCCCACATCCCGCGCCGCCCGCCGATGATCGCGACGACGGTGGCGAACATGAACGCGTTGAGCACGTAAAGCATGAGCAGCTGCCCGTTCCACGGCGTCGGGACGACATGGAGAACGTCGTGGAACAGCCACTCGCCGAACGCCTCCAGGTAGAAGTACGCCGGGCCGGGATGGTTGAACCCCTGCCGCGAATAGTTGCCCACCAACAGGTCGAAGTGCTTCGCCTGCCCAACGATGATCGAATTGGCGCCGGTGTCGCCGAGCTCATAGATCGGCGTGCTGAACAGGAACCAATTGCGGACCAGCAGCATGCCGAGCAGCACCGCGAACGCGGCAACCCATTTTTTCACTACGCCAGATTAAGCGCTCTCGCGGCGACGAGCGGATCCAGGTTGATGGTCGTGGGCGCGGGCGCGGTCGAAATCGCCCACTCCGGGTCCTTGAGCCCGTGCCCGGTGACCGTGCACACCACGCGCTTGCCCCGGGGCAGTTTGCCGTTGGCGCTGGACTGCAGCAGCCCCGCGACGCTGGCCGCCGAGCCCAGCTCGACGAACACGCCCACCTCGCGGGCCAAGAGCCGATATGCGGCAAGGATTTCGCGGTCGGTCACGGCGTCGATGAGCCCGCCCGACTCGTCGCGCGCGTCGATCGCCTTCGTCCACGACGCCGGATTGCCGATGCGGATCGCGGTGGCGATCGTCGACGGCTCGGTGACGACGTGGCCCTCGACGATCGGCGCGGCGCCCGCGGCCTGGAAGCCGAACATGCGCGGTGCCTTGCCGTCTTCTTTATATCCCATCCAGTACGCCGTGATATTGCCCGCGTTGCCGACCGGCAGGCAGTGGATGTCGGGCGCATCCCCCAGCGCCGCAACGATTTCGAACGAGGCCGTCTTCTGCCCGTGCAGCCGGTCGACGTTGACGGAATTGACCAGCGCCACCGGATAGTCCTGCGACAGCTTGCCGGCCAGGTTGAGACAGTCGTCGAAATTCCCGCTCACCTGCAACAGCTTCGCGCCGTGCACGAGGGCCTGTGCGAGCTTGCCGAGCGCGATTTTGCCTTGCGGCACAAGGACCGCGCACGTGATGCCGGCCCGCGCCGCGTAGGCCGCCGCGCTCGCCGACGTGTTGCCGGTCGACGCGCAGATGATCGCCTTCGCGCCATGCTCGACCGCCTTGGAAACGGCGACGGTCATGCCCCGGTCTTTGAACGAACCGGTGGGGTTGGCGCCCTCGACCTTGAGCCAGACGTCACATCCCGTTTTTTGTGAGAGGGCATCCGCGGGCACCAGCGGAGTGTTGCCCTCGTGCAAGGTGATCACCGGCGTCGACTCGCTGACCGGCAACCGCTCGCGGAACTCCTCAATCAATCCCCGCCACGCCATGTTTTTACTCTCCCTCAACGCGCAGCACGCTGGCAATCGATCGGACGACGTCGAGCGTGCGCAGCTCCGCGACGGTCTCCGACAGGTCCTTGTCCATCGCGGCGTGGGTGACGATCACGAGCACGGCATCGTCGCCCCGCCCGGACTGGTTGACGGTCGCGATGGAAACACCGTGCCGGGCGAACACCCCGGCCACCCCCGCCAGCACACCGGCCTTGTCGGCCACGT
Organism: Allorhizocola sp.; assembly: GCA_044869915.1. Taxonomy (GTDB): domain Bacteria; phylum Actinomycetota; class Actinomycetes; order Mycobacteriales; family Micromonosporaceae; genus Allorhizocola. The sequence goes on from JBIOYB010000278.1 coordinate 20,590, forward strand.
CCAAACTGATGTGGTATCGCGTGGACACATCGCCCATCGGCCGCACCGGCAAGGCCGCGTAGATCGACTCGCTCGCCGAACGCACGCCGGCCAACCGATTGCGCGCCACCGCGACCAGGTCGCCCAGGACCGCACTGGCGGTCGGCGCGCCGCCCGCGCCCCGCCCGTAGAACATGAGCTGCCCGGCCGCCTCCGCCTGCACGAAAACGGCGTTGAACGCGTCGCCCACGCTGGCCAGAGGGTGCGTGCGCGGGATCATCGCCGGGTGCACCCGCACCGAAACCCCGCCGTCGGTGCGGCTCGCTATGCACAGCAGCTTGATGGTGCAGCCCATCGCCTTGGCGCTGGCCACATCGGCGGCCGTCACGTCGGTGATGCCCTCACGGTAGACGTCTTCCGCGCGCACCCGCGTGTGGAACGCGAGGCTGGCAAGGATCGCCGCCTTGGCCGCCGCGTCGAACCCCTCGACATCGGCGGTCGGGTCGGCCTCGGCGTAGCCCAGCGCGGTCGCCTCCTCCAGCGCCTCGCTGTATCCGGCGCCGCTGGAGTCCATTGCGGACAGAATAAAGTTGGTGGTGCCGTTGACAATCCCGGTCACCTGCGTGATGCGGTCACCGTGCAGCGACTCGCGCAGCGGGCGCAGCAGCGGGATCGCGCCCGCGACAGCCGCCTCGTAGTAGAGGTCGGCCCCGCCCTCGGTGGCCGCGTCGTGCAGCGTGCCGCCGTCCTCGGCGAGCAGCGCCTTGTTGCCCGTGATCACGCTCTTGCCCGAGCGCAGCGCCTCGACCAGCCACGTGCGCGCCGGCTCGATCCCGCCCACGAGCTCGATAACCACGTCCACGTCGTCGCGCTTGACCAGCCCGAGCGCGTCGGTCGTGAACAGGGAGGGGTCGAAGCCCCGGTCGCGGTTGGGCCGGCGCACGGCGATGCCGACCAGCTCGATGGGCGTGCCGATGCGCGCCGCGAGATCGTCGGCCTGCACCTCGAGCAGGCGCACCACCTCGGAGCCGACCGCCCCGCACCCAAGCAGCGCTACCTTGATGCCCATCGCCTGCACCTACCCTCAGCCCACGTCCAGCGCTAACAGATCCTCTTCGGTCTCCCGGCGCACGATCACCCGTGCCTGCCCGTCCCGCACCGCGACCACGGGCGGCCTAGGCACGTGGTTGTAGTTGCTCGCCATGCTCCGGCAATAAGCGCCGGTGCCGGGCACCGCAAGAAGATCTCCTGCCCGGATGTCCGACGGCAGGAATTCATCCTTCACCACCACGTCCCCGGCTTCACAATGTTTTCCCACAACCCGGGCGAGCACAGGCTCGGACTGTGAGCTACGCGACGCCAGCGTGGCCGAGTAAGAGGCGTCGTAGAGGGCCGTGCGGATGTTGTCGCTCATGCCCCCGTCGACGCTCACATAGGTGCGCAGGCCCTCGAGTGGCTTGACCGTGCCCACCTCGTAGAGCGTGAACGTGGACGGCCCCACGATGGCCCGGCCCGGCTCGATGCTCAGGCGCGGCTCCGCGAGCTGGAGGCCCGCGCACTCGTCCTTCACGATCTTGAACATGCGGTTGGCCAGGTCCTCGGGCGGTGACGGGTCGTCCTGGCTCGTGTACGCGATACCGAACCCGCCGCCGAGGTCGAGCTCCGGCAGCTCCACGCCGAGCTCGTCGAGGATCCGCTTGTGCAGGCCCAGCACGCGGCGCGCGCTCACCTCGAATCCGGACGCGTCGAAGATCTGCGAACCGATGTGCGAATGCAGGCCGAGCAGCTCGAGCTGACCGTCGCGCAGGATCCGCTCGGCGGCGGCGAACGCGGCACCGCTGGCCAGCCCGAAGCCGAACTTCTGATCCTCGTGCGCGGTGGCGATGAACTCGTGCGTGTGCGCCTCGACCCCGACCGTGACCCGGATCATGACGCGCGCGGGTTTGTCTCGCCCGCTTCGCCCGCTTCGCCTGCCGAGGCTCGTCAGCCGGTCGATCTCGTCGAACGAGTCCACGATGATCCGGCCGACCCCGGCGTCCACCGCCCGCTCCAGCTCGCGCAGCGACTTGTTGTTGCCGTGGAAGCCGATCCGGGCGGGATCCATGCCGGCCTGAAGGGCGGTCGCGAGCTCTCCGCCGGTACACACATCAAGGCTTAGGTCTTCTTCAATGAGCAGGCGGACGATCGCCTTGCAGAGGAACGCCTTCCCCGCGTAATAGACGTCTGCCCGATTGAAGGCCGCTTTGAACGCGCGGCATCTGGCCCGGAAGTCGGCCTCGTCGAGGAAATAGGCGGGCGTGCCAAACTCCCGCGCGAGCTCGGTGACCGCCACGCCTCCGACCTGCAGGACCCCGTCCCCGTCCTTGTGCGCCGTCTGCGGCCAGAGGGGCGCCATAAGGGCATTGACATCAGGCGGTATCCGCAGCCAGGCCGGACCCCGGTATCCGAAGTCACCGTGGATCGCGCCCGCCTCGTGCGCCCTGCCGCTCACACATTCCCCCTGCGCACGCTTTGTCCCCACTCACACGATATGGCCCCACCACGCCGCACTTCCCACGGCCCGCTCCGCCCCAGGCCGCTCCGCCCCAGGCCGCTCGGCGCGGGGCGCCGCACTTCCGTCCGCCTGCCTCGTCCCAGCCCACATGGCCCCAGACCGCCCGGCGCGGGGCGCCGCACTTCCGCCCGCCCGCATCGCATGGCTGCGCGAAGTTGCCGCCCCTCGCCTCGCCCGCGCGGCATGACCACACGACGCCGTCGCTTGCAAGCTGTGCTCATGGTGCCCTGTTACATCCGTTCTGGTGCGGTGACGCCCAGCAGGCCGAGTCCATTGACCAACACCGTCCTGGTGGCATCGTTGAGCCAGAGTCGAGCCACGTGCAGCGGCGAGATCTCCTCGTCGCCGCGCGGCAGCACCCGGCACTCCTCATAGAAGCGGTGGTATTCGCCTGCGAGCGACTCGAGATAGCGCGCGACCCGGTGGGGCTCACGCAGCTCGGCCGCACTGGCCACAATGGACGGATAGCCCCCCAGCGCCTTCAACAGCTCCAGCTCTTTGGGATGGGTAAGCAGGGCCGGATCGAACCCGTGCGTCTCGCGCGTCAGCCCCACGTCGGCGGCCTGCCGCCCGACCCCCGCCGTGCGCGCGGCCACGTATTGCACGTAGTAAACCGGGTTGTCCTTGCTCGCCCGAGTCCACAGGTCGATGTCGATGTCGATCGGCGAATCGCTGCTGTAACGGGCCAGCGCGTAGCGCGAGGCGTCCACCCCGATCGCCTCGACCAGATCCTCGATCGTGACCACCGTGCCCGCACGCTTGCTCATCCGCACCGGCTCGCCCTCGCGCACAAGGTTGACCATCTGGCCGATGAGGATCTCGAGGTTGCGGTCGGGATCGTCGCCGAAGCACGCCACGAGCGCCCGCATCCGCCCCACATAGCCGTGGTGGTCGGCCCCGAGCATGATGATCACCTGGTCGAACCCGCGGCTGCGCTTGTCGAGGTAGTAGGCGCAGTCGGCCGCGAAGTAGGTGAACTCGCCGTTGCTGCGGACGATCACCCGGTCCTTGTCGTCGCCGAAGTCGGTGGTGCGCAGCCACGCCGCGCCGTCTTTGTCGTAAACGTTGCCCTGCTCTCGCAGCCGGCGCAGCGCCAGCTCCAGCTCGCCCTTGGCGTGCAGGTCCTTTTCATTGAAAAAGACGTCAAAGTGGGTACCAAATTCGGCCAGCGAGGATTTGATCTGCTGGAACATCAACTCGACGCCCTCGACCCGGAACGTCTCGGCATCATCGGCATCCGGATGCTTGGCCTTGATCGCACTCGCGATCTCCGCGATATAGGCGCCGCCATAACCGTCCTCGGGCGCGGGCAGGCCACGCGCGCTCGCAAGCAGCGAATTGGCGAAGCGGTCGATCTGCGCGCCCGCGTCGTTGAAGTAATACTCGGTCGTCACGTCGCCGCCCTGCGCCCGCAGCAGCCGGGCCAGCGCGTCGCCCACCGCCGCCCAGCGAACGCCGCCCAAGTGGATCGGGCCCGTCGGGTTGGCCGACACGAACTCGAGGTTGAGCCGGTGGCCCTGCAGCGCCTCGCCGTGCCCGTAGTGGGAACCCTGGATGACCACGACCCGGGCCAGCTCACCGGCCGCGGCCGCGTCGACCCGAATGTTGAGGAAGCCCGGCCCGGCGATCTCGACCGAGGCGATCCCGGGGTGCTGGCCCAGCTCCTCGGCGAGCGCCCCCGCGAGCTCACGCGGATTGCCGACCCCCACCTTTTTGGCGACCTGGAGGGCCAGGTTGGTCGCGTAGTCGCCGTGCTCCGGATTGCGTGGGCGCTCCACCGTCACCGTCGCGGGCAGCGCGGCAACGTCGAGGTCACGCGCCGCGAACACGGCCCTGGCGGCGTGCAGGACGGCGTCGGCAAGATTTTCCGGAGTCACGCCAAGAATGGTATCCACCCCCTCCGACACTTCTCCTCCGCATTCCTCCCCCGCACCGCCGCCCCACACCACTGGCCACACGGGAGGCCATTGCGGTCCTCCTCTCAGCTCCTGCCCTCCTGCCTCACAGCGCGGGGCCACACCTCGTACAGCGCGAGGCCACACCTCTCACAGCGCGGGGGAGCCTCTCTCCCAGCGCGGGGGAGCCCGCCATTCCTCCGCTCCGCGCGGGGACCAACCGGGATCGATTGCGAGTAGAATCGGCGACCGATGCCCGCCCGGGCACACCACCCCTCGATGTGACGGATAGACACGATGAGCATCAGCACGCCAAGCGGCGAACAGAAGAGCCCCTCCGTCGTGAAGGTCAGCGGCAAGCCCGGCGCCAAACCTGGTGCCAAGCCGGGCGGCAAGGCCCCGTCAGGTGGCAAGGGCGGCGGTCCGCGCAGGCCACAGGCGCCGGTCAAGGTCGGCCAGGGCCGCAACTGGGGCCCGATCGCCCTCTTCATCGCGGTCGGCGTGATCTCGGTCGGCATCATCGGCTTCGCCGCCTGGCCCTCGTTCAAGCCTGGCGGGACGGCCTACTCGTGGGAGACGCGAGCCAGCCAGATCGACGGCATCGTCAACTACCGGACCAACGGCACCGAGCTCAAGCGCGACCACGTGTGGGGCACGCAGACCTATGCGCAAAGCCCGCCCGTGGGCGGCTCCCACAACACGGTTTGGCAACAGTGCATGGGCAACATCTACGACGCGCCCATCCCCAACGAGCACGCCGTCCACAGCCTCGAGCACGGCGCGGTGTGGCTGACCTACCGCAGCGGCCTGCCCGCCGACCAGGTCGAGACGCTGGCCAGCAAGATCAGGGGCAAGCAGTTCACCATGATGAGCCCGGTCGAAAACCTCAGCACGGCGGTCTCGCTCCAGGCCTGGGGTTACCAACTGAAGCTCGAGGACGTCAACGACAGCCGCATCGACCTGTTCATCAGCGCTCTTTCCAAGAATGCGACGCTCGAGCCCGGCGTCGGCTGCGACCAGGGCAACACGGCGACCGGCACGACACCGCTGACCGAGCAACAGGTCCAGCAGAGGTTCGGCCAGGGTAGCTAGTTGACTGCATATCCATGACCACTACAAACCGCACGTTCACGCTCTTCAGCACGGTGGGCCTCAGCATCATGCTCGCATTGGGCCTGATGCTGGGCTTCGCCGCAGGCATCGTTGTCCCGCGTGCCTTCGGCGGGTCGACACCCAGCGACTCGTCGGTCGAGGCCGGCTTCGCCCGCGACATGTCCGACCATCACGGCCAAGCCGTACACATGGCCATGCTCGCCAACCGGAAGGCCACCAACGGCTCCATCCGCGTGATAGCCGGCGACATGGCGGTCACCCAGCAGGGTCAGGTCGGTATGATGCAGCAGTGGCTGCGCGACTGGGGCCTCAACGCCAACCGCACCGACGCGCCCATGGCCTGGATGCCAGACGGCCAGCAGTCCCTCCAAGACGGCCTCATGCCGGGCATGGCCACCCAGGCCGAGCTCACCGCGCTCGAGTCCGCCACCGGCACCGACTTCGACCGCCAGTTCCTCAAGCTAATGATCAAGCACCACCTGGGCGGCATCCACATGGTCGAAGGTGTACTCAAACTGTCCACCAACCCGGACGTCGTCTGGCTCGCGGAGAGCATGAAGTCGGCCCAACAGGGCGAGGTCACCGCCATGCAGCAGCTGCAACAGTCCATCGGGTAACCGCTTGAGCCCCACCCCCGTGCACCTGTTACAGTTTGTCGGTCGCTGAGCCCCCGTAGCTCAGGGGATAGAGCACCGCCCTCCGGAGGCGGTGGCGCAGGTTCGAATCCTGCCGGGGGCACGGACTGATCTTGGTTCTCGCCAGCAAAAATGAAGCCCCTGACCTCGCAGAACCGGTCAGGGGCTTTCGTACGTCTGTCCGACTGTGTCCGGCCAAGTACGGCCGTGATCGGTTGGTCGCGCTAAATGCGCGCCAAATTTTCTACTCGCCTACCTGGCCGTATGCGTCCTCGATGCCCTTGCGAAGCGCGAGCTCGGAGGCGGCGAGCCAGGCCGCATAGATCCGGAACAGGATCTCTATCGAGTGGCCTGCCCACTTGGCCGCTGTCGCCGGTGGCACGCCTGCCAGGATCCAGAGGGATACGCAGGCGTGTCTCAGGTCGTAGGGCGTGGCGGCTAGCGTCGAGTGGTGGATCTCGTCCGTGAAGGCGGCGCGGCGCGCGTCCTTCCACGCGCGATTGATCGTGCCCTTGGGGAGCTCGTTCTTGTTCCGCTCGCCCCGAAAGAGCCGGCCGTCCGAGCCGAAGCCGAATACGTCGATGTACTCGTTGAGCACCGTGGTTAGCTCTGGTGGACACGGCACCGAGCGGCCTTCGCCTACCGCCCGCTGCTTGAGCTGACGGCGCTCCCGGTTGGTGCCCGTGTCGGTCCAATCCTTACCGGCGTGCGGCTCGGCTTCGTCCAGGTGCAGCCATCCCCAGCCCGCTTCTGGAACGTCAAGGTTGTGCTTGTAGAGCCCGACTGCTTCCTCAGGCCGTAGTCCGGCGTAGTAGAGGCAGGCGAAGAATGCCATGAGCCGCAGACCATATCGACCGTCACGTACTGCTTCGAGCAGCGTGCGCACCTGGATCGGGTTTGCCACAGCACGCCGGTCGATGGCTTGGCTGGTCTTGGGCGGCGTCCATTTGAGGGCCGGTATCGGATTCGTGCTCAAGATCTTTAGCTCGGCGGCGTACCACAGTGAGGCGGACAAGATCTTTCGTTGTCGGTTGACCACGCTTGGCGCTGCCGTCTTCCCATCCAAACGAGTCGCCAGCCCGTCAAGCACCGGGCGAAGCACCGCGGGGTTTGCCAAGGCCGAAACGTTGCGGGTATTGGCTTCGACCCACCGCAGCGCGTTCGCAACGTCCGTGGGGCAGTCAGAGGAGTTGCGCAGGTTCGGATTGAAGGCCCACCTGTTGAGCGCCTTGCGTAGCACCTTCTCATCCGGCTTGCCCCTTCCGGTCTTTAGCATGGCCAGCGTGACCTTCGCCAATGCCTCTGCGTTCGTCCTGCGGGTCGTTGCCGCGCTCTTAGACCACTTGAGATCGCCGTACTTGCAGGCGAAGCGATACCACGGCATATCCAGGCTCGCGCGCTGCATCGAGAGCGGCCTACCTGACTCGATGTCGAACGCCTCGCCCTTGCGCGCGGCCGTGACCAGTTCGGATCGGAAGCTCTCGGCGAGAGCCCTGTTTTTGAAGGGCTCACGCCATGGTTTGCCCGCGACGGTCCACCGCACGTAGTAACTCGTGCCGCGCTTGCCTTTGTAGACTTCGGTTTTCCAGAAGCGCACGTCAAAGGTTGTGTTCATGCTAAGGCCTCGTCCTTCTCTTCGAGGGACGTCAGCCATGCTTCGTAGTCGATGCGACGGATCCGGCGCTCGCCGTTGGGGAGCCGGAAGCCTTCCGGAGCCTTCCGTTTGGTCTTCCACTCGTAGAAGGTTGATCGAGAGATCTTGAGCTCGGTGCAGATCTCTTCGATGGTGATGTACCGGCTCGGGGTTCCCTCCCCCGTGCGATTCCGGGTTACCGTTGCGGCTGACATGATGAAACCGCTCCTTTGTGCTGGTAGCTAAGGGGGTCGTGACCTCGGCGCATGCCGTCCAAAGCTCTGCGCCGGGGTCTGATGTCGATGTGCCGGGCGTCCGCTCGCCTGGCCCTTGTGACTGGATCGCCACAGAAAACCGCCTGAGAGCCACGGAGAGCCAAGATCTCGGCACGGTTGGTGTCTTTGTATGCATCTGATCGGGTTTGAGTGGTCATGCCTGCCACCCGATCGGCTCGGGAGACGCCTGCCGCTCGTTGATCTCGCATCCGGCGCACTGATCACGTCCAGCCGTGATCAACAGAAGGGGTTGGCCACATGACCGACATGGCGAGTACGAATCGGACGGTTCTGCCTCCTGCTCGTTGCTGGAAGCCCGTCCGGGCGGCAGGTAGCGCGACCACGCGTCAGCCAGTCCGGTACTCACGCATGCCGCTGTGTTGACGGGGTAGGTGGTGTAGCCGCGCACGCTCGCTCCGGCGTCCTTGTACACGCATGGGTTGACTTCGTACGGTTTGAGCGCGCGAGCGAGCCGGGCCGCGTCGAGCGGTTTACCGCCAAGGTCCGCCCACGGCGACTCAGGCAACGCGACGAGCGCTTGCAGGATGTCCGATGTAGACATCCGGTCTGCGCCTGCGAACACCGTGCGGAGATCGTGCAGCAGCCGCACCCCGAGCGACTGATTGCCTTGGCTTGCCGCCAAGACGAAGTGCTCGCACGCGGCCCGCGCGGTGACTGGCCAGTGTCCGCCCGCAGCGTCTGCGATGGCCAACAGGGCTTCCCACACCTCTGCGGGCCGGTCCTCGACCCCGGCAGGCATGACCGGGCGCGCGTGCGCCAGCGTGGGCCGATGGCTGTTCATCCACGTGCGCAGCTGCTCGCGTAGTGGCTCGGCTTCGGCTTCGGCGTCGCGTTCCCAAAACGCCTTGACCTTGATGTGTGCGGGTCGTTTCCGCATGTGAATGATCACGGCGCGGGTCAGGATGGTAGCGGGCATGTGTCCGGCGAGTCCGGCCAGCGCGACCGGGGAGAACACGCGAAAGTGCGCTACGGCCATCTTCGACGCGTCGCCTACGCACCGTGGGATGGCCGCGCCGCGCTTGTATCCGGCGTTGAGCAATGCCCGAAGGTCTTCGTTGTTGCCGGAGGCTTTCGGGTTGAACACGGCGTCTATTTCGTCGAACAGCAGACTGATTGGCCCGTCCTGGAGCATGCGGAAGATCGCTGCCGTGGTCGGCGAAAAGATCATTTGCGGTTGGTGGGTGATCAGGTTCAGCAGTTCCAGCACGCGGGTTTTGCCAGAGCCAGGCTCAGCGCTGGACAGCACCAGGCGCGGCGTGACGTAAAACGCATCCGCCGCGTGAGTGTGCGCGGCCCACAGGGTGATTGCTGGGAGGCAGTGTTCGGAGGGCAGTGCGAGATATGGGGCCAGCCACGCGGCTACCCGGTCAAGCACTTCCTCCCCATTGGGTGTGGTCATAGGCTTACTCCTTCGTCTTTGAAGCCGCCAGTGATGGCGGCGAGACAATCACGTTCGGTCTGGCCTGCGGCCAGTCCCACCCCTAGGAGGGCGGCGTGGGCATCGGTGCAGGTGATCGCCCCGGCCGCGACCATGCGCGCCACCCCGCGCGATGCGCCGTAGAGCGTGGTACGCCGTCGTCCTTCGGGGGCATGGCGTACCGCGTCCAAGTGGGCGCTGAGTAGGCGCTCGGGTGATGTGATGCCCCCCGCCCCGGCCGAAAGGTTTGCGGTTTGGGTGCGGGCCGGCGGGGGGTTGGACGGGAAGTTTTGCGGCGCGGTTGGCGCAGTTGCTAGCTGGCATGCGGTGATCAGCGCGGGGGGCATCTCAACCACCGGCGCGTCAGCGTCGGCCCACACGTACAGGCGACGTGTACGGGGATGCACCGATGGCGGAGCGACCACATAGCCGCCATCGGCCCGTACGTCCAGCCCAGGCGCGAGAACGCTTTGGCTGCAACGGATTTTCGTGTGCGGTCCGGGGTGGCGGTAGTACAGGTGCAGGCCACCGGAGCCGGTGCGCACATAGCGGGTGGCTGGGAGCAAGCCTTCAGCGACGAGCTGGGCAAGGCTTGCCGTGCCGCCTTTGTCGGGATCGACGTCGACCACGACCAACCGTGACGCTGTCCCGGTGCGTATGGCGAGCATGCCGCCCGCAGTCACGGCGATGATGCGGGCGATGGTTTTCGGGTCGCGTGTCGCGGCGTAGAACCCGTGGCAGGTCAGGCATTTGCAGGCTTGGGGGTCGTGATCGGATGGTGCGTGGTGGCATGGCTGGCAGTTGGCTACGGGTCGTTTGTTGCGGCCGAGCATGAAGACCGGCCAGCCCATGTTGGCGTAGCCGATCGCGGCGGTAAGGATGTGGCTCATAAGGTCTCCGTTCTGCGTGCGTGGCGGGATGTGGCCAGCCACAACAGCGGCTGGCCACATCCGGTAGTGAGGGCGCGCGCAGCGTGCCCCTGTCAGTCTTTTCGCCCTTTGGTCTTTCGGCCTTTGGGGTTACGGCTCATCGGGTTTGTCGTTTCCGGACCATCGCCGGACGGGAAAAGGTTGCGGGCAAGGCGATCGCGCGTATGGCTTGATCGACGTGCACGGCGAGGCGGGAGGCTTGCTCCTGGATGGGTAGGCCGGTGTCCCCGAGCCGGACATGCCCGCGCAGTTCCAGCCAATTACGACCGTCAAGGTCTTGGAACCTCACGGCCACCAGGGAGCCATAGGCGGCATTCCAGCGCATCGGGCCAGACGAGTGCACGCCTGCCGGTGAGCCCTGCTGCACGGTGCATTGATGGCCTTTGGCGCACCAGTCGGGGCAGCGCCAGCCGTTCATGACACGAGCTCGCTTTCGATCCAGACGATGAGGTCGGAGACTTGGTAGGTGTCTGCCTGCCCGTCACGACCCACCGGCGCAGGCGCGGTAGCGGTGGCGGCTTTACGGGCGCGCTGGAGCCGCTTCTTCGTGGCAGCGAACGCCCACGGCGCGATCCCACGTTCCACGGCTTCACGCAGCGTGATCGCTTCGGAGAGCGGGTCAACGGGGGTGATGGTGTCCCCGCTGTCCCCGTGTCCCGGGGACATTTCCTGGCTGGCGGCTATCAAGGGTGTGGGCGTCCCCGGGGACAGCTTGTGCACCAACAGCCGCGCCTCAGCCGCACTCAGGTAGACAACCTGACACTCCGTAGCCGTCCCAGCAACCACGATCTGCCAACGCCCGAGCGTGCGTGACGCCCTGGGCATGCCCGCTTCCGGGGCGAGCATCTGCCAGTTGTTGCGGGTGTAGCGGGCCAGTGCACGGATCCCGAAGTTTTCTCGGCTTTCCGGCCCGCCGGTGGTGTTGGCGGTGAGCATCTGCGCCACCGCGAACACGTTCACCTTCGCCGATCGGCCCATGAACAGCAGATTGCGGAAACCCCGCACCGCTGGTGAGACCTTCGGCCCACCGGACGGCCGGTGATCGGCCCACCAGTCTTTGAGCTTGGTGAAGGTGGCGTTGAGCTCCTCAGCGATGACGAACACCCGCGCACCGGGGTCCCAATCCTCCGGCTCCCGTAACGCGCGGGCGTTACGTGCCTCGGCCAGCGCGTCGAGCTGGACCAGGGCGTGATGCATCTGCTCTGGTGTAGTGCAGTAGGTGACACCCGGCAGGTTGAGCGCCCACCGGTGCGAGCCTTTCAAATCGAGGATGACCACCTGACCACCACGGGCCAGAACCTGTACCGCCACCGCTTGCGCCAGCACGCTTTTGCCCGCACCGGATCCGGCCGAACACGCGATGTGCGGGGAGTCTTCGCGCAGGCTGACGATCACGGGTTTGCCGCCCACACCCAGCCCGAGGAAGAACTCCCATTCCTTGAGTTGGGCCAAGCGTGCTTCCAAGTCGGGGTAGCCCACTTTGGACGGTGGCCTTTTGCGCACGGTCCAGGTCGCGGTGACCTTCGGCCCGACTTGATCCCAGCGTTCGACCAGGTCCCCGGCGGGGATTTTCGCGCCGACCACCGCCGAGATGAATTGGCGCTGTTCGCTGGTCAGATAGGGGACGCTGGCGGCCAGTTCGATACGTGGTCCCGTGTCCTGGTCGCGGGGCGTCCAGAACAGGTCGAGTTTGCTGCTCATCGGTTGCGCCCAGCGCTGTACCGCCCACACGGCGCGCATGCTCCGGTCGGGTAGCCACCGCAGCACCGGTTCCACGTGCTGCCCGTACCACGCCCGGATCGTCTTTTCCGCCGGTGACATCGGCTTGGCCAGGCGGGGCACCAGATCACCCAGGTCCGGTGAGACGTGCAACCGGATCGGTGCATCGCCCAGCGCCGTGGCGAGCGCGGCCAAGGTGGGATCGATGTAGGTCGCGGTGAACCGGCGCATCTTCCACGCACGCCGCGAGCGGCGCACTACGCGGACTATGCCGGCCGTGGCGGCCAGCGCTGCCGCTGTCGTGGTCGCGTTCGGATAGCTGGTGTACAGCCAGCCGACCGCGCACAGCGCGACCGGGGTTCCCAGACGGATCAGCTGACGTTTCCAACCGGGCAGCATCGCCCAGCGTGACGCGTACCCAGTCACGGTGAGCGCCCGCTTGCCGGGGCGTAGATAGCCGCCATCGGCACGCGCGATGCCGTCGAGCGGGCGGCCGGATACGAACCGGTAGGCGAGGCGAAGCGGGGTGTGTTTCGGCTGGTGTATCAGGTGCCGCAACTGGTTGTGGTTCACCGGGCACCTGCCGCGCCGGTCGCGGGGATAGACCTGTGGGGTGTCATGATGTGGGTTCTCTCCTTGTGAGGGTGTGAAAAAGGGGGCGTGACCGTTGGTTTCTCAGGCCTTGGCGGTCACGCCCTGTCGGCTAACAGAGTTTGTTGGTACGCAACGGGTCTAGAACGGCGGCTCAGCGTCGCCGTTGGCGGCCCACGGGTCATCGACCGGCGTCGTGGTAGTGCCGCTGTCGGGCGCGGCTGATGCGCGGGTCAGTTTCATCACCTTCGCGCGGGCGTACCGCAGCGACGGGCCGACCTCTTCCACATCAAGCTGAAACGCCTGCCGCTTCTCGCCTTCCGGGGTTTCCCACCGCGACAGCCGCAACCTGCCTGTCACGACGACCCGCGTGCCTTTGGACAGCGACTCCGCGATGTTCTCGGCCTGCTCCCGCCACGCCGAACATGCCATGAACAGCGGCTCACCATCCCGCCACTTGCCCGAGGCCTGATCGAACAGGCGCGGCGTGCTGGCAACGGTGAACTTGACCACCGCCGCGCCGCTCGGGGTATACCTCAAATCGGGGTCGCTCGTCAGGTTTCCGACAATTGTCAAAGTGGTCTCGTTAGCCATGTTTAGGCTCCTGTTGTCTGGTCGTTTCCTTCGATTGGCCAGCGCACAGCCCAGCGGTCCAGCCCGTCCAGAACGCACCCTGGACGGTCACCTGACGGGGGTTGTGCTCCCTTTAGGGCGCGGGATCGACGCACC
>JBIOYB010000279.1:0-34933 GCA_044869915.1 Allorhizocola sp.
TCGGCGGTTTCCGTCCTGTCGTTCGCGATGGCCATCGCGCTGACCATCTTCGAGGCGTTGATCTGCATGTTGCAGGCCTACGTTTTCGTCCTGCTGACAACGAGTTACCTGCAAAGCTCGCTCTCGCACGAGCACTAACCACGATAAGAGGAGAACCAAATGGAGATCACCGGTAGCCTCGCCGCCATCGGTTACGGCCTCGCCGCGATCGGCCCCGGCATCGGCGTGGGGATCATCTTCGCGTCCTACATCCAGGCCACCGCTCGCCAGCCCGAGACCGCCGGTCTCAACCGTCCCAACCTGTTCCTGGGCTTCGCCGTGGTCGAGGCGCTCGCGCTGCTGGGCATCGCGTTCGGCTTCATCTGGCAGGGTCCGGCGCAGTAGTCGGCTCCCCAACCGAGAAACCGGGAGGAACCAAATGCGCTTTCTAGCCCAAGAGGTGGAGCACAACCCGATCGTCCCGCTCTGGCAGGAGCTGGTGGTCGGCGCGATCGCGTTCGCGGTCCTGTGCTTCATCCTGATGAAGTTCGTCTTCCCGCGCATGGAGGAGACGTTCAAGGCACGGGTTGACGCGATCGAGGGTGGCATCGAGCGCGCCGAGAAGGCGCAGGCGGAGGCCAACCAATTGCTCAACCAATACCGGGCACAGCTGGCCGAGGCCCGGACGGAGGCCGCACGCATCCGCGACGAGGCGCGCGCCGACGCCGAGGGCATCCGGCAGGACGTCCTGGCCCGGGCCCGCGAGGAGTCCGACCGGATCATCTCGGCGGGCCGCGAGGCGCTGGCCGGCGAGCGGCAGGCCATCGTCCGGGAGCTGCGCACCGAGATGGGCACGCTCGCGGTCGACCTGGCCAGCAAGATCGTTGGTGAGTCCCTCGCCGACGAGGCGCGCCGCCGGGGCACGGTCGAGCGGTTCCTCACCGAGCTTGAGTCCGCTCCCGAGACAGCCAGAGCCCGCTGATGCAGGCGGCAAGCCGGGAGTCCTACGCACGGGCGTTCGCCGCGCTGTCCGAGGGTGAGATCACGGTCGGCATCGCCGACGAGATCCTCGCCTTCGCACGGCTGCTCGAGCGCGAGCCGCGCCTGCGCCGGGCGCTGTCCGACCCTTCGCGGGGCGGGCAGGAGCGCGCCGATCTGGTGCGTGGTCTGGTCGGGGGCAAGGTGAGCGACCAGGCGGCCGAGCTGCTCGCGGTGCTCGCGAGCGGGCGGTGGTCCAGGCCGTCGGAGCTGCTCGACGCGACCGAGCGGTTGGGCGTTGACGCGCTATTGGTCAGCGCCGAGCGCTCGGGAGAGCTCGCGGAGGTCGAGGACGAGCTGTTCCGCTTTGGACAGATCGTGTCGGGCGACCCCAGGCTCGCGGCGACCATCGGCGATTCGTCGGTGCCGGCCGAGCGCCGGGCGGAGCTCGTGCACCAGTTGCTCGACGGCAAGGCGCTGTCCGTGACGATCAAGCTGGCCGAGGTCGCCGTCGGTGGCTTCGGCGGGCGTGCCTTCACGACCGCGCTGACCCGTCTGGTGGAGCTCGCGGCCGAGCGGCGCGAGGCCGAGATCGCCTACGTCACGGTCGCCGAGCCACTGACGGAGGCGGAGGAGGGCCGGCTATCGGCTAGCCTTGCGGCCAAGTACGGTCGGCAGGTTTCCCTCAAGATCACGGTTGACCCCGCCGTCCTCGGTGGCATGAGCGTGCGCGTCGGCTCTGACCTGTATGACGGGACGGTCGCACGACGACTTTCGACAGTCCGCAACGCCCTCGCGGCGAAATAGCAGATAGGAAGCTGAAGATGGCCGAGCTGACCATCTCGTCCGAGGAGATCCGGGGAGCGCTTGAGCGCTTCATCTCCTCCTACACGCCCGATATCTCCCGCGAGGAGGTCGGCGTCGTCACCGAGGCCGGCGACGGCATCGCCAAGGTGGAGGGCCTGCCCTCGACCATGGCCAACGAGCTGCTGGAGTTCGAGGACGGCACACTCGGTGTCGCGCTCAACCTCGACATCCGCCAGATCGGTGTCGTCATCCTGGGCTCGTTCGAGGGCATCGAGGAGGGCCAGACCGTCAAGCGCACCGGCCGCGTGCTCTCGGTGCCGATCGGCGACGGGTTCCTCGGCCGGGTGGTCAACCCGCTCGGCGAGCCGATCGACGGCCTGGGCGAGATCGCCAACGAGGGCTTCCGCGAGCTTGAGCTTCAGGCGCCCAACGTCATGGTGCGCAAGAGCGTGCACGAGCCGCTCGCGACCGGCATCAAGGCCATCGACTCGATGACCCCGATCGGCCGGGGCCAGCGCCAGCTGATCATCGGCGACCGCAAGACCGGCAAGACCTCGGTCGCGCTGGACGCGATCATCAACCAGCGCGACAACTGGAAGTCCGGCGACCCGAAGAAGCAGGTGCGCTGCATCTACGTCGCGATCGGGCAGAAGGCGTCCACGGTCGCGTCGGTGAAGGGCACGCTCGAGGCCGCGGGCGCGATGGAATACACGACCATCGTCAACTCGCCGGCCTCCGACCCCGCGGGCTTCAAATACCTTGCGCCCTATGCTGGTTCGTCCATCGGGCAGCACTGGATGTATGCGGGCAAGCACGTGCTCATCGTCTTCGACGACCTCAGCAAGCAGGCCGAGGCCTACCGCGCCGTGTCTCTGCTGCTGCGCCGCCCGCCGGGCCGCGAGGCCTACCCCGGTGACGTCTTCTATCTGCACTCGCGGCTGCTCGAGCGCTGCGCGAAGCTGTCCGACGAGCTCGGCGCGGGCTCGATGACCGGCCTGCCGATCATCGAGACCAAGGCCGGCGACATCGCGGCGTTCATTCCGACCAACGTCATCTCCATCACCGACGGCCAGATCTTCCTCGAGGAGGGTCTGTTCAACTCTGGTGTACGCCCCGCGATCAACGTGGGCACCTCGGTTTCCCGGGTCGGTGGCGCGGCGCAGCCCACGCCGATGCGCAAGGTCTCCGGCCGGCTGCGGCTCGACCTGGCCCAGTTCCGTGAGCTCGAGGCGTTCGCCGCGTTCGCGTCCGACCTGGACAAGGCGTCCCGCGCTCAGCTGGAGCGGGGTGCGCGCATCGTCGAGCTGCTCAAGCAGCAAAACAACGCGCCCGTGCCCATGGCCGAGCAGGCCGCCGCGATCTGGGCCGGCACCGAGGGCAAGCTCGACGACGTGCCGGTGGGCGAGATCCGCCGGTTCGAGACGGAGTTCATGGCTTATCTGCGTCACTCGCACAAGGGCACGCTCGACGGGATCGCCTCCGGCGCATGGGGCGACGACAGCGTCACCGCCCTCGACGAGGCCGTCACCAAGTTCAAGCAGATGTTCCTGGCCAGCGAGGACGACCTGCACGTGCACGACGATGAGGCCAAAGCCCGCGAGGAGGCCGAGGGCGCCGAGAAGGTGACCCGCATCGTGCCGAAGAAGAAGGCCTAGCGATGGCCGGTCAGGTACGTGTTCTTCGAAGGCGGATCCGCGCGACCCGTTCGATGAAGAAGATCACCAAGGCGATGGAGCTCGTGGCCACGAGCCGCATCGGCAAGGCGCAGGAGCGGGTGGCGGCGTCGCTGCCCTACGCCAACGCCATCACCGGTGTGCTCACGGCGCTCGCGACCAACACCAACTCACCGCACCCGTTGCTCACCGAGAAGGAGTCGGTGACGAGGGCGGGCGTGCTGGTGATCACCAGCGACCGCGGGTTGTGCGGCGGCTACAACGTCAACACCATCCGCACGGCCGAGGAGCTGATCTCCAAGCTGCGTGCCGAGGGCAAGCAGGTCGCGCTGTTCGTGGTCGGGCGCAAGGGGATCACCTATTACCGCTTCCGCGGGCGCGAGGTGGCCGGCTCGTGGAGCGGGTTCTCCGAGCAGCCGCGATTCACCGACGCGCAAAAGGTGGGCGAGACGCTGATCGAGGCGTTCCTGCGAGAGGCCGACGAGACCCCGGCGGAGGGCGAGATCGTCGGCGTCGATGAGCTGCACATTGTGTACACAGAATTCAAATCGCTCATGACGCAGCGGCCCGATGCCAAGATCTTCGCCCCCATGCAGGTCGAGGAGCGCACGGCCGAGGAGGCGGGAGTGATTCTGCCCGCCTACGAGTTCGAGCCCGACGCGGGCGAGTTGCTGGACGGGTTGCTGCCCAAATACATTAACACCAGGATTTACGCGGCCCTGCTCGACGCGGCCGCGAGCGAATCGGCGGCGCGCCGCAAGGCGATGAAGAGCGCCACCGACAACGCCGAAGACATGATCAAGCGGCTGACCCGGGAGATGAACTCGTCCCGCCAGGCCGCGATCACCCAGGAAATCAGTGAGATCGTCGGCGGCGTGAACGCGCTCGCGGCGGCAGGGAGTGAATGACGATGACTGCTACGGCTGAAACCAAGACCGGAGTTGGGCGAGTCGTCCGGGTCATCGGCCCGGTCGTTGACGTGGAGTTCCCGCGCGACGCGATGCCCGAGATCTTCAACGCGCTCAAGGTGGACGTGACCCTCGCCGAGGGCACCAAGACCCTGACGCTGGAGGTCTCGCAGCACCTGGGCGACAACGTGATCCGCGCGATCTCCATGCAGCCGACGGACGGCATGGTCCGCGGCGCGGAGGTGCGCGACAGCGGCGAGTCGATCACCGTGCCGGTGGGCGACATCACCAAGGGTCGTGTGTTCAACGTGATCGGTGACGTGCTCAACCTCAAGCCGGGCGAGAAGTTCGAGGTCAACGAGCGGTGGGGCATCCACCGCAAGCCTCCGGCGTTCGCCGACCTGGAGCCCAAGACCGAGATGCTGGAGACCGGCGTCAAGGTGATCGACCTGCTCGCCCCTTACGTCAAGGGTGGCAAGATCGGTCTGTTCGGCGGCGCAGGCGTGGGCAAGACCGTGCTCATCCAGGAGATGATCATCCGGGTGGCGCGAAACTTCGGTGGCACCTCCGTGTTCGCGGGCGTCGGCGAGCGCACCCGCGAAGGAAATGATCTCATTCACGAGATGACGGATGCCGGCGTTATCGGTGACACGGCGCTGGTCTACGGGCAGATGGATGAGCCGCCCGGCACGCGTCTGCGGGTCGCCCTGTCGGCGCTGACCATGGCCGAATACTTCCGTGACGTGCAGGGCCAGGAGGTGCTGTTGTTCATCGACAACATCTTCCGGTTCACCCAGGCCGGCTCCGAGGTGTCGACCCTGCTGGGCCGCATGCCGAGTGCCGTGGGTTACCAGCCCAACCTGGCCGACGAGATGGGCGAGCTGCAGGAGCGGATCACCTCGGTGCGTGGCCGCGCCATCACCTCGCTGCAGGCGATCTACGTGCCCGCCGACGACTACACCGACCCGGCGCCGGCCACGACGTTCGCCCACCTGGACGCCACGACCAACCTCGAGCGCAAGGTGTCCGACAAGGGCATCTACCCGGCGGTGGACCCGCTGACCTCGACCTCGCGGATCCTGGACCCGCAGTACGTCGGTGACGAGCACTTCCGCGTCGCCAACGAGGTCAAGCGGATCCTGCAGAAGTACAACGACCTGCAGGACATCATCGCCATCCTGGGCATGGACGAACTGTCCGAAGAGGACAAGCTCACCGTGGCGCGGGCGCGCCGCATCGAGCGGTTCCTGTCGCAAAACACCTTCGCGGCCAAGCAGTTCACCGGCGTCGAGGGCTCCACCGTGCCGATCAAGGAGACGGTCGAGGCGTTCAAGCGGATCGCGCAGGGCGACTACGACCACGTGCCGGAGCAGGCGTTCTTCATGTGTGGCGGGCTGGACGACCTGGAGCGCAACTACCGTGAGCTGACCAAATAGCGGCTCTGGTTTGACCAAGCGCGGGCGGCGCCGGGGATTCCCCCCGGCGCCGCTCGCTTCTTCCGAGCCGAACCAGCCCGAAGAACAGTTGTGCACTGTGTGCGATGGCTCGTGGCGATCGGCGCGGTGTTGATGGTGGTGAGCGGGGCAGCGTTGGTCGGCGTCGACCAGCTGGTGCGGCGCTACGAGGTGCCCACGGCCGAGCTGTTCGGCGCCAACCAGGGTGTGCCGGCGTCGCTCACCGGCCCGCTCAACGTGCTTCTGGCGGGCGTGGACCCGCGTACCGAGGACGAGGTGCCCCGGGCCGACTCGGTGATGATCGTGCACGTGGCCGCGGGGCTGCACCGGGCCTACGTGTTCTCGCTGCCGCGCGATCTGCTCGTGCGCATCCCGCCGTTCGCCAAGTCCGGATTCGCTGGGGCGCGGGATCGCCTGGCGCACGCGATGTTTTACGGCGCGCAGGTCGACGGCGGCCTGCCCGAGCCGGCCCGCGGCTTCGAGCTGCTGGCCCAGACCGTCAGCGGCGTGACCGGGATCGGGCGGTTCGACGCGGGCGCGATCGTGGACTTTCGCGGGTTCGAGCAGGTGGTCGATGCACTGGGCGGGGTCGATCTGGTGGTGGATCAGGAGGTGCGCTCGCTGCACCTGAGGCCCGACGGGCGGCAGCGAGCCCCCGCTCCCGTGGGCTACATCGGGCCGCAGAAGGTGTACGGCGTCGGCCCGAACCATTTCGCCGGCTGGGAGGCGCTCGACTATGCGCGCCAACGCCACATCGAGGGCGGCGACTATGCCCGCCAGCGGCACCAGCAGCAGCTGGTGCGCGCCATGCTGGGCAAGGCGTTCAGCGCGGGCGTGGTGGCCAACCCGGCGCAGGTCGACCGGGTGCTGCGGGCGGCGGGCAAGTCGGTGGTGTTCGGCGGGCGCGGCTTGAGCCTGGCCGACTGGGCGCTGGCGCTGCGCGGGCTGAGGCCGGAGGACCTGTTCATGGTCAGGCTGGGCGGGGAGAGCCTGATGAGCGGCGAGGAATATCTGGGCGAGGCGCTCGACGTCGAGGCCGTGGGTTTCCTCGGCGCCGTGGCCGGAGGCGAGGTGGATGAGTATGTCTTACAACACCCTCAAATGGTTACCGGGTGGGGCTGAAGTAGACTCGCGAGCACCGACTCGGGTATTCATCAGGAGTTTCCGTGGCCAAGACACTGCACGTTGACCTTGTTGCGGTTGAAGAAAAGGTTTGGTCCGGCGAGGCCGAGATGCTGGTCGCCCGCACGACCGAGGGCGAGCTCGGTGTGCTGCCCGGGCACGCGCCGCTGCTGGGCCAGCTGGCCGAGCCGGGGCAGGTGCGGGTGAAGCTGCCCGGCGGCAAAGAGCTGGCTTATGAGGTGGCCGGCGGCTTCCTGTCTGTAACGGGTGAGGGCGTGACGGTGTTGGCCGAGAGCGCGTCGCCGGTGGCCTCGGGGCGCTGATCAGCAGGCGATGAGGCTACTGGAAGTTGTCGCGGTCGGCCTCGTCGTTGCGCTTGCCCTCATGGTCGGCGTGTTTTCGCGCCGTGAGTTTTTCTCCCGCACCAAGGGGACCGTCGAGCTTTACCTGCGCCTGCATCAGCGGCCGGGTGGCCGGGGGTGGGCGCCGGGGTTCGGGCAGTTCCGCGGCGACGAGCTGCGGTGGTTCCGGTTGTTCAGTCTGGCGCTGCGGCCGCGCAGGCGGTTGTCACGGCGCGCGCTGGCGGTGGAGAGCCGCAGGGCGCCCACCGAGCAGGAGGCTCCGCTGATCCCGGCGGAGTGGGTGATCTTGCGTTGTCAGAGCGGCGATTCGCTGGTCGAGGTGGCGATGCCGCGCCAGACGGTCACCGGGTTCCTGTCGTGGCTGGAGTCGGTGACACCCTACTCCACGTGAGGCGGCTTTTGTCGACCTTTTACCGGTTTGCGCCTGGAACCCACTTCACGTCGGTCGTCCCGTTCGAATTTGCCACGCGCGCCAGGATAAAGAGCAAATCCGACAGCCGATTGAGATATTGTGCTCCAAGCTTGCTCGTGCGCTCGGGGTCGGCCTCCAGCAGGGCGAAGGCCGAGCGCTCGGCGCGGCGCGCGATCGTGCGTGCCACGTGTAGCAGCGCCGCCCCAGGCGTACCCCCAGGCAGGACAAATGAATCCAGTTTGGACAGTCGGGAGTTGAATTCGTCGCAGTGCCCCTCGAGGCGCGTGACGTAGTCGTCGGTCACCCGCAGCGGTGGGTATTTCGGGTCGGGGGTGATGGGGTTGGCCAGGTCGGCACCGACATCGAACAGATCGTTCTGCACCTCCGTGAGGACAGCTCGTACATCATCGGCTAGGTTACCTATGGCGAGCGCGGAGCCGATCGCGGCGTTGCATTCGTCAACATCGGCGTACGCGGCGATTCTGGGGTCGGTTTTGGGTACACGGTCCCCGTTGACAAGTGCGGTCGTGCCGGCGTCGCCGGTCCTGGTGTAGATGCGAGTGAGGTGAACGGCCATGACGAGCAGCGTACTTCTGCCACCGGAGCTGACTTTTAGTATGTCCGACGTGGACGTCATCAGAGTCACCGGTGGTGTGAGGCTCGCGGGCGAGGTACGGGTCGTCGGCGCCAAGAATTCCGCGCTCAAATTGATGGCCGCGGCGCTGATGGCGCCCGGCACGAGCGTCATCGACAACATCCCGCGCATCACCGACATGGGCATCATGGGCGAGGTCCTGCGCCGGCTCGGTGCGGAAGTCCAGTTCGACGGTGACCAGGTCGCGGTGGAGGTGCCCGACCGATTGCACCCCGAGGCCGACTACGACCTGGTGCGGCGCCTGCGGGCCTCCATCTGTGTGCTCGGCCCGCTGCTGGCCCGCTGCGGTTCGGCCCGCGTGGCGCATCCGGGCGGCGACGCGATCGGCTCACGCGGGCTCGACATGCACGTCAGCGGGCTGGAAAAGATGGGCGCCGAGGTGTCGGGCGAGCACGGGTTCGTGGTGGCGTCGGCGCCAGACGGGCTGCACGGCGCGAAGATCGCACTGGACTTCCCGAGCGTGGGCGCGACCGAAAACCTCGTGATGGCCGCCGTGCTGGCGCGCGGCACGACCGTCATCGACAACGTGGCGCGCGAGCCCGAGATCGTGGACCTGTGCCAGATGCTGATCCAGATGGGGGCGCAGATCGAGGGCGCGGGCGCGTCGGAGATCGTCGTGCATGGCGTGGAAGGGCTGGAGCCGGTCACCCACACCACGATCGGCGACCGGATCGTCGCGGGCACGTGGGCCTTCGGCGCCGCGATGACCCGGGGCGACGTGACCGTGACGGGCGTGGAGCCGCGCTGGCTGGAGATCGCGCTAGACAAGATCGCAAACGCGGGCGGGGACGTGGACCACGGCGTGGACAGCTTCCGCGTGCGCATGGCCGACCGGCCGCGCGCGGTGGACATCAGGACGCTGCCCTTCCCGGGCTTCGCCACCGACCTGCTGCCAATGGCGATCGGCATGGCCGCGGTGGCCGACGGGCAGTCGCTGATCACGGAGAACATCTTCGACGGGCGCTTCATGTTCGCCGAGGAGCTCAAGCGGCTGGGCGCGGACATCCACATCGAGGGGCACCACGCGATGGTGCGTGGGCGGGAAAGCCTGTCCAGCGCGGAGCTGACCGCGTCGGACATCCGGGCGGGCGCGGGCCTGGTCATCGCGGGGCTGTGCGGCGACGGTGTCACGACCGTGCGCGCCGTGCATCACATCGACCGCGGCTACCCCAATTTCGTCGGCGACCTGCGTTCACTGGGCGTGGAAGTCTTCCGTGCGGAAGTCCCGGCAGATCCCGACTACGGCTTTTGACCCGTCCAGCCGACGAGCCGGCGGGCGCGCACGACCTGATCGCCAAACACGAGCACCTGCACCTGGCCGTCCGGGGTGTTGGCCAGGGTGGAGCGGATGCCCGCCTCGCGCAGCTGCTGCTTGACCCGTAGCGCCTCCGCGTGCGTGCGGGTCACGGCGGCCGGCGCGAGCAGGCCATAGTCATCCGGCATGGAGCCGGTCGGACGGAGATCCTCAGCGGGCGGTGGCTCTGGCTCCACACGGCGCAGGCTGCGGTGTAACAGAGCGGCCATCACTGCAATCATCACCATTGCGATCAACGGGCCGACGAGTGCCATGGCCACAGTTTTGCACTTCGAAGCGGTTTCGCGAATGGGGTCGCCTGAACTAACTACCTGAGTAGTCGTTTAGATTGGGCGCTATGGCGAACAGGGTGGCGGTAATCGGCGCCGGGCTGATGGGCTCGGGGATAGCACAGGTGGCGGCGCAGGCGGGCTGGGAGGTCACGCTTCGCGACCTTGACAACGCGGCGGTGGCCCGAGGGCTGGACGGCGTCCGCAAGTCGCTGGACAAGTTTGCCGCGAAGGGCACGATCGGCGCTGACGACGCCGCGGCCGCACTCGCACGCATCACACCCACGACCGACCTGGAGGCCGCGGCCGAGGCCGACGTGGTGATCGAGGCCGTCTTCGAGCGCCTCGACGTCAAGCAGCAGGTCTTCCGCGAGCTCGACCGCGTCTGCAAACCGGAGGCCGTGCTGGGCACCAACACCAGCGCCATCCCGATCACGCAGATCGCCGCTGTGACCCAGCGTCCCGAGCAGGTCGTGGGCACTCATTTCTTTTCGCCGGTACCCATGATGAAGCTCTGTGAATTGGTCAGGGGACACCGCACGAGCGACCAGACCCTCGCCGCGGCCCGATCCTTCGCCGAGGGCATCGGCAAGACCTGCATCGTCGTCAACCGTGACATCGCCGGGTTTGTGACCACGCGGCTCATCTCGGCGCTCGTGGTCGAGGCGGTCAAGCTCGTCGAGTCGGGCGTGGTGTCGCCCGAAGACCTCGACACCGCGTGCAAGCTCGGCTTCGGCCACGCCATGGGCCCGCTCGCGACGACCGACCTGACCGGCGTCGACATCCTCACGCACGCCACGCGCAACATTTACACCGACACCGGCGACCCGAAGTTCTTCCCGCCGGAGCTGTTGCAGCGCATGGTGACCGCGGGCGAGCTCGGCCGCAAGTCCGGCAAGGGCTTTTACAGTTACTGATTTTTGAAGTACGCCGCGGGCGTGGTGCCGGTCAGCCGGCGAAACATGGCCACGAACGCGCTCGGGTTGGCATAGCCGACCCGGTGCGAAACCGAACCCACCGGCATGTCGCGCGCGAGAAGCTCGAGCGCGGCGCGCAGGCGGATCTGCTCACGCCAGCGGGCAAACGTCAGCCCGGTTTCGGCCAAAAACAGGCGGGCCAGCGTGCGCCCGCTCGCGCCCACGGCGCGGCCAAGGGTGTCCAGCGGGCGCGGATCGGCCGGGTCCACCACGAGCAGCTCGGCCACGGCCCGCGCCCGGTCGTCGTGTGGCATGGGCGCCGAGACGGTCGTCACGGACACCGGCCGGAGCCGGTCGAACAGCACGGCCTCCGCCCGCTCGCGCTCGGCCTGGCTCGGATCCTCGCCCGCCAGGTGCTCGATCAGCGCGCCGAGCAGGTCGTCGACGGCCACGACGGTCGGCTGGATCCAGGGGACCGGGCACGAGGCGGGGCTCAGATAGAGCCCATACATCACGCTGCGGGCGTGCGCCCCGACCGCGTGTGGCAGCCCGGCCGGCATCCACAGCGCGAGGGTGGGCGGGAGCACCCACGTGCGCTCGCGCACGCGCATGCTCAGCACGCCCGACCGTGCCCACGTCAGCTGGTGCTCGGCGTGGGTGTGCGGGGTGAACCCGGCGCCCGACTCGAGATTGAGCGTGGCCACGGCGAGCGCGCGGGAGCGCGCCAGGTGGGTGGCGCTGAAGCCCGGTGGCACGTGTCCGTCTAACGACATCGAATGGCAGGCTAGCTCATTTTGGCCACGGCCGTGTGCGGGTTGACTCTTATGTATGAATCGGATCCACAACATGCTGTGCCGCTCCGCCGGATGGTTCGAAAAGATCGAGCACGAGGTGCTGCCGTGGGCGCTGCGCGGCGTCGAGCTGGGCGACGACGTGCTCGAGGTCGGCCCCGGATTTGGCGCGACCACGAAGGTGCTGGCGCGCATGGTGCCCCGGCTCACCGCGGTCGAGGTCGACGAGCGCCTGGCGCTTGGCCTGCGGGACGCCTATGGCGCCACGGTCGACGTCATCCACGGTGACGGCACGGCGATGCCGTTGCCGGACAATCGTTTCAGCGCGGTCGTATGCTTCACCATGCTGCACCACGTGCCGTCGCCCGCCCTGCAGGACCGCATCTTCGCCGAGGCCTTCCGCGTGTTGCGGCCGGGAGGGGTGTTCGCCGGCTCCGACAGCGTCCCGACGCTGCCCTGGCGGATTATCCATATTGGAGACACGCGCGTGGTCGTCGATCCGGCCACCCTGGCGCAACGCCTTGCCGCGGCCGGCTTTACCGGCATCGACGTGGACGTCGCCCCGCGCAAGGCCGTCAAGTTTCGCTCGGTGAAGCCCGCCTAACCGTCGCGCTTGGTGGTCCAGCGGAACGTGAGGATGCACAGGATCAGGCCGCCGATGCACCAGGCGCCGAGCACGAGGGCGGCCTTGCCGAGCTCCCACGAGCCCGCGACCTCTTGCGCGGCAAAGGATTCCGGCAGGAAGACCGAGCGCAACCCCTGGCACATCCACTTGAGCGGGAACAGCGCCGCGAACTGTTGCATCCACGGTGGCAGATCGCCGTACTCGAAGAAAACACCGGAAGTGAATTGCAGCAGCAGCGCGATCGGGGTGACCACGGCGGGCGCCGCGCGGCCGGACTTTGCCACGCCCGAAAAAGCGATGCCGAGAAGGGTGCACGAAATCAGCCCGAGGATCGACACCCACGCGAACGTGCCCCACTTCGCCGCGGTCGTGGGCAGGTCCAGGCCGTAGAACGCGACGGCCACGATGAGCAGCAGGGTGGTGGCGATGATGGCCAGGACGGTGACCGAAACCGCCTTGCCCACAAAGTAAATCCACTTGGGCATGGGGGTGCTGCGGTAGCGCTTCAGCACGCCGCGATCGCGCTCGATCGGGATCGTGATGGCCAGGTTTTGGAACCCGACCGCCAGGAAGCCGGAGGCGATCATCCCGCTGACAAAGTATTCGGCGAGGGTGACGCCGCTGTCGCCGAGTTTGATGCTGCTGAAGATGGAGCCGAATATGACCATCAGCATGACCGGGAAGAGCAGGGTGAACACGAGCGATTCCCTGGTCCGGAAGAACTGCCTCAGCTCGATGTTGCCCTGCGCCAGCGCGAGGTCCATCACCGCTCCCCAATCATCTTCAGGTAGATGTCTTCCAGCGTCGGGCGTTTGACGGTCAGCTCCGGCACCTCGCCGCCGAACTCCTCGGCCAGGCGCCGCACCACCGTAGTCGGCGTGTCGGTGTCAACGGAACCGCCGAGCCACGACACGGTCGCGGTGGCCTTGTTGCGACCGCCCAATTCGGACGGTGTGGAAACCTCGATGAGCTCGCCGCGCAGGATGACACCCACCCGGTCGGCCAGTGCCTCGGCCTCGTCGAGGTAGTGTGTGGTGAGCAGGATGGTCGTGCCCGTGTGCGACAGGTCACGGATGAGATCCCAGAACTCGCGCCGCGCGGCGGGGTCGAAGCCGGTGGTCGGCTCGTCCAGGAACAGCAGCTCCGGCTGGTTGACGATGCCCAGCGCGACGTCGAGGCGGCGCTTCTGCCCGCCCGAGAGCGTGTGCGTGCGGGCGTTGACCTTCTCGGTGAGGCCGACGCGCTCGATGATGTGCTCCGGGTCGGCCGCATTGCGGTAGAAACGGGCGAAATGCCGGATCACCTCGCCGACCTTCAGCTCGTCGAACTCGCCCGTGCCCTGAAGCACAATGCCGATGCGCTGCTTCCAGGCCGCGTCCCCGCGGGCCGGGTCGACCCCGAGCACGCTGACCTCGCCGCTGTCGCGCTTGCGGAACCCCTCGAGGATCTCGACGGTGGTCGTCTTGCCCGCGCCGTTGGGGCCCAGGAGCGCGAACACCTCGCCCTCCTCGACCGTGAGATCGACACCGGCCACGGCCTGGGTGTCCGCATACGACTTCTTCAAGCCGCTGATGCTGATCGCTGCCACGGCGGAAGTATAGGGACCTCGCCCAAGCGCTGCCGAGCGCGCACCCTAGCCGCACGGATTGCGAAGCCGTGCTCTCGCGCGGGTGGGGTCGGGTGCAAACCCATCCCGGCCTGCCCCAGCGGCTTAACTCTGTTCAGGCGAAGCCGTGCTCTTGCGCGGGTGGGGTCGGGCGCGCAGCGATCCGACCCCACCCGCTGCTGGTATTACAGTGGCTATTTTCACGCCTCAGGTTACCGATCGTTAACTTAAGCTCTGGGTATGGAGCCTCGCCTTGCGGAGCGGGACCGCCCGTGGGTCATGCGCACATACGCTGGGCATTCGAGTGCCTCGGCGACCAATGCGCTGTTTCGGCGCAATCTGGCCAAGGGGCAGACCGGGCTTTCGGTGGCGTTTGACCTGCCGACGCAGACCGGATATGACCCCGACGACGAGTTGGCGGCCGGCGAGGTGGGCCGGGTGGGCGTGCCGATCGCGCATGTGGGCGACATGCGCGCGCTGTTTGACGGCATAGATCTGGCGCGCGCCAACACCAGCATGACCATCAATGCGACCGCCATGTGGCTGCTCGCGCTCTACGCCACGGTCGCCCGGGAGCACGGCGCGGAGCTGGAAAACCTAGCGGGGACGACGCAAAACGACATCATCAAAGAGTATCTATCCCGCGGGACCCACATCTTTGCGCCCGGGCCGTCGCTGCGGCTGACCACCGATGTGATCGCGTGGACGGTACAAAATTGTCCACAATGGAATCCGGTGAACATTTGCTCCTACCACCTGCAGGAGGCCGGTGCTACGCCGGTGCAGGAGGTCGGCTTCGCGCTCGCGACGGCGGTGGCCGTGCTCGATCGCGTGCGCGATTCGGGCCAGGTGCCGCAGGAGCGGATGGGCGACGTCGTGCAGCGCATCTCGTTCTTCGTCAACGCGGGCGTGCGGTTTGTCGAGGAGATGGCCAAGATGCGCGCGTTCGGCCGGCTGTGGGACGAGATCACGCGCGACCGCTATGGCGTGGCCGACCCGCGCCAGCGGCGCCTGCGCTACGGCGTGCAGGTCAATTCGCTGGGCCTGACCGAGGCCCAACCCGAAAACAACGTGCAGCGCATCGTGCTCGAGATGCTCGGCGTGACGCTGTCGCGCGACGCCCGCGCGCGTGCCGTGCAACTGCCCGCGTGGAACGAGGCGCTGGGGCTGCCCCGCCCATGGGATCAGCAATGGTCGCTTCGCCTGCAACAGGTGCTGGCCTTTGAGAGCGATTTGCTGGAATATCCAGACCTGTTCGAGGGTTCGGTGGTGGTCGAGGGGCTGGTGTCCGAAATCGCTGCGGGGGCGCTCAAAGAGCTCGAGCAGGTGCTCGACATGGGCGGCGCGGTGGCCGCGGTCGAGTCCGGTTATCTGAAGAGCGCGCTCGTCGGGTCGCTGGCCAAGCGCCGCCAGCGGATGGAGACGGGCGACGACGTGGTGGTCGGGGTCAACCGGTTCACCGAAACCGAGCTCTCACCGCTGACGGGTGCGGGCGCGGACGCTATCGAGCAGATCGATCCCGCGGTGGAGCGGGCCGCCACCGAGGCGCTGCGCGTGTGGCGGGCCAATCGCGATTCCGCAGCCGCGAAGGCCGCGTTGGAAGAGCTGAAGCGTGTGGCGCAGACGCCGGAAAACCTTGTGCCGCAAACGATGCGCTGTGTCCAGGCGGGAGTGACGACGGGCGAGTGGGCGGGCGCGCTGCGCGAGGTGTTTGGCGAATATCGTGCGCCCACAGGGCTTTTGTCGGCCGCGATCGCCACCGACAGTGGGCTTTCTCATGTGCGGGCGCGTTTGAAGGATACCGCGACCAGGCTGGGCCGCCCGACTTTGCGCCTGCTCGTGGGCAAGCCGGGGCTTGACGGGCATTCCAACGGCGCCGAGCAGATCGCCGTGCGGGCACGCGACGCCGGCTTCGAGGTGGTGTATCAGGGGATCCGGCTCACGCCCGCGCAGATCGTGGCCGCCGCGGTGCAGGAGGACGTGGACATCGTCGGGCTGTCGGTGCTTTCGGGCGCCCATCTGCGAGCCGTGCCCGCAGTGCTGGACGGGCTGCGCGCGGCGGGCCTGGCGGACGTGCCGGTGGTCGTGGGCGGCATCATCCCCGAGCCCGACGCTCTTGTCCTGCGAGAAGCGGGCGTGGCGCGCGTGTTCACACCCAAGGATTTCGCGCTGACCGACATCATGGACGAGCTGGTGACGGTGGTCAGGGAGTCCCGCTCATTTGTGTGACCGCCGCGAATATCTCATCGTCTTCATGGGATGGTACGGCGCGCAGGTCCAGTAGGCATCGATCGCCCGCGACCCGGCCTATCACGGGCGGACGGCCGCCGCGCAGCGGCGTGGCGAAGCGAGCGGGCAGGCTGACCGCATGGCTCGGCAGCTCCACCTCGGGCGCACCGCCACCCCCAACGGCCGCAACGGTTTCGACCGCGTTGGCGTCGACGCCGTGCTCCCGCAGCCGTGCCGCCAACTGAAACGCTCGCGGGCCCACGTCGGCCACGAGAGCGGCCTGCACCGGTGGCAGCGGCCCGCGCAGCGTGGCCTCCAGCGCGGCCAGCGTGGTCTTGTCGACCCGCATGGCCCGCGCCAGCGGGTGCTTGCGTAGCCGTGCGACCAGGTCGGCGCGGCCCAGCACGAGCCCGGCCTGTGGCCCGCCGAGCAGCTTGTCGCCGCTCGCCGTGACCAGTGCGGCGCCCGCGCGCAGTGCGCTGCGCGCGTCGGGCTCGTCCGGCAGGAGCGGGTGCGGCTCCAGCAGGCCCGAGCCGATGTCATACACCACGGGTAGGTTGAGAATTGTGAGGGCTTCCACTCGTACGCCCAAAGAAAAGCCCTTGATGTAGAAGTTGGACGGATGCAGTTTGAGGATCAGCGCGGTGTCGGAGGTGATGGCGTCGGCATAGTCTTCGATGCGGGTGCGGTTGGTCATGCCCACCTCGCGGATGCGGGCCCCGGCCGCGGTCAGCAGCTCGGGGATGCGGAAGCCCGCGCCGATTTCGATGAACTCGCCCCTGCTGACGAGGATCTCTTTGCCGGGCGCGAGCGCCAGCGCGACAAGCGTCAACGCCGCGGCGTTGTTGTTGACGACGTGGGTCGCCTCGGCCTCGGGGACCCTTTCGGCGAGCGCGCGCAGGGCGGCCGTGCCACGCGAGGAGCGCTGGCCGGTCGCGAGGTCAAACTCGACGTCGGTGTGCCCAGCGGCTTCGACCATCGCGGCCTGTGCGGCGGGTGACAGCGGCGCGCGGCCGAGGTTGGTGTGCACGATGACCCCGGTCGCGTTGATGACCCGGCGCAGCGAGGAGGCGGTCTGCGGCAGCGTGTCGAAGGCGGCGTCCTTGACGACGGCGGGTGCCAGCTCGCCGGAGCGGACGCGGTCGAGGACGGCCGCGACGTGAGACCGGACCAGCGCACGGCCGAGACGTTGTTGCGGCTCGGCGAAGCGTGGGTCGTCCAAAATGGAGTCGACGCGCGGTGTGGCTCGTCGGGGATCGTTCATCTGTCTATGTTATGAGGGTGGACACGATAAGAATGACCCAGTATGCGCGCGGCGGCGGATGCGCGTGCAAGCTGCCGCCCGGTGAGCTGGAGGCCGTGCTCGTCGGGCTCGGCGCCGACTCTCCCGATCTGCTCGTCGGCCTGGCCAATGGCGACGACGCGGCGGTGGTGCGGCTCGACGACTCGACCGCGATCGTCGCGACCACCGACTTCTTCACGCCCGTCGTCGACGACCCCTACGACTGGGGCCGGATCGCGGCGTGCAACGCACTGTCCGATGTATATGCGATGGGCGGCCGCCCGCTGGTCGCGCTCAACCTGCTGGCCTGGCCCCGCGGCGTGATCGACATGACGGTCGCGGCCGAGGTGCTGCGCGGCGGGCTGGACGTGGCAAGGGAAGCCGGCTGCCTGGTCGCGGGCGGGCACAGCATCGACGACGCCGAGCCCAAATATGGCATGGCCGTGACCGGCCTGGTCAACCCGGCGCAGATCATGTCGCTGGACGCGGGCGAGGCCGGGCTGCCGCTGTCGCTGACCAAACCGCTCGGCGTCGGCGTGCTCAACAGCCGGCACAAGGCGACCGGTGAGGTCTTCTCGCAGGCGATCGACGTGATGACGACGCTCAACCGCGACGCGGCACGCGCGGCGGTCGAGCGGGGCATCCGCTGCGCGACCGATGTCACCGGGTTCGGCCTGCTGGGTCATGCTTACAAGCTCGCCCGTGCCAGCAAGTTGACAGCCGTCATCGATTCGTCCGCAGTGCCCTATGTGGACGGTGCGCGGGACGCCGCCGAGGCCGGCTTCGTCAGCGGCGGGACCAGGCGAAACCTTGACTGGGTCCGCCCCAACGCGACCTTCGGCGGGCTCGCCGAGATCGAGGCGCTGCTCCTGGCCGACGCGCAGACCTCCGGCGGGCTGCTTGTCGCGGGTGAGGTGCCGGGCGGGGTGGTGATCGGCGAGCTGCGCGCACACAACGGCGTCGCTGTCCAGGTCCACTAACCCGCCGACTTCAGGCGCTCAGCGGACCTTCTTCCCCCGCACCCACGTCGATACGCTCCGCACACATCGACTAAGGGGGATGGGGCAATGGCTCAGGAAATCTTCCTGCGCGCGTCCAGCGGGAACGTCCTCGCCCTGGGACTGCCCGAGGAGCCTCGGGTGTCCAGCTACACCACCGTGGCCCGGTTCGTCGGCCGGGAGTTCGCACGCGGCCTGCAGGTCGGGCCGCTCGGGCTTCAAGACGCGGGCAACCAAAGCCTCATGCCGGCCCGGGTCACCGACCGGTTTGTGGTCGACGGGCGCGAGGTGCGGGTGGCAACGGGCGAGGAGGGCGTCAACGCGTCCGTGGCGCTGATCGACCGATACCACGAGGTGCTCACGATCTACGGCGGGCCGGTGCCCCGGCGCGAGGAGGTCATCTCGCTGTTCGAACAGTTCAGCTTCGAGGACTCGCCCGAGGGCATGGCGATCCTGCCGCGCGGCGACCTGGCGCTCGCCTCCGAGGGCGTCGCCGTCTATGTGGACGGACGCGGCACGGTGACCGTGCCGTCCAACGAAAACGGGCGCGATCTGCGCCCGCCATACAAGGGCACGCCCACACGATACGGCGAGGTGTGGCGCGGCGAGGGGCAGCTGCCAGACCGCCCGGGCAGGGGCGCCAACACGTTCGTGTACATCCTTGGCACGACGCGTGCCGTCGCGGAGGTCGTCTTCCCGGACACGTCCGAGCCCCACGAGACGCCGCACCCGCGCGTCACCGACCAGGAGCTGCTGGACTGGCTGTACGAGCTCAACCCGCGCTGGGAACGCTGATGTCGCCCTGGCTCGCGACCACGATCGTCACGTGGATCGCGCTCATCATCGTCTACCTGGGACTCGCGGCGACCCTGCGCCGGGTCAACCAGCTGCGGGCCGAGCTGGCGTCGTTGCGCGCCTCCGGCCGTGGGGGCGCGCAGTTGCGGCTGCCGGGCTACTCGGGCATTGTGCTCGCGGCCGACAGCGCTTGCGACGCCTGCCATCTGGCCGTGACGGAACTTTCTTCAAAAAGCCCATCGTCCACATTGCTGTGTCATGAGCCGTGGGAGGGGACGACCCTGCGCGTGCGGGTGGATCCCGAGGCGTGGCGCAGGCTCGCCCACCTGTCGCCGCCTGTGCTGATGGCGGTCGACGCCAACGGTCAGGTGACCGACATCGCCTTGCCCACCAACCCCGGTGACGTCGCCCGGGTGCTGAAGTCGTGGGGCACGCCTGTATTGGAGCCGACATCATGAAGCTGAGACTGGAAGACATCGTCGACGCCGACCGGGCGCCGGACAATCCACAACCGACCACCGTGCTGTCGGAGATCGCGGCGCCGCGGCACCGGCGCTCCTTCCTGAAGGCCATCGGCTACGCCGGCCTGACCATCGGCGCGACCGCGCTGGCGCTTCCATTCGCCGGCACCACAAAGATGGCGTGGGCGGAAAACGGGCCGGGCGGGCTCAAGGGCCACGACGGCTGCGGCGGCATCGACTACACACCGCAGTCCGACACGCACGGCATCTACGTCTCGGCGCAGCCCGCGTGCTACGGCGGGTCCTACCGAGGGTGGAACTGGTGCTCGTCGGCCGGATGGCACCGCGGCTCGTATGCGCGGTCGGCGGACAACAAGTGGTGCTGGCACATGACGCCGCGGTCGGACGTGTGCGGCAGCCCGGCACGCAACGCCTGGCGCTGGAACACGCCCGACGGCAAGACGTGGCGGTGCTCCGACGGCAACAGCGTCGTCTATCGGATGTCCGACAACAAGGTCTTCGGCCCGTACCTGACCATCTGCCGGGCGAAGGTATGAGGCTCGCGACACGCGTCTGGCACCCGGTGACGATCGCCGGGTGCCTTGCGGCGCTTGCTGTTTTGGATCCTTGGCTGGCGCTCGGGGCCACCGCCGGCTTCGCCACCAGCGGCTCTGTTTGAAGCCGCAACTCGGCTTACATGCTGAACTCGCCGGTCTGGCGGGGTAGGGGTGCGCGGGTCTCGTTCTGCGGTGGGCTGGTTCTGGGTGCGCTCGCCACGGCTTTGGGGCTGCTGCTGGTGGGTTCGCTGATCCGGCTGGCCGCGCCCGTGGGCGTGTGGCGGTGGGCGCTCGCCGCTGCCATCGTCTTGTTGGTGCTGCGGGAGTTCGGTGTGCTCCGCTTCTGGCTGCCGCAAAACAAGCGGCTGGTGCCCGAGCATGTCAATCGCCACGGCCGGGTGTTCGGTCCGCTGCAATTCGGATTTGAGATGGGTACCAGCATGCGCACCTACACCCCGAGTGCCTTGCCGCACGCGGCCGCGTTGATGATCGCGCTGTGGGCCGGCCCGCTTGCGGCGGTCGTCGCGGGCATGGGCTTCGGGATCGGGCGGTCGGCCATGACCATGGGCAACCTGCTCTACGGCGACGACAACACGTGGGACATGGCGTTCATCGACCACGAAAGATTGATCCGGGCCGTGCTGGTCGCGGGCTTCGCGATCAGCACGGCCACAGCGCTAGTGCAGCGATAGCCCGGCCTAGGGATGGCCATACGTCCGCACAGGCCCGCAATAACTTCCCGAACCTGCCGTGAGACGCCTGCAGACCCTTACCGTGACCTGGTTGATGACCATTGACTCGTTCACCGGGAAGCGGAAGTCCTGCTTGCCGTTGTCGACCTGCGAGCTGAATGTCACCCGATAGTCGCCCATCTGCACGGCGAAAGCGACGGTCGTGAGTCGCTCGCCGCAGCCCGGATCCTGCTGCCCGGGGATCGGCTGGTCGGTAAGGGTCCCCTTGATGGTGACCATGTCATAGCCGACCCAGACCAACTCGCCGGTCACCGACCCGCACACGTCGCCCGAATCCGCGGCGAAGGGCACGACGATGGTGTTGACGCCGCTGCCGTCGTCGTAATTGTTCGCGTTGGCCTGCTGGACCCCGACGATCGGGGCCAGCATGACCGGCACCATCCACAGGTACCGCAGCCACCGCCTCTGCGTCTTCCGCTGCACTGACAACCCCCCCGGTTGAGCTCGATTGGACCAAGGGACCCTATCGGGCCGGCGTTGCGCAAACATTCGGTAACTCTTGAATGCCCGCTCGGCAGGCCCAGGTATAGATCACCTGCTAAGTGATGGCATGATATCGAGGGGATACCGATCTATTTAGCGGTAGAGGATGGACATCGAGTTCCGGCTGCTCGGCGAAATCGAGGTACATGTCGACGGGGCGACCGTCGACATCGGCCATGCCCGGCAGCGATGTGTGCTGGCGGCGCTGCTGGTGGACGTCAACCGGGCCGTGCCGGCCGACCAATTGATCGATCGGGTGTGGGCAGACCAATGGCCGCAACACGCCCGCGCCGCACTGTCCAGCTATCTGTCGCGGTTGCGGCATGTGCTGGCGATGGCACCCGGCTTCGACATCAAACGCCAGCCCGGCGGATATGTGCTGTCCGCCGACCCCCTGGCGGTCGACCTGCATCGCTTCCGCGACCGGGTCGCACAGGCCGGGGCCACCGATGATCCCAAGCGGGCGGCCGAACTGCTTGGCCAGGCGCTCGAGTTGTGGCGCGGTCCCGCGCTCAACGCGCTGGACACACCGTGGATCAACAGTGTCCGGGAATCGCTTGACGCCGAGCGCTTGGCGGCCGAGCTGGATCGCAACGACCTGGCGCTCGCCGAGGGCCGGCACGCGGCTGTGCTCGGCGCCCTGGTCGGCAGCGCGGTCGCCTATCCGCTCGATGAGCGCCTTGCCGGCCAGCTCATGCTCGCCCTGTATCGCTGCGGCCGCCAGGCCGACGCGCTGCAACACTACAACCGGCTCCGCCTCCAGCTGGCCGAGGAGCTCGGGACCGATCCGAGCCCGTCACTCCAGTTGCTGCACAAGCAGATCCTGACCGCCGACACGGAGCTCATCTGGTCGCATGAGCCCGCACGCGCGAGGCCCGTGCCCCGGCAGCTCCCGGCGCCGCCTCGGGCATTCAGCGGCAGGGCCGGTTATCTGGCTCAGCTCGACGCGTTGCTGCCGTCCATCGCGGACGAGGCGCCGGGCGCGACGGTCATCTCGGCCATCTCGGGCACTCCGGGGGTGGGCAAGACCGCCTTGGCGCTGTATTGGGCGCAGCGGATGATGGCGCGCTTCCCCGACGGGCAGCTCTATGTCAACCTGCGCGGCTTCGAACCGGAGCGGCACGCGGTGAGCCCGGCCGAGGCGGTGCGCGGATTCCTTGACGCGCTTGACGTCCCGCCGCAACGGGTGCCGTCCAATCTGGACGCTCAGGAGGCACTTTATCGCAGCCTGGTCGCGGATCGACAGATGTTGATTGTGTTGGACAACGCCCGCGACGCCGAGCAGGTGCGGCCATTGCTGCCCGGCACGCCGGGCAGCGTCGTGCTGGTGACCAGCCGCAACCAGCTCACCGCGCTGATCGCCGGGGAGGGCGCCTATCCGCTCGTGCTGGATCTGCTGACCGATGCCGAGGCCCGTGAGCTGCTCGCCCGCCATCTCGGGCGGCATCGTGCCGAAGCCGAGCCGGACGCGGTCGACGAGATCATCGCGCGGTGCACCGGGTTGCCGCTCGCACTGTCCATTGTGGCCGCTCGCGCCGCCACGCGGCCCGGATTCCCGCTCACCACACTGGCTCACGAGCTGCGCGATACGCATGGCACCCTTGACGCGCTTGCCGACGGCGATCCGGCGACGGACGTGCGGGCCGCGTTCTCGCTGTCGTATCACGCGCTCGGCGAGCCGGCCGCGCACCTGTTCCGGCTGCTCGGGCTACACCCCGGCGCGGACGTGAGCCTGCACGCGGCCGCGAGCCTCACCGCGGAGCCGGTCGCGCGGGCGCGCCGGGCACTGACCGAACTGACCCGCGCGCACCTGCTCGAGGAGCACCTCCCGGGCCGATACACCCTGCACGACCTGTTGCGCGCGTACGCGTCGGAGCTGACCCACGGCCACGACAGCGAGCCGGACCGGCGCGCCGCCATGCGCCGGATCCTGGACCACTACCTGCATACGGCCTACGCGGCGGCGATGCTCATCGAGTCGGATCGCGACCCGATCGGCGTGCCCCCGGTCGCGGAAGGTGTCACCCTGACGCATCCCGATGACATCGACAAGGCGTTCGCCTGGTTCACGACCGAGCACCCGGGCATGCTCGCCCTGATCCGCTGGGCGGCCGAGACCGGGTTCGACACCCACGCCTGGCAGTTGGCCTGGACGCTCACCACCTATCTGAACCGTCGCGGGCGCTGGCACGACTGGGCCGACACCCACGAAACGGCGCTCGCGGCGGCACAGCGCCTGGTTGACTGGCCCGCACAGGCCTTCGCCCACCGCAGTCTCGGCCGTGCCTATGCCCGGATCGGCCGGGACGGTGAGGCGCTGCACCACTTCCAGCGCGCCCTGGATCTGTTTGACACGCTGGGCGACCCGGTGGGCCAGGCCCGGACCCACATCGCGCTCAGCTGGTTGTATGAGCGGCAGGGGCGACCTGGGCAGGCACTCACACACGACCGGCACGCGCTCGCCCTCTATCGGGAGGCGGGTCACAAGGTCGGCATCACCGCGTCGCTCAATAACATCGGATGGCATCAGGCGCACCTCGGACAGTACGCGGAGGCCCTGCTCTCCTGTCAGCAAGCCCTTGTGCTGCACCAGGAAATCGACTCGCGGCACAGTGAGGCCGACACCCTGGCCAGCATCGGCTACATCTACCACCGTCAAGGCGACTATCAGGCGGCCGTCGAGCACTACGAGCGCGCCTTGGCCATGCAACGCGAGCTGGGCAGCCGCGTGACCGAGGCGGAAACCCTTACCCAGCTTGGCGACGTTCATCAAGCGGCCGGTGACCAGGAAGCAGCCACCGGGTCGTGGCGCGGCGCACTGGCGATCCTGGAAGAGCTCGGGCATCCCGACGCGGAGCGCGTGCGCGCCAGGATGGCGGCCATCTGAATCGGGCGGCACGCACGGTCGTCCACCTGCGGATTCCACGATCTCCGAAACATCGCCGAACCTGTCTGGATGACCATCCGCATGACCGGCCCGCCCCAGGGCGGGATGGCATACGGCGGCATCTGTGCCTACGCCCACCGGCCCTGACCAGCCGGCCAAAAGGTAGGGCTACGCATCGGACCCGCATCCGGATGCGTAGCCCGACCCTTGCCGGTGGGTTCTCGCCGATCGGGCTCCTGAACGGCGATTGCACAAATCCCGAAGGAGCGCCGAAGGCCCGTTGCCCAGACTGGGCGCGACCAAATCCGCGACCCGAAGGGAAGACATCATGAAACGAGCGCTCCTTTTGGCCACCGCTGTGGTCGGCGCGTTGTCGCGCTTTCGCGGCGGCTCGGCGGCGCTTTCGGGTGGCGCCGGGCCGTTTCAGCGCAGGGCCAGCCAGGTGGTCGCGGTGGCGAGGGTCGCGCCGAGGATGGTGACGGCGATGGCGCCCGGATCGAGGCGGGTCTCGTAGCGGCGATCCACCCAGAAGCGGGCCAACGGCAGGCCCGACAGCGGGGCGGCGAGCAGCACCGGCCAGGCGACGAGCGCGGCGACCGCGGTCAGGACGGCGGCGGTGGCGGCGCCGAGCAGGAACAGCAGCGGAAGGACGCGCCCCGGCAGCGGCCCGCCGCCCCGGCGGGCGCGCTCGATGCGGGCCGCGGCCGACTTCAGCAGCGCTTCACTGTCCGTTGTGGACGAATCGGCCGGGTCGGGCAGCGGGCCTATCCGCCGGCGCACCTTGCGCAGGTCCTCCCACAGCGAGGCCGCGACCAGATCGGTGTGCGCGACGACGCGCTGCGCGCGGGTCACGCCGGCGGCCGCCCGCGCC
Source organism: Allorhizocola sp. (assembly GCA_044869915.1). Classification (GTDB taxonomy): domain Bacteria; phylum Actinomycetota; class Actinomycetes; order Mycobacteriales; family Micromonosporaceae; genus Allorhizocola. Next base: position 25,189 of record JBIOYB010000279.1, read on the forward strand.
ACGGCCTCGCCGGCGGCTGCCAGGTCCCGTTCGGCCGCCGCGATCCCTTCCGCATAGGCGCTTTCGGCCGCAGCGAGCGCCTCCTGGTGGCGCCGGCCGGCCGCGGCATACTCGGACACCAGCTCGCGGTAGCGCCTCAGCGTCGGCATTATGGAGTGACCTCGTAGGGGATGATGGTGTCCGGCTTCTGATGCACGGCACGGTCAAACAGCAGCGCCCGTTGCGGGCGTGGGTGCCAGACCGGGCCGCCCGGCTGCGGATAGAGCGGCGCCAGCTCCTGACCGTGCACGTCGAGCGCGACCCACGCGCCGATGCCGTCGAAGCGCGCGCCGATCCCGCCGAGGTCGTCGCGCAGGCGGGCGACCGTGCGCCACCACGCGAGCAGGTGCGTGCGCTGCTCCGCGCCCTTGGCCAGCACGGTGCGCAACAGTTCGTGGCCGCGTCCACTCAGGACGGAGCGGCCGGCGTCCATAGCGAAGCCGAAGATGTAGTGCGGCACCGCGTCCTGCCAGTTTTCAAACAGCGCCAAGGCGTTGGAGTGGTCATACCAGGCGCATCGGGGGATCGAGTGGTGCAACGACTTCGCGGCCGGGACGGCGTCCTCGTCGAAGCACGCGACGGAAAACCTGGCCGCGCCCTCGAAGTGCTGTCTGGCCAGCGAGAGCCCGGCGGCCAGCAGCACGGCGCAGGCCTGATCCGCTTGCGCCCCTAGGACCACGAGGTGGCGTCCGGGCGCGCGGTTGAGGCGCAGCGTGGCCGGCCGCTCGGCGACGCTGATCGTCTCGCCGAGCAGGGCGACCGCGCCCACCTTGGCGAGCACATCGGGCAGCGGTGGCGGTGGCAGCAGGGGAAACAGCGGGGCCGCATCGCCGTCGAAGAGGCGCGGGGGCTCGTTGCCGCCTGGGCGCGCCCGCCACAGCTGGTCCTGCAGACTCGTCCACTGTGCACGGTCGCCGGCGTCGGGCAGGCGCACCACCCGGTTGGCCGACGGCACACCCGAGTCGGCGTTGACCACCGCGTGACAGCGGGGGATGAGCTCGGCCGCGAGGTTGGTCTCGGCGAGCACGCGGCGCGCCTTCGGCAGCGCGATCCGCAGGGTGAACTGGCTGACCAGCCCCGAGCGCCCCCACAGCGCCTCGATGCCCGCCAAGTCCTGGCTCGCGAGCACGAGATGGATGCCCTGCGACCGGCCGCGCCTGGCCAGATCCTCAAGCAGCGCAACGGCTTCGTTCGTGATGGCGTCGCGGGTACCGAATAAGACTTGAAACTCGTCGATGATGGCGACAATGCGCGGCCAATGGCCGGCCGGATCCTCCGACCGCAGCTCCGCAAGCTTTGACGCCCCATGGGTTTTGGCGGCGGCCGCACGCCGTTTGAGCTCCTCGCCCAGGTGGCGCAGCAGAGCGAGGCCAAACTCACGGTCGCCGTTGACGTTGACGCCGATGAGGCGCGCCTGCGGCAGCCAGCTGTCGGTGCGCGCGAAGCGGGCGAATGACACGCCCTCCTTGAAGTCGAGCAGGTGAAGTTCCAGTTCGCCTGGTGCGTAACGGGTTGTGAGCGCGGCGAGCCAGGCGTAGAGGAGGTTGGTCTTGCCCGACCCGGACGGCCCACCGATGAGCGCGTGCGGCGGGTCGTCGCCGAGCACGAGCTCGACCAAGCGGCCGTCGGTGCCTTCGCCGATCGGGGCGCGCAGGCACTGGGCGGAGGACTCGGTCCACAGCTTCTGCGGCAGCAGCGCCTCGAACGGCACCGGCGGCGGGCCCGCGATGACCTGCTCGGCCAGCTCCTTGCAGACGGACGTGACGAGTTTGGCGGGCGGGGCGTTGTCGGGCTTGATGTCCGAGCGGGTCGAGACGCGCTCGATGGATTCGTCGTCGGGCAGCTCGAAACCGCGGCAAACCAGGTGCACGCCGGCCGCGATGCCGGTGCGCACGATGCGATCCAGTTGCGCGCGTTGGGCCGACGTGACCTCCGTGCTGCCGTCGGCGAGGAGCACGGCCACTCGCCACGGCTCGGGGCGGCGGCCGGTGCGCGCGGCCAGTTCGGCCAGATTGGCGTAGGTGCCACTCAGTACGTTCTCGTTGATCCGCCTGACGTGCTCGACCAGCTCGTCCAGCAGCGGGGTGAGCCCGCCCGGGCCCAGGAAGGTCACCAGACCGGCGGGTGCGAGCGGGGCGAAGCCGGCAAGTGCGCCGCCCAGCTGGCCCGGGTCGTAGATGGTCACGCGCAGCGTGCCTGGCGGCGTGCACGCGAACGCGCGCAGCAGCAGCCCGCCGATGACGCCGTCGTCCCCGTCGAGGTTGAGGTGGGCGTGGTCGAGCAGCGGGACGAGAGCCGCAAGGCCACTCTGCGCAAGGGCGCCGATGCGCAGCATGGAGGCGTTCTCGTCCGGGCACCTCTCGGCCGTGCGCCACATGTGGAACGGGCTGCCGGCGCGTCCCTTCGCCGCCTCCGCGGCGAGCTGGGCCAGTGCCGTGTGCAGCGCGGCGGTCTCGCGGCGCAGGTGTGCCTCGGCCTCGCGGCACGACTCGTCGCGGGCCGCCAGCAACGCGAGCCTGCGGGCGGTTGCCTGGCGGCGCACGGATTCGAGCTCGGACACGGCCGCCCCGCGCGCGGCGAGCGCCTCCGTCATGGCCGCGCGCGCGACCCACCTGGCCTCGGCCAGCTCGCGCCGGATCGTGCCGACCAGGCCGCGTCGCTTGGCCGGGGCCGGCTCCGGTCTCTGTTTGGCGTTGCTTTCCTTTACCCCCATAGCTTTACGGGGCTGCGGGACGCAACTCGTCCACGGCTGAGCGGCGGCGGGCGTTGTCGGTGATGCGCAGGGCGGCCCGGTGCGAGCGGGCGCGCTCGGCGGCGCGATGGTTGGCCTCGTCGGCGGCGGCCCGCTCCAGCTCGACCACGGCGGCAAGGTCGTCGGCCGTGCGGCCCGTGGCCCGCAGCATGCCCGCGACGAGAAGCGCCGAAGCGGCGGCGATGTCGACCGGGTGAGCCGGTTGCTGTGACGACTCGCGCTGCGGGCGGGCGTGGCACACCCGCGCGATGATCTCCTCGGCCGCGTCCGGGGGCAGGTTGGGCAGCACGTCGTTGACGATCGGCAGGGCGGCGCGGCGCAGGCGGGCGAGGTCCTCCAGGCGGGGCGGATGGCCCACAAGGTCGACGCCAAGATGGCGCAGCAGGGGCGGGGCCACGGCGGCCAGGCCCAGCCCGACGGCCGGGCCCGCCTTGCTCAGATCGCGGTGCAGGCGAGCGGTGTCGTTGTCGAGCGCGGCCGAGGCACATTGGTGGAGAAGCTCGGTGCTGGAGGTCGCGCCGTCGCCCGACCGGATTTCGGCGCGGCCGGACAGCTCGGCGACGCGGGAGCCCCACCAGTCGGAGAGCTGGGGCTGTGCCTGCTCGGCCCGTTTGACCTGCACCGGTACGGCCCGCAGTCGACTGTCCGGATAGGACTCAGTGGGCAGGCCGAGCGCGGCGCAGTAGTCGTCGAGGGCATCCTGCGCCACCCGCATCGCCGCGGCGGCGTGGTCGAGGTGCGCGGCGGCGCCGCCCAGGCTCGGCACGGCGCTGGGGCGGGCGGACTCGTGCGTCACCCAGGCCAGCAAGCCGCTCGCGGTGCGCAGCCGATCGGCCGCGCCGGCCACCTCGGCCACGGGCAGCGCCTCGCGGGCCATACGCAGTCGGTCAGCAAGATCCTGTACGAGACTCATGCATCAGCCCTCACAGCGTTGCGACATAGGTTTGCGCCTGTTCGATCGCGTGCAGCGTCGCGGTGAGACATTCGTCCAGCTCGGCCGCTGCCTGTGCGAGGGCCGCCTGCGCGGCCTGCACCGACTCGTGGCCCGACCCCTCGACCGCGGTGGCCAGGCTCAGCTGCGCCTCGCCCAGCTCGTCGTTGGCGCACCGCACGGCGAGCTGACCCTCCTGCACGTGCAGCATCGCGGCATCGATGGCTGCCTTCACCTCGGCGACGCTGGCCACGGGCGACCCCCTACTCCTTGTTCGCCACCAACCCAAGAGAGTATGTCGTTTTGTCTGATTGGTGGGGGTGCGCCACGCCGCGCTGCGGTCAGGCGATCCGGCCCGTGGTGGGATCGCCGTTGCGGCGCGCGCGGCGGCGCTTGCGCCAGGGGGTGCGCCACGCCGTGCGGCGGTCAGGCGGTCCGGGTCGTGGTGGGATCGCCGTTGCGGCCGGCGCGCGCGGCGGCGCTTGCGCGAGGGGGTGCGCCACGCCGTGCGGCGGTCAGGCGATCCGGGTCGTGGTGAGATCGCCGTTGCGGCGCGCGCGGCGGCGCTTGCGCCAGCGGAGGAACAGCCACACGAGGACGATCAGGAAGACGATCACGAGAATCGGGATCAGGATCGCTACCAGCGACAGGCCCGTGCTCGTCACGTCCTCGGCCGTGGACACGACCGGCGCGGCCAACCCGGCCGTCGCCACATTGGCCACGGGTCGCACGGTCGCCTTGGCACCGTGCACGGTCAAGGCGATCAGCAGGCCGAGCACTATCGGTATCCACATCTTCTGGGTAAAAAGATCCGCCGGATTGCTCACAGTGATCGTTTCCGAGCCGGAACCAGCCGCGAACGCCAACCCGCCGGCCGTGGGCCGCACAAGGGTCTGCACCACGTCGTTGACCGAATCGACGGCCGGGATCTTGTCGGCGATGAACTCGACCAGCAGCAGCACGACCAGGATCAGGATCACCCAGCCGTTGGACAGCCACCCCCACGAACTGGGCAGGTTGATCCAATCGGTGTATCGGGCGACCAGCCCGATCACCAGCAGCGGGATGTAAGCGTTGAGCCCTGCCGCAGTGGCCAGGCCCGTCCCGGTGAGCATTTCCAGCACCGGTCCAGCATCCCACATGCGCGCTAATCGGACTCCGCGTGCGCAACGGCGTCGCCAGGCTTGCCCACGCCAGTCGCGATGGTGTGTCATGCTCGGACGGTCAGCACCGTTCGCTCGGCAGGGCGTGGATTCGGGTCTCTGGCGCGGGGGTAGCAGCGTGGCCGCCGGAAGGGCGAGCGTGGGCCGTGGGCTCCATCAGACTCTGGTGGGAGCGTGCCGCCTGGCCGATCAGCGGCAGATGCCGACGATCGGCACCGACGACGTGTTGATGAGCATGTCGCGCAGGATCCCGGCGGTCGGTGGGGTGCTTGGGTTTCCGGCCTCGCGGGCGAGCGAACTCTATGTGACGATGCGTGACGCGGCCACACCGGCCGACCTGTCGGCGATCGGCCGGCTTGAGGTCGCCGGGGCGCTGCGGCAGGCCGCGTGGGAGGCGCTGGGGATCGCGGGTAACCGTAATCCGCGCAGGCGGTCGCCGGTGCCGGTGTGGGACGGCGAATCGGTTGACGCGCTGCGCGTCGCGCTCGAGGCGGCCACGACGGCGGGCCGGCCGGCCGCGGGCGACCGGGACATGCTGGGCGCGTTGCTGGCCAAGCGGAGCTGGAAGGCCTGGCGCCTGATCCGGGAGAGCGCGGTCAACCTGGGGCAATTCGACGAGGTCCTGCGTGGGCGGTGGCGGGACGACGACGGGCACGCCATTGGCGCGCTGGCCGAATCGCTGCGCTTCTGGGGGGCGGTCAGCCAGGACGGCGACGAGCCCGACCATCGCACGAGCCTTGCCACGCGCTTCTTCGGCCTGATCGCCCGGACCAGCCCGATCCTTGCCAGCCTCGAGCTCGAGGCCATCGCACACACCGTCCGGTTAGGACACGAGCGGGTGACGCCCGCGCATCTCGTGCTGGCCGTGCTCGCGTTCGAGGAGCAGATCCGCGCGACGGGCCTGCGCCTGCCGGATCATCGGTGGGAGGTCAACCGCCCGGTGCTCACCGCGCAGGGGGTCACGCTCGATCGGGCCTTGGCCGTGCTGGCCGAGGCGGCGCCGATGGGAGACGCCGGACCGGTCGCCGAGGCCAGGTGGGGGCGCGCCTGGCGGACCAACCCCAGCAATCCGCCGTGGTCGGTGGGCGCGGCCCGCGCGGCCGAGCGGGCGCGTGAGCTGGCCGCGGTGGAGGCCACCGAGGCCGGCAGCGTGCACCTGCTGGTCGCCGCGATCGCCGACCCCGACGGGTCGGGGCTGCGGCTGTTGCGGGGTAGCCTTCGGCGAGTGACTGATCAAACTCCGACGCTGTTCGAGTGGGCCGGTGGCACGGAGGCCTTCCGCCGGCTGATCGACGCCTTCTACGACCGGGTGGAGCACGACGACCTGCTGAGCCCGCTGTTTCCCGGCGGCGTCCACGAGGAGCACCGGGCCCATGTGACGGCGTGGTGGGCGGAGGTGTTCGGCGGGCCGGCGGACTACACGGCCAAGCACGGCGGATATCCCAACATGCTTGCGCACCACCGCAACCTGGGCATCACGCCCGAGCAGCGCTTCCGGTTCGCGTCGCTGATGAGCCTCGCGGCCGACGATGCCGGGTTGCCGGACGATCCGGAGTTCCGGGCCGCCTTCGTGGGCTATGTGGAGTGGGGGACCAGGCTGGCCCTGCACAATTCGCATCCGCAAAGCGATGTCGTGGAGCAGGCGCCGGTGCCACGGTGGGGATGGGGTGTCGCTCCGCCGTATCAACCCCAATAAAGTCGCTGAGCGCGAAGGCGTAGCGCTCGGGCTGCGTCGCCTGGCCAAGTTTCCTGTGCTGTTGGCCATGCTTTTCGCCGGATCTGGGTACTCTGCGGAGCGTGAGGTGCGTAGTGATTACGGGGGTGTCGCGCGGGCTGGGCCGGGCGCTGGCCGAGCGCGCGCTGGCCGACCCCGATACGTGGGTGCTCGGCATAGGGCGGGCCGGCTTCCCGCATGAGCGCCTGCGCTTGCGCGAGTGCGACCTGGCCCGGCCGGAGGGGCTGCCCGGCGCTTTGGAGTTGCGCTCGCTCGTGGGCGACGCCGGCGAGGTCGTGCTGATTCATAATGCGGCCGTGGTGGAGCCGATCGGCGACATAGGTGAGCTCGATCCGGCGGCCGTGGCGCGCGCGGTGAACGTAAACTTCCTGAGCCCGATGCTGCTCACCAACGAATTGATAAAAGCTCTTTCGCGGTACCCGGAAAAGACTCTTTTGATCTCTTCGGGAGCGGCGAATCGGGTGATCGACGGGTGGTCGGTGTATTCGGCCACGAAGCGCGGATGCGAGGAGTATTTCGCCCATCTGGCGCAGCGCGCGACCGTGGAGATTGTCAATCCGGGAGTGATGGACACGGGCATGCAGGCGGCGGTGCGCGCGGCCAGCTTCGAGGGGCAGGAGAGGTTCCATGACCTGTACAAACGCGGGGAGCTTCCGGATCCGGCACTCGTGGCCGCGAAGATCATCTAGGACCTTTCGTATTACTTGTGGGTAGGTTTAGACTTCGCGCGTGACGGTTGCAACGATTCCCGGAGCCAGCACGATCATCGATGGCGAGCTCGTCTCCACGAGCCCGCGTAGCGGGCAGGAGGTGGGCCGATTCCCGGTGGCCACCGACCTCGCCCCGGTGACGGCCCGCGCTCGGGCGGCCTCGGCCTGGTGGGCCGGGCTCGGATACGCCGAGCGCAAACGGCGGCTGCTGCGCTGGCGCAGCCTGCTGGTCAAGCGGATACACGAGCTGGCCGAGCTGATGCACCGGGAGGGCGGCAAACCGGTCGACGAGGCGCTCCTCGAGATCGTCGTGACGGTCGACCACATCGCGTGGGCGGCCCGGCACGCCCGGAAAACGTTGCGGCGCAGGCGGGTCGGCAGCTCGCTGCTCCAGCCGGAATATGTGGGCTACAAGGAATACCAGCCATACGGCGTGATCGGCGTCATCGGCCCGTGGAACTTCCCCATTTTCACGCCCGTCGGGTCGATCGGATATGCGCTGGCGGCCGGGAATGCGGTGGTGTTCAAGCCGTCGGAGTACACGCCCGCGATTGGACAGTTCTATGTGGACCTCTTCGCGGAGGTCGTGCCCGAGCAGCCGGTGCTGCAGATCGTGCACGGGATGGGCGAGGTGGGGGCCATGCTCTGCCGGTCGGGTGTGGACAAGGTGTCGTTCACCGGGTCCCCCGGGACGGCCCGCAAGGTGATGGCGGCGTGCGCCGAAACGCTGACGCCGGTGCTGATCGAGGGCGGCGGCAAGGACGCGGTCATCGTGGCCGCGGACGCCAATGTGGACGCGGCGGCCGAAGCCGTGGCCTGGGGCGCCAACTTCAACGCCGGGCAGGCCTGCGTCGGGATCGAGCGGGCCTATGTGCACGAGCGCGTGTACGACGCCTTCGTGGAAAAGCTGGTGAAGGAGACGCAGCGGATCGTCCTGGGCGAGCAGATCGGGCCGATCACCATGCCGGCGCAGCGCGACATCATCAAGCGGCACATCGACGCGGCGCTGGACAGTGGCGGCCGGGCGCTGCTCGGCGGGCCCGACGCGGTCAAGGAGCAGTACGTCAAGCCCACCATCCTGGTTGACGTGCCCGAGGATTCGGTGGCGGTGAGGGAGGAGACCTTCGGGCCGACAGTGACGGTGACAAAGGTGTCCAGTGTGGACGAAGCCATCCGGCTCGCCAACGACACGCCGTATGGGCTGGGTGCGGCCGTTTTCTCGCGGGGGCAGGGGCTGGACATCGCGCAGCGGATGCGCAGCGGGATGACGTCGGTCAACTCCGCGTTCTCGTTTGCCGTGATGCCGGCGCTGCCGTTCGGCGGGGTGGGCGATTCCGGGTTCGGGCGCATCCATGGACAGGACGGGCTGCGCGAGTTCGCCCGGGTGAAGTCCATCGCCAAGCGCAGGATGCCAAGCATCCCGCCGCTGCTGACGTTCCGGCGGACGCCGGGCGGGACGAAGCTGGCGTTGAAGGTCATCAAGCTGTTGCACGGGTGACGGAGAGGGTCACCGGCCCTGGCGCGCCGCGAGATCGTCGAGCCAGTCGCGGCTGGCCCGGCTGACCCGGGCCGGGACGCCGAGGGAGTCGAGCAGTTGCGCCGCCGCCTCCATCTCACCGGCCCGGCGGACGGCGTGGGTCCGCGAGCCGGTGACGAGGCGGTCGAGGGTTGACGCGTCGGCGCGGGTCAGCTCCTCGGCGATGTTTGCGCTGAGCCAAGTCGTGCAGCCCGGCGGCGCGGGCGGCCTCCAGCGCCTCCACCACGGCCGCCGCCAGTCCCTTGTAGAAGACGCTGCGCAGCAGCTTGTGTGTTGCCGCGGCGCCTGGACCACGTCAACTTCCTCGCGTCCGAGATCGCGCCGCACGACCGCTTCATGGCCGAGATCCTCGGCGGGCGCAAGAGCGAGCAGATCATGCTCGACGACGGCTCACTCGCCGCCATCTGGTACACGATGACCGACAAGTCGTACGACCTCGTCTACACCAACGACTGGACGAAGTCGCCTTGGAGAAACCATGAATAGAAGGTTCGCGGCCTTGGTCGTCGTCGCCGCTCTCGCGGTGTCGGCCTGTGGCTCCAACAAATCCCCGCCCAGCACCCCCGGCGTGCCGGACAAGGTGACCGCGGGCGTGATCCCGATCGTCGACGTCGCCCCGATCTATCTCGGCAAGGAGAAGGGGTTCTTCACCGAACAGGGGATCGACCTCACGCTGCAGACCGCCCAGGGCGGGGCGGCGATCCTGCCGGCCGTCGCCGCCGGGCAGTACCAGTTCGGCTTCAGCAACTCGATCTCGGTGCTCGTGGCGCAGACCAACGGCCTGCCCATCAAGGCGGTGTCGGTCGGCAACGGCACCACCGGCAACGCCACCGCGGACTTCAGCGGGCTCGTCGTGAAGGACCAGGCCCTCACCAGGT